>JAUIJH010000138.1 GCA_030431335.1 Alphaproteobacteria bacterium
GGCCCGCCGCGCCGACGTTCACAGTGAGCCCCGACGCGTCCCAGAACCGTGCGTTGGTGGTGAGCCGGTCATCGTAGGGGGCGACGATGAACGCCTCCATCGTCACCGTCGACCCGTTCTCCGACAGGACCGGCTGGCCGATCCGCCCCACCTCGATGCCGCTGGCAAGGACGGGTGCGCCGGCGGCGAGCTGGCCGCCCGCCCGCGTGCGCAGGACGATGCGCGTCCCCACCTCGCCGAAGGTGGCCAGCGGCGGCGTGGTGAGGGCGGTGAAGTGGTCGGCAGGCGCGCCAGGCTCGCCGTCCCAGCTCGCGGCGATATAGACGCCCGACAGGAGCGTGCCGATCCCGGTGACGCCGCGTGCCGTCACCTGCGGCTGCACGAGCCAGAAGCTCGCATCGGCATCCACATAGCGGGCGATGCTCTTGTCGAGACGGATTTCGGCCTCCACCGCCGCCATTCCCTCGGAAAAGCCCACCTTCTCGACGATCCCGACCCGCAGATCGCGGATGCGCAGCTCCGTCGTGTCGGCCTGAATGCCGGCGGCGGTCGGAAAGGTGACGGTGATGAGCGGGCCCTGATCGGCATAGCTCCGCCACACGACCGCGCCGGCGACGCCGAGCGCAAGGATCGGCATCAGCCAGACGAGGGAGGGACGACGGCGGCCGAAGTCTGGGGTCGGCGTGGCGAGGTCATGGGCGGTCATCGCGGAGATTCCTCTTTGATGCGGTCCCAGATGAGGCGCGGATCGAAGGCCTGTGCCGACAGCATCGTGAAGACCACCGAAAGCGCGAAGCAGGCCGCCGCGAGCCCAGGCTTCACGGACGCGACCACGTCGAACTGCACGAGCGCGGTGAGGATGGCGACGACGAAGACGTCGATCATCGACCACCGACCGATGAACTCCACCGCGGTATGGAGCGTGTGCAGCTTGTGGGGATCCTGCCCGTGCGGGCGGCGCAGGAGGACGGCGAGATAGCCGATGACGAGAAACTTTCCAACCGGGATCACGACGCTCGCGATGAATACGATCGCCGCGATGGCGTAGGCGTGGTGATGGACGAGCTCAACCACGCCACCCACGATGGTAGACTCCGATGTCTGAAAGAGTTGTGTCGTGCGCAGCATCGGGTAGGTGTTCGCCGGGATGTAGACGATGAGGCCCGCGAGGAGCCACGCCCAGACCCGCTGCAGGCTCGCCTCGTCGCGGCTTTCAAGGCGCGAGCCGCACCGCAGGCACGCCCGGGTGCCGAAGGGGCTGACGATCCCGCAGCTGCGGCAGGCGACGAGCCCGGCGCGTCGTGCCGTCGTCAACGACGGCGAGCTGACAGAGCGGTCCATAGCGTGTTCCTGCACATGAAGGTGTCCTGGAAGGCGTTCACGAGCACGAAGAGCGCGAACGCCCAGAAAGCGGCGCCCATCTCCACCCGCGCCATGCCGGCAAGCTTCACGAGGGCCACGGCGACCCCGACCATGAAGATCTCGGCCATCGCCCAGGGTTTCAGGGAAAAGGCGAAGCGTAGCGCGGCTGGTGCGCCGGGAAAGTTGCCTACGCCCGCGATGATGGGCGACAGCGCGTAAAGCAGAAGCGCCGCGCGCGCAACCGGCAGCACGATGATGAAACAGAGCACCGACAGCGCAAGTGGCACCATAATGCCGGTTGCGAAGCCGAGCACCACGTCGACGACGGATGCCGCGGACCCGAACGGCCCCGCGTTCAGCCGCAGGAACGGCGCGAACAGGACAACCCCCATCAGGATTATCGAGGTGAGCGCGAGCCCCACCACGCGGGCGATCGCCTCCGGGCGTCCCGACGTGAGCCGATAGCCGCACTGCGCGCACTTTGCCCGGGTCGCGACCGCGGCCGGGGCGACCTTATGCAGCACGTCGCAGTTTGGGCACGCGATGCAGGTTGGGTCGAAGATCATGCTCGAGACCTGCCGCGTCGAGCCGTATCGATCAGCGATGTTACAAACATGGGAACCCCTACGCACGGATGGCTTCGCCGCGCACGAGATTATCCCTCACATTGCGCACCGCTTGCTATTGTAGACCGCTCTCGAGTGCAAGGAAATACCGGCAACATCCTGCGCTTGGCGCGGACGAGATCCTTGATGCGGCGTTAACCCATCTCGAATCGCGAGTAAATGCGGCAAAAGACCATGGCAAGGCCGCCGCCAAATCCATCGCGATTGCATCGCGCTTCGAAAGCGGTCCCTCCATTGTCTTCGTTAAACGTTAATTGACGTCCGCTTCATCGTGGTTCCGGGAGTGGCCGCATCGGCGAGGTAGCCCTGCCTCAGCCCTCCAGCAATCGCCGGCGTGTCGCGCTGGCCGGCATGGAAAGGCACGTCGTCTACCAGGGCGCCACGCCCCGAGGCGGATGGCCGAAGCGGTCGATATTCTGGCAGCGCCTCGCTTTTTGCGGCCGATCGTTCGTCGTAAAACGCGGGATGGTGATGGCCTTGGCTGGTGGATATGCTCCGCACGCGGCCCGCCCAAGGGAGAAAACAACATGAAATTCGCTCAGCAATGCCTCGTTCTCGCGATGTTCGCGATCTGCAGCTCCGGGGCTTCGGCGCAGACGCCGGACCTGGTCGGCACCTGGACGGGCAACGCCGTTGTCGCGCTGGAGACTGAAAACGGCATCGTGGAGACGCCGCGCATCCTGTCCATCGTCGTTGAAGAGATGCACGGCAACCAGTTGCGCGGGTATCGGACGTGGAAATCAACTGAGGGCGTCGATCCCGGCTACGTCGGCGACCAGCCCACCACGGGCGCGTCGGAACCATTCATCGGCACCGTCTCGTCGGATGGCGACACGCTGCGGCTGGTCGAGACCGAAGATCGCGGTATCCTGCTCGGCGAAGTGCTTGGCCCCAACGAGATCGAGTTGACCTACCTGGAAACCGCGCCTCATCCGGTTGCGTACACGGCGATTTATCGTCGCGAGCCGTAGCCCGCGACCTCGATTGCACATCGATCGTCTCATGCGACGCGCCGGGAAAGGTTTGAACCAGAAAAGAAGCCTGGAGCGGCCCGGTGTCGGCCCGCCTGGGGACACCCCGGCAGCATTTCCGGCACGGAACTTGAAAGATAACGCTCAGGGTCTGCAATATGGGCGCCGACTCGATCTGGTCTGCCGAGAAATTGATTGGTGATGTACGGACACATCACACCAAAATGCCCCTCCGTGATCCGAGATGGTGTGGACACAATAAGCACGTTTTCCTACCCTCGCGCGCGGTCATGTCATTCTGCGATGAGCGTTTCGACAGGTGCAGCAGCGCGCCCGATTTCGCGTGCCTCTGAACGGGTTCGACGCGCCGTATGATGCGCGACGTCATCATTCTGGTTGCCCAGGTTGCGTTATACTACGGCGTGATGCTGGCACTGTTCCGGCTGCGCCATATCGTCGGCATCGGCACGTTCTTCTGCACTTTGTGCGCGCTCACTTTTGCTGAGACGTATCTCGCGATCGCCGTGTTCGTTTCTGTCGGGCCGATCGTCTATACGCCGGGCTCGGTCTTGCTGTTTGCAGGCAAGCTACCGCTCCTGCTCCTCGCCTACATCCGCGAGGACGCGGAGAGCGTCCGCCAGCCGATTTACGGCCTTCTGGTCGGCAACCTCCTCATCGTCCTGCTCCTCCTCCTGATCAGCCAGCAGACGCCGGCGGATGAAAGCCTCATGCGCGGCGCCATCTCGGTCGTCGCCAAGTCGGCATGGCTGTCCGTTTGGGGTACGCTGCTGCTGTTCATCGATTGCATCGCGGTGATCCTCCTCTACGAGAAGGCGTCGCGCATCTGGAAGATGCCGCTGTTCCTGCAACTCTGGGGGACGGTGGCGGTGGTCCTTGCCGTCGACCACGTCGCCTTCTTCGCCGTCCTCAACCTTTATTTCGGAGTGCCGCTGTCGGCGAGCTACGGCGGGCTCGTCGGCAAGATCGTCGCGGCGGGGGTCTTCAGCGGGATGCTGTGGGCGTATCTGCGCTACGTGGAGCATCTGCCCGAGGAGGGGCGGCATTCGCTGCGCGACGTGTTCGGCGTGCTCACCTACCGCCAGCGCTTCGAAGCGCTGCATCACGAGAGCCGCATCGATCCCCTGACCCTTGCCCGCAATCGCCGGGCCTTCCTCGATGAAGGACCGAGTGCGGTTCAGTCGGCGCTCACCACCGGGAAGCCGCTCGGCATCCTCGCCATCGACATCGACCATTTCAAGGAGGTCAACGACCGTTTCGGGCACGCCGCGGGTGATGCCGCTCTGCACTTCGTCGCGGATCTGATGATGCGCACGGTGCGGTCCACCGATGCGGTGTACCGGGTGGGCGGCGACGAGTTCCTCGTTCTCCTCTCCGCGTCGGCGCATCAGCCGGCGGCCCGCATGGCCAACGAGATCAAGGCAGCCACGCAGTCGACGCCGATGGACAAGGCGCCCGGTCTTTTGTCAGTGAGCGTGGGCTGGGCCACCCTGCGCGAAGATGGAATGACGCTTGAGGAGCTTGCCGCCGCAGCCGACCAGCGGCTCTACGAGGCGAAGGCCCGCCGCAATCACGCCGTCGCTCCCGCTTCGGCCGGGGCAGGCGGCACGGCGGCGCGCAATTGACGGGCGACACCGGGCGGCAGCGCGACCGCAGAATGCGGCCGTGACAAAAGTAAAAGGCCGAGATTCGCAAGATAAATTGCGCGTCTGACCAACTCATATGCCCCGAATGCGAGGCGAGCATATCGTCTGCCACTGGTCATGAATGTTGCCCCGGCCCAACAGGCACTTGTACGGTGACGCATTGAGCTGTGTGTTGATCGCAAGGGGCAACGTGGGATGGGGTGGCGAGGCGCAAAATCACTCACGAGAACGCATGGCGATGTGCGTCGGAATTTGCCCATCTGGGTGTTGACGTGCGCGTTCTTGGGAGTGCTCGCCGGCGTCGTGCTGGGTGAACGGACGGCGGTGCTGCGGCCCATCGGCACCGCCTACTCGATGATGCTCGAAAGCGTCGTGTATCCCTACCTCCTGAGCTCGCTGATCGGAGGTCTGGGGCGGCTCGCTTCCAAGCGCGCCTGGCGCCTTTTTCGCGCGAGCTGGGTCGTCTACCTGTTTCTTTGGGTGGTCACCTTCGTCATCATTTTCGCGCTGGGGCTCGCGATTCCACCTGCTCCGCCGCCATTCGAGATCACGGCCGGGAGCACAGGTGGGGCCATCTCTCTGGTGTCCCTCCTGGTTCCGGCGAACATCATCGCGGCTCTGGGACAAAACTACATTCCGGCCGTGGTGATCTTTGCCGTGGCCTTCGGTATCGCCGTCCAGACCGTGGAGACCAAAGCTTCGTTTCTGGAGACGGTCGAGGTCATCCGAAGGGCGAGCCTGGCCATCTGGGGCTGGGTCGTCTACTTCGCCCCCATCGGCGTATTCGCTCTGTTCGCCAGCACAGCGGGCACGATCGAACCGGAAGTGGCGGGAAAGCTTTCCGTCTATCTGTGCCTGTTCCTGATCGGGACGGCGGTGCTCGCCTTCATCGTCCTGCCCGCGGCCCTTTCGGCGATCGCACCGGCGTCCGCTCGCGAGCTTCTGGCCGAGTTGCGGCCGGCGCTGGTGCTTGCGCTGGTCACGACGTTGTCGGTCTCCGCACTGCCTTTCGTGCAAAAGGCGGCTGAACGCGTGACCGCTCGCCTCGGTCTCGGCGGAGAAGAAACGAACGATGTCATCCGCGCGAGCCTCTCGATGTCATACGTCTTCGCTCAGGCGGGCAACTATTTCATCGCGCTTTTCATCATCTACGCCTCCTACCATTTTCACGCCGAGATCGACGGGGCCCAACACGCGACCCTTCCGATCATGGCGTTGCTGTCGGGGATCGGTTCGCCGAGCGCGACCATCGACGGCGTGCAATTCCTGGCCAATTGGGTGGGACTGCCGGCGGGGACGATCGGACTTTATATCGAGTCCATGGCGATCACCCGGTACGGCCAGGTGCTGGCCTCGGTCATGGCCTTCGGCTTCGTGACGATCGCAGTGCCGCTTGTGTACTATCGGCTGGTGAAGTGGAAGATTTGGCGCCTGCTGTATGGTCTCTCCATCAGCGCCGTCGTCATCGTGGTGGTAATCGTCGCCTCGCGCAGTGCGGAGCGTTGGCTCTTTCCGCCGCAAACCGGTGCCGAGATCTTCGCTCGCTCGATTTCACCCAAACTGTTGGGCGGGACCAAAGCAAGCGTCATCAAGCCCGACGCGCCACGGCCAGCTCCGATTGTCGGACCCGCCAGCCTCGACGGCATCCGCGAGCGGGGCGTGCTGCGAGTCGGCTATGGGTACGATGTCGTCCCGTTCAGCTACTTCAGTGCGGCGGGCGACCTGATCGGCTTCGATGTCAGCTACGCTTATCGGCTCGCCCGCGACCTCCACGTGAACCTCGAGTTCGTCCCGGTCGTCTGGGAGGATTTGACCGCGGATCTCACCCAGCATGCCTTCGACATCGTCATGGCCGGCGCGTATGTGACCGACCAACGGCTGCAGAAGTTGCAGGTCACCACGCCCTATTTCGCCAGTCCCCTCGCGCTGATCGTGCGATCCGACCGTGCCGAAAGCTTCCTGCACTACGATCAGATCGCGAACAGGGAGGGGCTCGTGCTCGGCGTTTTCGACGATCCCGTCCTGCTGCCGATGCTGCAGCACCTGTTCCCCAAGGCGCGCATCGTCACGCTTCAATCGTACGGCGATCTTCCCGACCACCCGGAGATCACCGCGGCCATCTGGTCTCTCGATCAGGCCCGTTCCTGGGCGGCCGGCCATCCCGGGTTCACGGCAGTGCAGCCCACCGACATGGGTCCGCCGCTGGTCTTCTCCTACCTGCTGCCGCCGACCTCCACCGACGTCGCACGCTTCATGGATCTGTGGCTGGCGCTCCATGCGGAGAATGGGTTCCGGGACGGCCAGATCGCCTATTGGATCAAAGGGGAGCATCGTGATGACGAAGCGCCCCGCTGGAACCTCCTCGACTACATTCTGGCGAGGATTTCGACCTAACGGGCTGGAGATCGGCAATTTTCGCAAGCGTGGCGGGCGGCTGCCTCTCGGCGGCTCGCCCGTGCGTCAGCCTTGCGGAAGCGCCTTGCCGGTGGCCGGGTCGAAGGCGTGCATCAGCCGGGGCGGGATCACCATCGACAGTTCCGTGCCTTCGGTGGGGTGGTCCGCCCCGCCGACGCGGGCGAGCATCTGCACGCAGCCGACGGTGAGGTCGAGCAGGGCGTCGGCGCCGTGCAGTTCGGCGAGGCGCACGCGGGCGGGATAGGCGTTCGCCGCGGTTTCGGACGCGGCGCCGATCTCGATGTGCTCGGGGCGGATGCCGAGGATCACCCGGTCGCAGCCGGTGGTGTCGAAGGGCAAGGTGTCGAAGGCGATGGTGCCGTCCTCGGCCTTCCAGGCCGAACCCTCGCGCCGCAGCGGGATGAAGTTCATCGCCGGGCTGCCGATGAAGCCGGCGACGAACTCGGTCGCGGGCCGCTCGTAGACGTCGCGCGGAGTGCCCACCTGCGCGATCCGCCCCGAATCCATCACCACGATACGGTCCGCCAGCGTCATCGCCTCGACCTGGTCGTGCGTCACGTAGACGGAGGTGACGCCGAGGCGGCGGTGCAACTCCTGCAACTCCATGCGCATGCGCACGCGCAGCTTGGCGTCGAGGTTGGACAGCGGCTCGTCGAACAGAAAGACCTCGGGCGTGCGCACGATGGCGCGGCCGATGGCGACCCGCTGGCGCTGGCCACCCGACAGCGCGGCGGGCTTGCGGTCCAGAAGCTCGGTCAGGCTGAGCAGCGTCGCCGCTTCCCCGACGCGCCGCTTGATCTCGTCCTTCGGCACGCGCTGCAGCTTGAGCGCCGTCGCCATGTTGTCGAACACGGTCTTGTGCGGGTAGAGCGCGTAGCTCTGGAACACCATGGCGACGCCGCGATCTTTCGGCTCCACCTCGTTCATCCGCTTGCCGCCGATGAGGAGGTCGCCGGCGGTGATCGATTCCAGGCCCGCGATCATGCGCAGCGTCGTCGACTTGCCGCAGCCCGAGGGACCGAGCAGCACCAGGAACTCGCCGTCATTCACTTCGAGGTCGAAGTGTTCCACGGCGCGAACGGCGCCATATTTCTTTTCGATGTTTGTCAGCGTGACGGTGGCCATGCCAGTCCCTACTTGACGGCGCCGGCCGTGAGGCCGCCGACGATCTGCTTTTGGAAGATTGCGGTGATGATCAGGATCGGCACGATGGCGATCACCGTCGCCGTCGAGATGGTTTCCCACGGGAACGCGTACTCGCCGGGGTAGAGCGAGATGCCGACAGGCGCCGTGCGCATGGCGTTCTGGCTCATCAGGACGAGGGCGAGCGGGAACTCGTTCCACGAGAAGATGAAGACGATCAGCCCGGTCGCCACGAAGCCCGGCCACGACAGCGGGATCACCACGGTGAGGAAGATCCGCAGCGTGCCCATGCCGTCCATCTTGGCGGCCTCCTCGATCTCGGTGGGGAGCGTCGCGAAGTAGCTCGCCAGCATCCACACCGCGAACGGCAGGAAAAGGCCGGTGTGGGCGAGGATCAGCCCCTGGTAGGTGTTGAGAAGGCCGGCTTCCAGGAAGTTCTGGAACAGCGACGGCAGCAGCGATACGGGCGGGAACATCGAGACGGCGAGGATCGCCACCATGAGCGCCGCCGCGTACTTGAGGCGCAGCCGCGACAGGGCGTAGCCGGCGAGTCCGCCGATCCCCAGCGTTACCGCCGTGCAGCCGACGCCGACGATGAAGCTGTTGAGGACGTAGAGCAGCAGCTCCGGCGAGTCGCGCAGGATCTTGATGTAGTTCTCGAGCGTGAACGGGCTCGGGATGTATTGCGGCGGCCAGGCATAGATGCCTGCCGTCGTCTTCATAGAGGTGAGGATCAGCCAGACGATCGGCAGGAAGGAGATGACGACCGAGAGCGCGACCAGGAGATAAAGGCCGATGCGGGGGCGCGTTTTCATGGCGTCAGTCCTTCGGCCGCAGCGCGAGGATGTAGACGAGGCTCAGCGCGAAGATGACCAGGAACTGTATCACCACCACGGCCGCGCCGAAGTTGAAGTCGATGAAGTCGAAGATCACCTTGTAGGCGTAGAGCGAGAGGCTCTCCGTCGCGGTGACGGGCCCGCCATCGGTGAGGTTGTAGGGCAGTTCGAACGTGCGCAGAGCATCCATCGAGCGGATGACGAGGGCGACGAGGATCGGCCCTTTCAAAAGCGGCAGTGTGATCTCGCGGAACTCCTGCCAACGGGTCATGCCGTCCATGCGGCCCGCCTCGTAGAGGTCCTTGGGGATCGACTGCAAGCCCGCGAGGATGATCAGCGCCATGAAGGAGCTGGTCTTCCAGACGGCGACGATGACCATCGACAACATCGCCAGGGTGGGGTCGCCGAGCCAGTTGATGGGCTTGTCGGCGATGCCGGTCTGCAGCGCGACGGCGTTGAACAGCCCGAAATCGGCGTTGTACATCCAGCGCCACATCAAGGTGTTGAGCGCGGTAGGCAGCGCCCACGGGAACAGCACCGCGAGGCGCGCGAGGCCCTTGCCCTTGAAGTGCTCGTTGAGGATGAGCGCCAGGCCGATGCCCAGCGCGAGCTCCAGCGGGATCGTCAGCACGGTGAAGATTAAGGTGACGGTGAGCGCGTTCCAGAAGCGCTCGTTCTCCATCAGGCTCGCATAGTGCTTGAGGCCGACGAAGGTGTAGCCGGTCGAGCCGTCGATGCTCGACTGGCCGAACGACAGGACCACCGACTGGATGACCGGATAGACGAGGATCGCCACGATGACGAGGATCGTCGGCGTGACGAAGGCGTAGCCGGTGAGGTGACGCCGCCGGTCGAGAGCGCTGGCGAGTTTCATGGTGTCGATCTTCGCGGGAGAGGGATCGGCGCGGCTCCGGCGCGAGGCCGGAGCCGCCGTTCGGTCGTCAGGTCAGTTGGCGAGAAGCGCCTCGATCTGCGCCTGCGCGTCGTTGAGGGCCTCCTCGACGCTCTTCTGGCGATGCAGCGCATTGGTCACTTCGAGCTGCATGATCTCCGAGACGCGCGGATACATCTCGCCGGTTCCCGCAGACGGGCGAACCACGCCGACGTCGTAGTTCTTGCCGAACTTGGCGAGCACATTGGCTTTCTTCATCTCGGGGTCGTCGTAGACCGCCGGCACCGTGGGGGCGCGATTGTCCTGCACGGCCGCCTGCAGCTCCTGCTCGTAGCTGGTGAAGAAGGCGATGAGCTCGGCCGCGGCTTCCTTGTTTTCGGAGTTCGGGTTGATGCCGAGGAACCAGCCGCCCATGGCGGTGGAATGGGCGTCGGGGTGGCCCTCGAAATAGGGGTTGCGCGTGAAGTCGAACTTGCCGGCGACGGGGCTGTCGGGGGCGGCGAGCGGGGCATAGACGAAGCCCTGCACCATCAGGAACGCGGCGCGGCCCTGCTGGAACAGCGTGCGGGCATCGTCGGGCCGCATGTTGAGGATCGACTGCGGCGCGATCTCGTCCGCGTAGAGCATGTCGACCATCGTCTGGGTGGCCTTGATGTTGGCCTCCGAATTCACCGCGACGTTGCCGTCGGCGTCATAGAAGCCGCCGCCGTTGCCGTTGGTGAACGACAGCCAGTTCATGAACAGACCCTCGATCTTCGCCCACATCGACACGAAGCCGTAGAATTGCGGGTTGCCTTCGCCTTCCATGATGGTCTTGGAGGCGGAGATCAGGTCTTCCCAGGTTTTGGGAACCTCGAGGTTGTACTTCTCGAGGAGGTCCGTGCGGTAAAAGAGGTGAGTGCCGTCGAGGTAGAGCGGCGCGGCGAACGTCTTGCCGTCGACCTGCGCGGCTTCCAGGAACGCCGGGTTGTAGGAGGCGATGGTTTCGGCGCTGAGGAGACCGTCGAGCGGGTCCAGCCAGCCACGCTGCGCGAACTCGCCGGCCCAGATCACGTCGACGGCGAAGACGTCCGGCGTCGGGCTCCTGGCGGTCAGGTTGGTGACGTAGATCTTGCGCGTCTCGTTGGGAACGTCGGAGACCTTGTTCCATTCGACGTCGATGTCGGGATGGAGTTCCTTGAAGGCGGCGAGATTGCGCTCGGCCGCTGCGCCGTAGCCGCGCGTGCCGAGCGAGAGAACGAGATCGGCGGCGGACGCTTGCAGCGATCCGAGGCCGATGAGCGCGGCCGCGATGGCCGCTGACCCGATAAGCTTGGCTTTCATGTTTCCTCCTTGATTGTTTCGTTTTGGCCGCGAGAGCCGGTCGACGCGGCGGTTGTCTGGGCGAATGGTTCGGATGGCGCCGCCTCGACCCAGGCGCGCTCCTTGAACAGGAGTTCGCGGATCTCGGCGATGTGGCCGGCCTCGTCGCGCAGCGGCGTCGCCGCTTCGGCCACGGTGAGCAGGCACGCGATTCGTGCCCCGTCCCGCACCGCGACGCAGAACCGGCGCACCCCCTTGGCGTTGCCTTCCAGGTCGAACTGCATCCCGTCGCGGTCGACCTGGGTGAGCCGCTCGCGCGCCTCGTCCCAGGCGACGGGGCGGTAGGTGACGCCGACATCGTAGAAGGCGCTGGTGTCCCAGTGGCGGGTGATGAACTCCACCGGGCAATGGGCGAGCGCCATGCGGGTGATGGAATCGAGCTCGCGCGATTCGCGCACATAACCGGTGTGGGCGCGCAGGCGGATCGCCTGGGCCGGGTGCTGCCGCACAAGGTGCCAGAACAGGCTCTGCCCCTGCAGCACGATGATCTCGGAGGCCGATTGCAGCGTGTCGGACAGCCGCGCGCACGCTTCGGTCAGCCGCTCCGCCGACAGCGACGAGAAGGACAGGAGCCGCTCGAAGCGGAAGTTCGGGCGCAGCCGCTTGTCCGCCGTGCGATGCACGAGGCCGAGCTCCTCGAACTCGGCGAGCAGGCGATAGACGGTCGACGGCGGCAGCCCGGATCGCTGGATGATCGCAGCCGCGGCAAGGCCGTCGTCCCCGCCGTGCGAGAACGCTTCCAGGATCGCGACAATGCGGTTCGTGATACCGGCCGGAGCCATCTTGCCTCCAATATATGAGAATAGTATTCTCAAATTTGAGAGAGCGTCAAGACGGCTTCGAGCCGACAGGGAGGACGAATGCGCCCCAACATTCTTTTCATCATGGCGGACGATCACGCCGCCAAGGCGATTTCGGCGTATGGCTACGGGATCAACGAGACGCCGAATATCGATCGGATCGCCAGGGAAGGAATGCGGCTCGACCACTGCTATGTGACCAACTCGATCTGCACGCCGAGCCGTGCGGCGATCCTGTCGGGCACCTACAACCACGTGAACGGGGTGACGACGCTCGCGACCCATATCGACAACCGCGCGCCCAACGTCGCCAAGCACTTGCGGCAGGTGGGCTACCAGACGGCGATCTTCGGCAAGTGGCATCTGGGCGAGGGCCGCCCGCACGAGCCGACCGGGTTCGACCGCTGGTCGGTGCTGCCCGGCCAGGGCGACTATTTCGACCCGGTGATGATCGAGATGGGCGAGGAGAAGGTCGAGCGCGGCTATGCGACCGACATCATCACCGACAAGTGCCTCGACTGGCTCGCCTCGCGCGACACGGACCGGCCCTTCTTCCTGATGTGCCACCACAAGGCGCCGCACAGGAGCTTCGAGCCGCACCCGAAAAATCGCGGCCTCTTCGCCGACGAAGACGTCAAGATGCCCGACACCTTCGACGACGACTACAAGAACCGCGCGCGGGCGGCGGCGGCGGCGCGCATGCGCGTTCGCGCCGACATGACCTACAGGGACCTCGGCCTGGTGCAGCCGGAGGGCGGCGAGGAGGTGGGCGTGCGCGCCGTGCCCGGCGATTCGGTGCGCAAGGTGCCCGAGGACCCCGAGGGCCTGGTGCTGATCGATGCGCTGACGGGCGAAAACTTCCGCTTCGACAGCACCTCGGAGCTCGCCGCGTTCAAATACCAGCGCTACATCAAGCGCTACCTGCGCACGGTGGCGTCCATCGACGAGAATGTCGGCCGGCTGCTCGACTATCTGGACGAGGCCGTGCTCGCCGAGAACACCATCGTCATCTACACGTCCGACCAGGGCTTCTTCCTCGGCGAGCACGGCTGGTTCGACAAGCGCTTCATGTACGAGGAATCGCTGCAGATGCCGTTCGTGATCCGCTATCCGGCGGCCATCGCGCCGGGGTCGGTATCGGGCGCCATCGCCACCAATGTCGATTTCGCGCCCACCTTCCTCGACTATGCCGGCGCGCCGGTCCCGAGCTACATGCAGGGCCACTCGATGCGGCCGCTCCTGGAGGGCGAGCCCGGGGCGGACTGGCAGACCAGCGCCTACCACCGCTACTGGATGCACAAGGACGAGCACCACTATGCGTGGGCCCACTACGGCCTGCGGGACCACCGCTACAAGCTGATCTACTGGTACAACTCCGCGCTGGGCCAGCCGGGCGCCACGGAGGGCGACGAGCCGCCCGAGTGGGAGCTGTTCGACTGCGAGGCGGACCCGCTGGAACTGTTCAACCTCGCGGACGATCCGCAGAAGAACGATGTGTTCGCCGCGATGCTGCGGGCGCTGGACGACAAGATGGCCGAGATCGGCGACATCCCGGAGCATGACACCGCGGCTGTCCTCGCGGCGCGAGCCTAGAGCAGAGCACTTCAAAAAGTTGGAGCAACTTGTCTGCGCCCGATCGGGCGCGGGATGCTCCGGCCCCGGCGGCTAGGCCACGGCGGCCGGGAAGGCGATCCGTGTCGGGTGGCCGATCTCGTCCAGCAGGTAGATGAGACCGTTGCCGTCGATCAGCTCGATGGGCTGCGAGGCGGCGACCTCGTAGGCGTCCGGGTCGAAGGTGGCGGTGGTGACGAGGATGCCCTTGCCCGCGTCCTCGCTCGCCATGATGTCGAACAGCGCGCGCACCGCCTCGCCGCCGACCGTGGTGTGGTCCCGCCGCGCGGCGATCACCACCTTGCCGCCCAGGATCGGGCGGGGATCGTGCGCGACGTAGGCGACGCTCCCGCCCTGCGGCGTTGGCAGGCGCGCCGCGTCGAGACCCATGTCGGCGAAGAGGTCGGCGAGGATCTCCTCGAACTGGGCCGGAGCAAGCTCGATGAGGTTGTGCGCCGAGGGGTGGCCCGACACCAGGTCCGTCTGGTCGATGAAGCGCGCGTCGGCGCGCTCGAAGGGCACGATAGGCTCGACCGGCTCGGCTTCGGCCGGCACGCGCGAAACGGCCGCCCCCAGGCTGTCGAGGCAGGCGGCCTTGTCGATGCGCGCCAGGTCGATCGGCCGGAATACGTCCGCGGTGGTGCGCAGCGATACGAGGTGAGGCTGGCGATCGTGCCCCGTCGCCCGGTCCACGGTGTGCACGAAGCCGTTGAAGCAGACGGTTTCGATGTGCCCGCCCTGGTCGGCCTCGAACACCTCGTGCACCGTCCGCAGCGCGATGGCGCCGATCACATCGGCATAGAGCGCGTTGATCTCGGCGGGCTTGCGCGGCTCGCTGGTGATCTCGTCTCGCGCCTTCACGTAGGTGTACTCAAGCGCGCGCGGCACGATGTCGACGGTCGGCAGCTCGAACTCGACCACGAGCTGGCGCGTGCGCGCGGTATACGCGATGGAAAAATTCTTCGGGATGCCATCCGGATACTCGGAGCGTTCCAGCACCATCGTGTTGTAGGCGATGATGGCATCGGGGTCGCCGGCGAAA
>JAUIJH010000139.1 GCA_030431335.1 Alphaproteobacteria bacterium
CACGCACAGGATGACGAGGTCGGCACCCGTGACGGCGCGCGCGACGCTGGCGTGGTAGCTGGTGCCGAGGCCGCGCTCCTCCGCCTCGCGCAGCGCCTCGCCGTTGCGGTCGGCGATGGCGATGGGGCCCTTGTAGCCGGCCGCCCGCAGCGCCAGCGCCAGCGACGAGCCGATCAGCCCGATGCCGACGATGGCGATCTTGTCGAAGGCGAGCGGGTCAGCCAACCCCGAGGCCCTCGTGGTAGGCTTTCAGCGCGGCGAACGTCGCTTCGTTGGCCTCCTCGTCGCCGATGGTCATGCGCAGCATCTGCGGCAGTCCGTAGGCCGCCACCTGGCGCAGCACCACGCCGCGCGCGCCGAGGAAGGCGTCCGCCGCCTTGGCATCGGCCCCCGCCACCGGCGCGAAATCGATCAGGATGAAATTGCCGACGCTGGGCGGAACGCCGAAGCCCAGCGCCCTGATGCGCTCGCTCACCTCCGGCAGCCAGCGCTCGTTGTGCGCGATGGAGCGGTCGACGTGGGCGTTGTCGCCCATCGCGGCAACGCCGGCCGCGATGGCGGCGGCGTTGACGTTGAAGGGCCCGCGCACCCGGTGCATCGCGTCGATCACCGCCGCCGGCGCGAACGCCCAGCCGATGCGCAGCGCCGCGAGGCCGTGGATCTTGGAGAACGTGCGCGTCATCACCGTGTCGTCGCGCGTGGCCACCATCTCGATGCCGGCGTCGTAGTCGTTGCGCCGCACGTACTCGGCATAGGCCGCGTCGATGACGAGGAGCACGCCGTCGGGCAGGCCTTCGCGCAGGCGCCGCACCTGGTCGGCCGAGGTGTAGGACCCGGTCGGATTGTTGGGATTGGCGAGGAAGACCACCTTGGTGCGCGGCGTCACGGCCGCCAGGATCGCGTCGACGTCGGCCGCCAGGCCCGTCTCCGGCACCACCACCGGCGTCGCGCCGGCCGCCAGCGTCACGATGCGATAGACGAGGAAGCCGTGCTCGGTGAAGATCGCCTCGTCGCCCGGGCTGAGGAAGGTGGTGGCGAGGATCGACAGCAGCTCGTCCGAGCCGTTGCCGCAGATGATCCGGCTCGCATTGAGCCCGTAGCGCGACGCGATCGCCTCGCGCAGCGCCGTGGCGCCGCCGTCCGGGTATCGCTCCAGGCTGCTGGCGGCGGCGATGAACGCCTCGCGCGCCTTGGGGCTCGCGCCGAGCGGATTTTCGTTGGACGAGAGCTTGTGCTGCTTGCCGGCGCTGCCGCTCGACGCGCGACCCGGCACATAGGCTGCGATCTCGAGGACGGACGGACGGGGTTCTGGGGTCATTCGCTGCTGGCTCTGGAGGCTGGGATCGTCAGGGGAAAGATGTGGTAGCGGCCGAACACGGTGTCGTCGGCGTCGATCTGGCTCGCCGGCAGGAACAACGGCGCGCCCTCGCGCAGCACCGCCGCCTCGGGGCCCGCGCCGGGCGACACGCCGCTGCCGCCGAGGATCAGCACGCTGTCGCCCTCGCTGGTGTCGCAGCGGCCGATCACCGTCGCCTCGCCGATGGTGCGCCACCACCCGCTGTCCTGCGGCACCACCGCCACGTCGTCGGCGCCGAGCGCGGCCACGGCGTCCTCCGCGCGCGCGTGCGTCGTCACCGAGATGGGACCATAAAGAAAGAGCGCTACATCGAGCGCTCCGGCGGTATGGACATGAAAGGGTCGCTGCACGAAGCACGCAGCCGTGATCAAGGTCCGCCAGAGGTGGGCCAGCATGTCCTTCGGCATCGCGCCCGAATGCAGCGCCAGCCGGTTCTCGATCACCGCCGCCTCGCGCGCCGGCCGGATCACGCTTTCGTGCGGCCCTTTGGCCGCGCCGATCTCCTCCACGATCTCGAAACGTTCGCGCAGCAGCCGGTGGATGCCGGTGTCGACGGCATCGAGCCGGGCGCGCAGCGCCGCGAGTCTAGCGGTGGATTCGTTGCTGGGAGACGGCGTCGCCATTTGGTCTCACTTGAGGGGCGGATTGGGTTCACTAGCGGCTTGCCAAACAAGTGGCAAAGAAAACATTGACCTTTCAAGCCCTGTCGGCCTAGGCCCGGATGCTGGCACAGGCAAGCGTCCGACCTTACATCGCCGGAATTGCCGTGCGCTGGTGTTGCCGACCCGCCGCGCGGCAACAGTGCGTGTAGCTCATGGAGCGGCCGATGACACAAACCGCCACCGACGGCACCTCGGACGGATCCGCCGGCACGCTCGAAGAGCGGCGCCACGGCGAGGTCGACCGGCCGTCGAGTGCGCTCGCCAAGTTCCAGAACGATCCCCTGCCGCTCGATGCGGGGATCGCCTTGCCGACCTGGCAGATCGCCTACCAGACCTACGGCACGCTGAACGACACGCGCTCCAACGCGGTGCTGCTGTGTCACGCCCTCACCGGGGATCAGCACGCCGCCAACCGCCATCCCGTCACCGGGCGCCCCGGATGGTGGGACAATCTCGTCGGCCCCGGCCGGCCCGTCGACACCGACGTCTTCTTCGTCATCTGCGCCAATGTCCTGGGCGGCTGTTCGGGCACCACCGGCCCCGCCTCCATCGACCCGACCACCGGCCACCCCTACGGGCTCACCATGCCCGTCGTCACCGTCGCCGACATGGTGCGCGCGCAGCACCGGCTCATCGAGCGGCTCGGCATCGAACGGCTGTTCGCCGTGGTGGGCGGCTCGATGGGCGGCATGCAGGTGCTCGAATGGGGCGCGACCTACGGCAAGAAGGTGTTCGCCGCCCTGCCCATCGCCACCGGCACGCGCCACTCCTCCCAGAACATCGCCTTCCACGAGGTCGGCCGCCAGGCCGTCATGGCCGACCCCGACTGGCGCGGCGGGCGCTATCTCGACGAAGGCACCAAGCCCAAGAAGGGCCTGTCGGTCGCCCGCATGGCGGCGCACATCACCTACGTCTCGGAGGCGGCGCTGCACCGCAAGTTCGGCCGCGCCCTGCAGGACCGCGAGGTGGTGACCTACGGCTTCGACGCCGATTTCCAGATCGAGAGCTACCTGCGCCACCAGGGCTCCACCTTCGTCGACCGGTTCGACGCCAACTCCTACCTCTACCTCACCCGCGCCATGGATTATTTCGACCTCGCCGCCGAGCACGACGGGCTCGTCGCCAACGCCTTCCGCGGCTCGGAGACGCGCTGGTGCGTCGTCTCCTTCACCTCCGACTGGCTGTTCCCGACCACGGAGAGCCGGCGCATCGTGCACGCCCTCAACGCGGCCGGCGCCGACGTCTCCTTCGTCGAGATCGAGACCGACAAGGGCCACGACGCCTTCCTGCTGGAGGAGCCGGAGTTCCACCGCGCGGTGCGCGGCTTCCTGACCGGGGCAGCCCGCGCGCACGGCATCGCACCGCCGGCCCCGGCCCCGGCACCCGCGCCATGAACGTCGCCCAGCACATCCCGGCCGCCCGCCGCGTCGACTACGAGGTCATCCGCGAGCTGGTGGAGCCCGGCAGCCGCATCCTCGATGTCGGCTGCGGCGACGGCGCGCTGATGACCATGCTGCAGGAGTGGCACGGCGTGCGCGCGTCGGGCATCGAACTGAGCCAGAAGGGCGTCAACGACGCGGTGGCGCGCGGCCTCTCGGTGGTGCAGGGCGACGCGGACACCGACCTCGACGCCTACCCCGACAACGCCTTCGACTACGTGATCCTCAGCCAGACGCTGCAGGCGACGCGCGATCCCAAGCGGGTGCTGGAAAACCTGTTGCGCATCGGCGAGCGCAGCATCGTCTCGTTCCCCAATTTCGGCTATTGGCGGCTGCGCCTGCAGCTCCTGGTGCACGGCCAGATGCCGCGCACGGGCCTCCTGCCCGACCCGTGGTGGTCCACCTCCAACATCCACTTCTGCACCATCCGCGACTTCGTCGCCCTGTGCGACGACATGGACGTCGACCTGCTGCGCTCCATCGCGCTCAACACGTCCGGTCAGCGCATCCCTTTGAATGCACCGTGGTGGTTCTGGAATCTGTTTGGCGAGCAGGCGGTGTTTCTGCTGCATCGGTGAGGGTCCGCGCCTGCGCTGCGGGCTTGGGGCTCGGCGCCAGCGCGGGAACCCTGAGGCGCAGCCCGCGCACCTTGCTCTGGGCCGGGATGCCGCGCACCACCGTCTTCTGCGCCTCCACCGCCAGGAGCCCGGCGAAGCGCGGGAAAACGCGCCGCCCCACCCGCTCCCAGCCGCTGGTCGAGCGCAAGATGATGCCGCGATTGCTGGGCGGCAGGCACAGGAAGCGCCGCGTGTCGATGGGGTCGAGCATCGCCGCTTCCAGCAATTCGCAGAGCTGGAAGCGCGAGAAGGGCCGGCCGATGCCGAACGGGGTGTGGTCCGCCCTCGCCCACGCGCCCGAGCGGTAGGGCACCACCACCGTGACGCGCCCCGTCGGCATCAGCACGCGCCAGATCTCGCGCAGCAGCCCCAGGGGATCGCGCGTCGCCTCCAGGAGGTGGATCACCATCACCTTGTCCACCGAGGTGTCGGCCAGCGGCAGGCTTTCCTCATAGGTCAGCCCGGTGAGGTTGGGGCCCTCCGGCGGCCAGTGCAGCACGCCCTCGGCGGCCGGCATCAGCGCCACGACGCGGGTCGCCTTGCCGAGAAACGGCCGCAGATAGGGTGTTGCATGGCCGAGCCCCAGAAGGTGCTCGCCCGCCACGTTGGGCCAGATCGACCGCATCTCGGCCGATACGATCTGGCGGGTCGTCCTCCCGAGCGGCGTCAGATAGAAATCGCGCAGCTCGGTAACATCGAGTTGCATGCTGCGGTCCCGTGTCACCTGTCCCTTTATAACGGTGAGTCGGCGGGGCGAACAGCGCGGCTGGTGACGACGCCGCCCGCTTCGTGTTAGGCGCCGCATGCGCGATGGAGCGCGCAGATTGTTTTCGGTCGGCCGGTCCGCGGTGCGGATCGCCCGGCGCTCGTCAAAGGCGCCGCCCCGCGGCGTGTGGGAGATTGCTATGGCAGACGTCCGTCTGATCCCGTGCCTGTCGGACAACTATGCGGTGCTGGTGCACAAGGGCGACGAGACCGTCCTCGTCGACGCGCCCGAGGCCGGCCCCATCAACGCCGCCCTCGCCGAGACCGGCTGGACGCTGACCACCGTGCTCATCACCCACCACCACGCCGACCACGTGCAGGCGCTGGCGGACGTGCGCGGCTCCGCCCGCGTCATCGGCCCCGCCAACGAGGCCGGCAAGATCAACGGGCTCGACGAGACGGTGAAGGACGGTGCCACGTTCTCGCTCGGCCCGATCGCGGTGCAGGCGATCGAGACCCCCGGCCACACCGCCGGCCCGATCAGCTACTACATGCCCGGCGAAGGCATCGCCTTCACCGCCGACACGCTGTTCGCCATGGGCTGCGGGCGCCTGTTCGAGGGCACGCCCGCCACCATGTGGGCCTCGCTCCAGCGCCTGCGCGCCGCGCTGCCGGACGAGACCGCTATCTATTGCGGCCACGAATACACCGAGACCAACGCGCGCTACGCCCACCAGGCGCTGCCCGGCGACGTCGCCATCGCCGAGCGGTTGAAGACGGTGCAGGAAGCGCGCGCGGGGGGCGAGCCCACGGTGCCCTCCACCATGGCGGTGGAGAAGGCCACCAACCCCTTCCTGCGGGCGGACGATCCCACCGTCGCCGAGGCGCTCGGCATGGCCGGCGCCGACCCGGTGGAGGTGTTCACGAAGCTGCGCGCCGGGCGCGACGTGTTTTGACCGCCGAGGAGATCATCGCCACCCTCGGGCTGCAGCCGCATCCCGAGGGCGGCTTCTTCGCGGAGACCTTCCGCGACCCCGAGGGCGGCGAGCGCGGCCACTCCACCGCCATCTACTTTCTGCTGCGGGCGGGCGATCGCTCCCACTGGCACCGCGTCGACGCGGCCGAGATGTGGCACCACTACGCCGGCGCACCGCTGGTGATTTCGATCTCGCCGGATGGCCGCGCGCAGACCGACCACACGCTGGGGCCGAACCTCATGGACGGCGAACGGCCGCAATTCGTGGTGCCGAAGTGGCATTGGATGGCGGCCCAATCGCTGGGCGAGTGGACGCTGGTGGGCTGCACCGTCGCGCCGGCCTTCCGCTTCGAGGGCTTCGAGCTCGCGGCGCCCGATTGGGCGCCCGGCGAAGGCGGCGAATCGCAGGGGCACGTAACTTGAAAGAGCGTGCTGCGGACCCAGCTTAGGTTACGCCGACCGCCCCTTCGACCCGCTGCGAGAGCCCTCGCGCGCCATCCCAGGTGACCCCGTATGATACTTGCCCTTCAAATCCTCGGAGGGTTCGCCGGCCTCCTCGTCGGTGGCGAGCTTCTGGTTCGCGGGGCGGCAGCAATCGCGGTCCGGCTCGGCATGTCGCCTCTGGTGGTCGGCGTCGTCATCGTCGGCTTCGGCACCTCCACGCCCGAGCTCGTCACCTGCCTGCGCGCCGCGCTCGGCGGGTCTCCAGGCATCGCGATGGGCAACATCGTCGGCTCCAACATCTGCAATATTTTGCTGATCCTGGGCGCGGCGGCGCTGATGCGTCCGTTCGCCGCGTCCCGCGCGGCCATCATCCGCGACGGCTCCATCGTCGTCCTGTCGGCGCTGGTGTTCGCGGCGGCGGCGTGGACGGGCCTGATCGAGCGCTGGATGGGCAGCCTGTTCGTGTTCGGGCTGGTGCTCTACCTCGTCTATACGCTGCGCTCGGACCGCAAGAGCGAGGCCACGATCGAGGATGTGCCGGCGGCATCGGGCACGCCGCTCGGCCTGTCGGTGCTGTTCCTGCTCGTGGGGCTCGGCCTCGTCCTGGTGGGCGCCGAGTACCTGGTGCGCGGCGCGGTCGAGGTCGCCACCCGCGCCAACATCTCCGAGGAGGTGATCGGCCTCACCCTGGTGGCCGTCGGCACCTCGCTGCCCGAGCTGGTGACGTCGATCGTCGCCGCCGTCAAACGCCAGTCGGAGATCGCGCTGGGCAACGTCCTGGGCTCCAACGTCTACAACACGGTGGGCATCGGCGGCATCACGGCGCTGGTCTCGCCGATCCCGGTGTCGGAGAGCATGCGCACCGTGGACGTGCCGCTGATGGTGGGAATTTCGATCCTGCTGGTGATCGTGGTGGCGACGGGCAAGCGCGTGACGCGGTGGGAAGGCGGAGCGCTGCTGCTGCTGTACGCCGGCTATGTCGGCTTCCTCGCCCAGGCCGCCTGACGAGCCGCCCGACGAGCCGGCCGACCAGCCGCCCCGAAAAGCCGCCCGAGCGGCCGGCCGCCTGATCCGCGCCGGCACGCCCGCCATGCCGGCGCGAGGCTCCCGGCCCTCGCCGGGAGGCCCCTGTCAGGCCATGTACTGGCCGCCGTTGATGGTCATCGTCGCGCCGGTCATGAACGCGGCCTCGTCGGAGGCGAGATAGGCGCACAACGCCCCGATTTCCTCCGCCTTGCCGAGCCGGCCCACCGGAATGCCGGCGATGATGCTGGCCAGCACCTTCTCCGGCACCGCCGCCACCATGTCGGTGTCGATGTAGCCGGGGCAGATCGCGTTCACCGTGATGCCCTTGCGCGCATTCTCCAGCGCCAGCGACTTGGTGAAGCCGATGATGCCGGCCTTGGCCGCCGCATAGTTCGCCTGCCCCAGCTGGCCCTTCTGCCCGTTGATCGACGAGATGTTGATGATCCGCCCGAAGCCGCGGTCGCGCATGCCGTTGATCAGCGGCCGCGTCACGCAGAACAGCGAGGACAGGTTGGTGCGGATGACGTCGTCCCACGCCTCCCAGGTCATCCGGTGGAAGGTGCCGTCGCGCGTGATGCCGGCGTTGTTGACCACGATGTCGATCGGCCCGACCTCGCTCTCCACCTCGGCGAGCTTCGCCTCGCACAGCGCGTGGTCGCCCACGTCGAACTTCTTCACGGCGATGCCGGTCTCGTCCTTGAAGGCGTTCGCCTTCTCGTCGTTCCCCGCATAGTTGGCAACGACGGTGTGACCGGCCGCCTTCAGCGCCCGGGAAATCTCCGCGCCGATACCGCGCGTGCCGCCCGTGACGAGCGCTATTCGAGCCATGACGTCCCTCCCCTTAACCATTGCCCTTGATTAGCAATTTGTCCCGCAGTTGAAAGGCCACCCCCGAGCGCGTCAATCGCTTTTCCCGCCCCGGACGCCGCCGGCCGCCCTCGGTCGCGACCCGCGACAGGCACGCGCCGCCAAAAATCTGACCCCGAAAAGGAACATTTTCTCCGGCCGTGCGCTTCCTGCCCAGTTCAACCGAACAAGGGAAGTCTCATGTTTTTCCACGCGTCCGAGCTCCAGTACGAGGTCAGGGTCGACAAGCCGAACCCGCTGTTCGCCAAGATGCTCCAGCAGGCGATCGGCGGCGTCGAGGGCGAGATCCGCGTCGCGATGCAGTATTTTTTCCAGGCGATGGGCGCCCGCGGGCCGGTCAAATATCGGGACATGCTGATCTCGACGGCGACCGAGGAGCTGTCGCACATCGAGTTCCTCGGGCACGCGGTGGCGCTCAACCTGCAGGACGCGCCGGTCTCGATGCAGGAGGAGGCGGCGAAGGATCCGGTGGTGCACGCGATCCTCGGCGGGATGAACCCGCGCCACATCCTGTCGTCCGGGCTGTCGGCGATGCCGGTCAATTCCAACGGCGTGCCGTTCGACATGAGCCACGTCTACGCCACCGGCAACATCGGCGCGGACATGCTGGCGAACGCCACGGCCGAGGCGGGCGGGCGCGTCCTCGCCGAGCGGCTCTACAACATGACCGACGACCCCGGCATGAAGGACATGCTTTCGTTCCTGATCGCCCGCGACACCATGCATCAGCAGCAGTGGCTCGCGGTGATCGAGGAGCTCGGCGGCCTGTCGGCCTGCCTGCCGATCCCCAACTCCGTGCCCGCCGACCACGAGGCGATGCAGCACTCCTACACCTTCCTCAACATGTCGCTGGACAAGCATGCGCCGGAAGGCCGCTGGACGTCCGGCCCGTCGCTGGACGGGCGGGCGGAGTTCACCGTGGCGCCGGCCGTGCCGATGGGCCAGGAGCCTTCGCTCGGCAAGGCGCGCCCCGATTCGGCGGCCCAGAAGGAACAGATGTGATCGCCTCGGCGACCCGTTAGCAAAAAGGCCCGCCGTCCCCCGGCGGGCCTTTCGATTGGCGGGAGCCCGCCGCCTCACACCGGCCTCGGTGCGGGCCAGCGGGCTCGCCCGGTTTCCTAGCTCACGCGCTCCACGCACAGGGCAACGCCCATGCCGCCGCCGATGCACAGCGTCGCCAGCCCCTTCTTGGCATCGCGCCGCTGCATCTCGAACAGCAGCGTGTTGAGGACGCGGTTGCCGGATGCGCCGATGGGGTGGCCGATGGCGATGGCGCCGCCGTTGACGTTCACGATGTCGTCCGGCCAGCCCATGTCCTTGTTGACCGCGCAGGCCTGCGCCGCGAACGCCTCGTTGGCCTCCACCAGGTCGAGATCGCCGACCGTCCAGCCCGCCTTCTCCAGTGCCTTGCGCGAGGCGGGGATCGGGCCCGAGCCCATCACCTTGGGGTCGACGCCCGCCGTCGCCCACGAGGCGATGCGCACCATCGGCGTCAGCCCGCGCTTCTGCGCCTCGGCCATCGACATCAGCACCACCGCCGCGGCGCCGTCGTTGATGCCGGACGCGTTGCCCGCCGTCACCGTGCCGTCCTTGTCGAAGGCGGGGCGCAGCTTGGCCACGGCGTCGATGGTGGCGCCGTGGCGGATATATTCGTCATCGGCGACGACGATGTCGCCCTTGCGCTGCTTCACCGTGACCGGGACGATCTCGTCCTGGAAGCGGCCGGCCTTCTGCGCCGCCTCGGCCTTGTTCTGCGAACGCACGGCGAACTCGTCCTGCTGCTCGCGCGTGATCTGCCACTCGCGGGCCACGTTCTCGGCGGTGTTGCCCATGTGGTAGCCGTTGAAATGGTCCCACAGGCCGTCCTTGATCATGGTGTCGACCATCTTGTAGTCGCCCATCTTGTGGCCGGCGCGGAGGTAGGCGGCGTGGGGGGAGAGCGTCATGTTCTCCTGCCCGCCGGCCACGATGATGTCCGCGTCGCCCGCCACGATCTGCTGCATGCCGAGGCACACCGCGCGCAGGCCCGAGCCGCATACCTGATTGAGCGTCCACGCCGTCGCGCCCTCCGGCACGCCGGCCGAGATGGCGGCCTGGCGGGCCGGGTTCATGCCGACGCCGGCCGTGAGCACCTGGCCCAGGATCACCTCGTCGACCTCTTCGGGCTTCACGCCCGCCCGCTCCAACGCGCCCTTGACGGCGACGGCGCCGAGGTCGGCGGCCGGTGTCGTGGCGAAAGCCCCGTTGAAGGAGCCGACCGGGGTGCGGGCGGCACCCACGATTACGACGCTGTCGTTGGCCATCACAAAAATCCTCCGTGTGGGGGCGCGCCGCGCCGAGGTCGCCGGCCCGCCCGCGTAAGTTGCCCGGACTACAGCCCCGCCCCCCCGAACTGTCAACAAGGCGCTATGTGCGACCGCGTTTCGCGTTCGCAGCATTTCGACTGGCTTGGACGGCCTTTTCGGTCTACTTAGTGAACAAAGAAACGTGCGGAGCGGCCCCCAGGGCCGCCCAAGTCGCACGTTGTTCCGGGTCCGATCCCGCGAGGTCTCATGGGTACAGAACCTGCCACAATCGTCATCAAGAAGTACGCCAACCGACGACTCTACAACACGAAGACGAGCGCCTACGTCACGTTGGAAGATCTCGCCGACATGGTGCGTCGCGGTCAGGAATTCGTGGTGCAGGACGCCAAGACGGGCGAGGACATCACCCGTGGCGTGCTCGGGCAGATCATCTTCGATGCCGAAAGCCGCGGCGGCGGACTGCTGCCGATCGCGTTCCTGCGCCAGCTGATCACGCTGTACGGCGGCCAGATGCAGTCGATGGTGCCGGCCTATCTGGAGTACTCGCTCGCTTCGTTCGCCCGCGAACAGGAGCGGCTCAGCCGCCAGATGAACCAGACCATCGGCAAGCAGGCGATCTCCGCCGTGGAAGATCAGGTGCGCCGCAACATGGACATGTTCGAGCGCTCGGTGCGCATGTTCCTGCCCTACGGCGCCAACAGCGCCAGCTCCGAGCCGGCCGAGCCCGCCCCCCAGCACCGCGACGAGGGGGATCATCTGGCCAGGGACGTGGCGGCGCTGCGCAGCGAGCTCGCCGCCATGCAGGCCAAGATCGAGGCGATGAACAAGGCCCCCAAGGGCGCCGACATCCCCGCGCCCGAGACCGCACCCGAGGCCGCAACCGACGACACCCGGGTCGAGGAGTACGACGAAACGGAGCGCTGACCGCCGGCCGGGCCCCGTTTTTCCCGCCGAGGCGCTGCCAGGATGATCCTCGTCAAGATCGCAGTGACGTCGGCCATGGTGCTGGCGCTGTCGTCGATCAGCGAGCGCGTCGGAACGCGTGCCGCCGGCATCCTGGCCGGCTTCCCGCTGGGCATCGCCATCAGCCTGTTTTTCATCGGCGTGCAGCAAGGCGCCCCGTTCGCGGCCGCCTCGGCCGTGTCGACCTTGGGTGGGCTCGGCAGCACGCTCGTCTTCTGCTTCGCCTATTGGCAGGCCTCGCGTCGGGTCCGCCGGTTCGAGCTCGCCGCCGCGTCGGTGTGCGGCTTCGCGGCGTTCTTGCTCGCGGCGACGGCGCTCGGCGCGCTGCCGCAGAACCGGTGGCTGCTGGCGGGCGTCACGGCCGCGCTCAGCGTGGTGTTCGCGCTCGTCTTCCGCCGCATCCCGGAGACGGCGGCACCGACGCGCCTCCCGCTCGGCGCGAAGACGCTGGCGATCCGCGTCGCGGCGGCGAGCGGCCTCGTCCTCGTCGTCACCGGGCTGGCGGGGATCGTCGGCGAGAAGTGGGCGGGCCTGCTGGCGGGGTTTCCGCTCACGCTCTGCCCGGTGCTCCTCATCGCCCACGCGACGTACGGCAAGGAAGCCGCGCACGGCATCATCAAGTCGTTTCCGTTTGGGATCGGCAGCCTGATCGTGTGCGCGCTGGTCGCCAGCCTGGTGCTGGCGCCGCTCGGCGTCTACGGCGGCATGGCGGTCGCCATCGCCGCTGCCAGCGCCTATCTGGCGCTGCTCGCGCCGCTGATCCTGCGGCGGCGCGGCGGCTAGCGCGAGAGCCGTTGAGGCTCACTCGCGTTCGCCCGAGCCGCTCCAGCTTTTTGCGGGTCGCGTTCTTCCCAGGCGCTTGCCGATGCCGCCAAGCTCGAACACACGCCATCCGTTCGCGCCCTCACGCGGGGGCGCGTCGACCTGCATTCATCGCTCGGCAAGTCATCGCTCGGCCAAGCCACGGCTCGGCCAGATCGCTCGACAAAGGGCGCGCGAGGCGCCCGGCCGGGCTACTCGTCCTTGGCGGGCATCACCTGACGGCCACGGTAGGTGCCGCTCTTCAGGTCGATGTGGTGCGGGCGCTTCAGCTCGCCCGACTCCTTGTCCTCCACATAGGAGGGAGCCTTGAGCGCGTCCGCCGACCGGCGGAATCCGCGCTTCATCGAGCTGACCTTCCGCTTGGGAACAGCCATGAGATCTCTCCTCTCGCCGCGCGCGGCGGCGCCAACGTCACTGTGATCAATGGGGTGGGCGCAATGCGCCGGACCCGGCCCTATACTTCCCGCACGGCGCGAATGCAACCTTCGCAGGCCGCGCCGGACGGATCGCCTAGGGCCGTATCCCCTCCGGCAGACAAGTAAACACCCAGGGCGCACGGTCAAGCTCCCGCGTGACATGGGCCATGGCCGCGCGCTGCCGCCGGCCCGGCTTGCGCGGGTCGCGCACCGAGGGCGCCGGCAGCGTGGTCGCCAGCGCCAGCGCCTGCTCGCGCGTCAACGCCGCCGCCGGCCTGTCGAAATAATGCTGCGCCGCCGCCTCGATGCCGTAGATGGCCGGCCCGAACTGCGCCACGTTGAGGTAGATCTCGATGATCCGCCGCTTGCGCATCACGAAGTCCATGTAGACCGCGAGCGGCAGCTCGACCGCCTTGCGCAGATAATCGCGCTGCGGCCACAGGAACAGGTTTTTCACCGTCTGCATGGTGAGCGTGCTCGCCCCGCGCGGCCTGCCCCCCTCCAGCGCGTCGTTGATGACGATGCGCATCTGGGCGAGGTCGACGCCGTAGTGCAGGCAGAACCGCGCGTCCTCCGCCATGATGACGGCCTGCACCGCGGCGGGCGCGATCGCGTCGAGGCGCACCCACTCCTGCGCCACCGACCGGCCGGCCAGCTCGCGGCGCAGAACCGGCATCGCGGGCGGATTGACGATGGTGTAGAGCATCGTCAACAAAAACGGCGCGATGACGGCCAGAACCACACACAGGACGAGGATCTTCAGGAGACGTCGCAACGGGCCCTCCGGGGTCGCCAGCGTAGCGGCACTTGGCGCCATCCCCTATCATCATACCCGATCAATCTTGGAGCCCCGCATGGGATTTGCCGAGCGCCTCGGCGCTGCCGCGGCCGAAACCGACGCCGTCCTCAAAACCGTTCTCGACCCGATGCGTTCCGACGGGCGCAGCCCCGCCCCGCTGGTGGACGCGTGCGACTATGCGCTGCTGGGCGGGGGCAAGCGCTTTCGCCCGTTCCTCGCCATGGAGTGCGCGCGGCTGTGCGGTGGGCCGGCCGATGCGGCCGCCGCCGTCGGCGCCGCCTTCGAGTGCCTGCACGCCTACAGCCTGGTGCACGACGACCTGCCCGCGATGGACGACGACGACCTGCGCCGCGGCCGCCCCACCGTGCACAAGGCCTACGACGAGGCCACCGCCATCCTGGTCGGCGACGGGCTGCAATCGCTCGCGTTCGAGATCATCACCGCCCCGCCGGTGCCGGCCGAAGCCGCCGGCCCGCTGGCGCGCCTGCTCGCGCGCGAGGCCGGCCTCGCGGGCATGGTGGGCGGCCAGTATCGCGACCTCAACGCGCTCGGGCTCGACGCCGACGGCGTGCGGCTGATGCAGGCGATGAAGACCGGCGCCCTCATCCGCGGCGCCTGCGAGGCCGGCGCCATCGTCGCGGGCGCCAGCGCGGACGTGCGGGCCCGCCTCAGCCGCTTCGGCGCCCTCCTGGGCGAGGCCTTCCAGCTCGCCGACGACCTCCTCGACCTCGAGGGCACCGCCGAGGAGACCGGCAAGCGCGTCGGCAAGGACGCGGCCGAGGGCAAGGCCACCATCCCGCAGCTCCTGGGCATTCCCGCCGCCCGCCAGCGCCTGGGCGAGACGGTGGCCGCCGCCGCCGCCGAGCTCGCCCCCTTCGGCGAGGCGGCCGAAACCTTGCGCGAAGCGTGCCGCTTCGTGGCCGAACGGCGATCATGAACAAACTGAAAGGTGGCTGAACGGGCCTTCACGCCCAATTCAGCCCGGAGGCGGGAGTATCGGCGCGCCGAGGACATCAGGAGGAACGCCATGAAGCACTCGAGCTGGCCGATCATGGTTGCGGCCTTCGCCACCATCGCGGCAACCGCCCTCACCCCCGTCGCCGCCTCCGCCGCGGCGATCGCCGCTCCCGCGTTGGCCTCCGCGCCGCCCGCCGACGGCGCGAAGGCCGTCGCGCCCGCCAATTACGACGCCCGCCGCAGCGGTCCGGGCGGCTACGGCCGCGTGCCGCCCCGTGCCGGTCGCGGTGTCCGCCGGCCGCCGGGACCGGCCGTTCGCGGCAGCCGCGG
>JAUIJH010000140.1 GCA_030431335.1 Alphaproteobacteria bacterium
CCGTTCGGTGATGTCTTGCAACAGGCCGTCGTAGGCAATCAGTTCTCCCTCAGCATTAAGCTGGGGAGAAGCGATGCGCAACACCCAACGGATACCGCCATCCTTGCGGCAAATGCGATGTTCCAATGGCGAAGGCTGTTCTCCAGCCAGCTTCCGGCGGATGTGATGGCCCTGTCGGAGGTGATCTGGGCGACCAGGCCCGACCTCATCGTGGAGACGGGCATCGCCCATGGCGGCTCGGTGGTGCACTCGGCGGCGCAGCTGGCGCTGCTGGAGCTGGCGGAGGCGGCCGAGACCAGCGGCGTGGTGGACCCGGCCCGGCCGAAGCGACGCGTGGTGGCCGTCGACATCGACATCCGCCCGCACAACCGCGCCGCGCTGGAAGCGCATCCCCTGCGCAACCGAATGGTGCTGATCGAGGGCTCCTCACTTGATGCCGGGGTGATCGGCGAGATCACCGCCCTCGCCCGCGACGCGAAGACGGTGATGGTGTGCCTCGATTCCATGCACACCCACGATCACGTGCTGGGCGAGCTCAGGGCCTACGCGCCGCTCACCTCGCGCGGCGCCTATTGCGTGGTGTTCGACACCATCATCGAGGATCTGCCGCCCGGCTTCTTCCCCAACCGGCCCTGGAACCCCGGCGACAGCCCCCGCACGGCCATCGCCGCGTTCGCGCAGGAGTGCGAAGGCGGCCTCCTGGGGCTCGACGGCACGCCGCTGAAGCTGGCGCTCGACGAGGCGATCGACGGCAAGCTGATGACGAGCGCCGCCCCCGGCGGCTTCCTCAGACGACTTTAAGAAGCGCCAATCGCGCTCCACCCAGCCCAGGCACCTCGCACAAATCCAGCCTCGGAGCCTGATCGTCGGAGCCGCCGTCGCGCCCCCTGAAGGGCGGCGGGCGGGGGATGCGCAAGGGGCCGAAGGCCCGCGGAGCGGCTTGCCCTTGCGCATCCCCTCGTTCGCTGCCAGGGGGCAGAAGCGACGGCGGCTCCGGCGATCGGGCGGCCCTGATTGTTGGTGAGCCCAGAGCCCGCCGGAGGCACCGCGCGCACCATCGATTGACGCCGCGCTAAACGGGCCGGCAGGACGAACGCACGATCAAGGTGGGAGCAAAGCGCACCAGCCGCGGCGGCGGCGGCGCGGCGGCGCCCTCCCCCTTGGGCCAGCCGAGCCGCTCCGTCAGCATCGCCGCAGCAGCGCCGCTGAGGCCGCCGACATCCTGCGACAGCGAAGTGATCTCGGGGTCGAAGCCGGCCGAATAGTGGAAATTGTCGAAGGCGATCAGCGACACGTCGTCCGGCGCGCGGAAGTGCATCGAGCGCAGCGCCCGCATCGCGCCACGCACCTGCGCCGAGTTGATGGTGATGATCGCGGACGGGCGGCGGCTGCGCGACATGAGATCCTGCACCGCGCGCACGGCGAGTTCTTCGCTCTGGTGATGCGTCACGGTGAACTCCGGCGCAAGCGCGAGCCCCGCATCGGCGAGCGCCTGGCGCACACCCGAGAGGCGCTCGTCGGATGAGGTGATGCCGACCCGGCCGGCGATCATCGCGATGTCGCGATGGCCGAGCTGGACGAGGTGGCGCACGATCATCCGCGCGCCCAGCGCGTTGTCGTCGGCGACGCAATCGTACGGGGCACCGGGGATGACGCGGTCCAACAGCACCGCCGGGCAGGTGATGTGGCCTGCGAGATTTTGCGCATAGTCAGCGCCGAGGCACGTGGGCAGCAGCGCGAGGCCGGCGACCATGTGGTCGCTCATGCGGTCGATATCGGCGAGTTCGCGCGCCGAATCCTCCTGCGTGGAGGAAAAGAACATCGAATAGCCCTTGTCCGCCAGCGCGCTCTGCATCGAACGCGCCATGCCGGCCGCGTAGGGCGACGAGATATCGGGCACCAGAAGCCCGATGAGGCGCGATTTGCCGAGCCGCAGGTTGCGGGCGATGGGGTTGGGCGAATAGCCGACCGCCGCCACCGCCGCGAGGACCTTGGCGCGCGCTTCAGCGCTGACCGGCGCGCTCATGTTGATCGTCGCCGAGACCGTCGTCACCGACACGCCCGCGGCGCGCGCCACGTCCTTGATCGTTGCCATCCACCCTCTCTCCGGGGCCCGCTTTCTACACGCAATTCCGGCGAGCGCCAGAACCCGATGTCGGCGACCGCCTTCTTCGCGAACCGGCTTGACGCGAAAAACACGAAACGTTACGCGTTACGAATACCCACAAAAACTCGCCATCTCAGTGCGGGTCATCATACACCGTGACGTATAGCGCGAAAGGTTCCGCGCAGGGAGGGGACTATGAAGAGCATCCATCTCGCCATCGCGGCGGGGCTTCTGGCGGCTGCCACGCCCGCACTGGCGCAGGACAACGTGCTGCGCCTCAGGATGAACGGCGACATCAACACCGTCGACCCGATCTCGACCACCAACTACACCATCCGCAATTCGAGCTACCTGATCTACGACGTGCTGTTCGCCCTCGACGAGAACTTCGAGGTGCAGCCGCAGATGGCCGAGGGCGTCGAAATCTCCGACGACGGGCTGACCTATACGATCACCCTGCGCGACGGGCTCAAGTTCCACGACGGCAGCGACGTCACCGCCGAGGACGCGGTCGCCTCGCTGAAGCGCTGGGGCAAGGCCGACGGGCTCGGCAAGATCATGTTCTCCAAGCTCGCCTCCATCGAGGCGACGGACGACAAGACGCTGGTCATCACCATGGCCGAGCCGTGGGCGCAGGTGCTGCCCGCCATCGGCAAGATCTCGTCCAACATCCCCGTCATCATGCCCAAGCGCCTCGCCGAGCAGGACCCGTCCGATCCGGTGAAGGAACCCATCGGCTCCGGTCCCTACAAAATGGTGGTGGACGAGTGGGTGCCCGGCTCCATCGCCGTCTACGAGGCGTTCGAGGACTATAAGCCTCGCTCCGAGCCTGCCTCGATGGCGGCCGGCGGCAAGCAAACGCACTTCGACCGCGTCGAGATCATCAACATCCCCGACACCGCGACGGCGGTCGATGCGCTGCTCGTCGGCGAGATCGACTGGATGGAAGAGGTGCCGGGCGACATGCTGCCCCTGTTCGAGGGCCAGGACGAGGCACAGGCGGTGCCGGCGCTGCAATCGGGCAACTCGATGCAGCTCGTGGTGAACCACCTCAACCCGCCGTTCGACAACCCGAAGATCCGCCACGCCCTGCAGCTCGCGCTGGAGCAGGAGCCGTTCATGCAGGCGATCAACGGCGACAACACCGACCTCTACAAGATCTGCGGCGCCGTCTTCTTCTGCGACACGCCGTTCGCCTCGGACGTCAACACCGACCGCGTGCTGAAGCGCGACGCGGAAGCGGCCAAGGCCCTCCTGGACGAAGCGGGCTATGACGGCACGCCCGTCACCCTCTTGCACGTGACCGACATCGCCAGCCACGACGCCGCCTATTCGGTCCTGAAACCGATGCTGGAGGAAGCGGGCTTCGTCGTCGAAGAGCAGATCACCGACTGGGCCACCGTCGCGACGCGCCGCGCCTCCAAGGAGCCCGTCGCCAACGGCGGCTGGAACGTGTTCTTCACCGGGTGGGGCTACATCGACCAGATCAACCCGATGACCAACGTCTATGTCGCCGGCGCCTGCGAAAACGGCTGGTTCGGCTGGGCGTGCTCGCAGGAGTTGCAGGACCTGCGCGAAAAGTTCGCCGTCACCGCGGACCCGGCCGAGCAGAAGAAGCTCGCGACGCGCATGCAGGAGGTGACGCACGACCTGGTGCCCTACGTGCCGGTCGGGCAGATCTTCCCCAGCCAGGGTCTCGCCAGCAACCTCCAGGGCTATATCGACAGCCCGGTGCCGTTCTTCTGGAACGTTTCGCGCGGCGAATAGCCGGCGCACACTCTGCCGGGCCGCGACCGGCGGCCCGGACCGGAGGGGGAGACCGTGATCTTATATGTTGTAGGCCGCCTCCTGGCGGCCGTGCCGACACTGTTGATCGTCGCGATCTTCATCTTCGGCCTCGTCCATATCGCGCCGGGCGACCCGGCGATCCTGATCGCCGGCGACAACGCCAACCCCGAGCAGGTGGACAAGATCCGCGAGCGGCTGCACCTCGACCGCTCGCTGCCGGTGCAGTTCGGCATCTGGTTCGGCAACGCCGTCACGGGCGACCTCGGCACCAGCGTCTATTCGGGCCGGCCGGTGACGGAGCTGATCGCCCAACGCGTCGAGCCGACCTTCCTGCTCGCGCTCTATACGATCGTGCTGACCGTGATCATCGCGGTGCCGCTCGGCACCATCGCGGCCTGGAAGGCCAACGGGTGGCTCGACCGGGCGATCATGGGTTTTTCGGTGGCGGGCTTCTCGGTGCCGGTGTTCGCCACCTCCTACCTCCTCATCTACGTGTTCGCGGTGGAGCTGCGATGGTTCCCGGTGCAGGGCTACAAGGCACTGTCGAAGGGCCCGGTCGAAACGCTGGTTTCGCTGACGCTGCCGTCCATCGCGCTGGCGCTGGTCTTCGCGGCGCTGATCGCCCGCGTCACCCGCGCGGCGGTGCTCGACGTGATCCACGAGAATTTCGTGCGCACCTTGAAAGCGAAGGGGATGGGGACGCGGCGCATCCTCGTCACGCACGTGCTCAAGACGGCGGGGGTGCCCATCGTCACCGTCATCGGCATCGGGCTGGCGGCGCTGATCGGCGGCGTGGTGGTGACGGAGAGCGTGTTCAACATCCCCGGCATCGGGCGGCTGACGGTGGACGCCATCGTGCGGCGCGACTACCCGGTGGTGCAGGGCATCATCCTGTTCTTCTCGCTGACGCTGATCGCGGTAAACCTCGTCGTCGACCTCTCCTATGCCTTGTTCGACCCGCGCGTGAGGGGCTGAGATGAGCGAGATCGCCGTCGCCCCGCGCCCGCTCCTCGTCGACCTTCTCGCCCTCGCGCTGCGCTTCCTCAGGGCGCACCGGGAGGTGAGCGTGATGCTGGCGCTCATCGCGCTGATGGCGCTCGTCGGCATCCTCGCGCCGCTGCTGGCGCCGGACCCGGCCGCGATCAATCCGGCCAACCGGCTGAAGCCGCCCTCGGCCGAGCATTGGCTCGGAACCGATCATCTGGGGCGCGACGTCTATGCGCGCCTGGTGTTCGGCACGCGCACCTCGATGAGCGTCGGCTTCTCGGTGGCGGCGGCGACCACGCTGATCGGCGTGGTGATCGGGCTCTATGCCGGCTTCGCGCGGCGCGGCGGCGCCATCGTGATGCGCATCAACGACGCGATGATGTCGATCCCGGCGGTGCTCCTCGCCATCGCCCTCGCATCGCTGATGAGCCAGGGGCTGACGGCAGTGATCGTCGCCATCACCATCCCGGAGATTCCGCGCATGGTGCGCGTGGTGCGGGCGCTGGTGCTCGGCGTACGGCAGCAGCCCTATATCGCGGCGGCCGTCTCCATCGGAACCCGCGGCGTTCCGCTGGTCATGCGGCACGTCATTCCCAACACGCTCGGTCCGGTGCTGGTGCAGGCGACCTATGCCTGCGCCTCGGCCATCATCGCCTCGGCCGTGCTCGCCTTCCTGGGCGTCGGCACCTCGCCGGACGTGCCGAGCTGGGGCGGCATGATGGCCGACGCGCGCCGCCAGTTCCGCCTGCACCCTGACCTGATGCTCTATCCGGGGCTGGCGCTGTCGGCGCTCGTGCTCATCGTCAACATCCTCGGCGACCGGCTGTCCGACGCGATGGACCCGCGCAAGGCCCGGCGGGGGATCCTGTGAGCGCCCCGCCCCTCCTCAAGGTGGAGAATCTGTCGCTGCGCTTCACCGGCAAGACCGGGTCGCTGCACGCCCTGTCCGACGTGTCGTTCCATGTGGAGAAGGGCGAGATCCTCTCCTTCGTCGGCGAATCGGGGTGCGGCAAGTCGGTTACGGCGATGTCGATCCTGCGCCTTCTGCCGCGCTCGGGGGTGAGCTACCCAACCGGGCGCATCCTGTTCGACGGGGCGGATCTGCGCACGGCGAGCGAGCGGCAGATGCAGCGGATCCGCGGCGGGCGGATCGGCATGATCTTCCAGGACCCGATGACCTCGTTCACGCCCGTCCACACGGTCGGGATGCAGATCGCCGAGACGGTGGCGCAGCACCGCGGCGTCAGCCACGGCCAGGCGCTGAAGCGGGCCCGGCAGATGCTCGACCTGGTGCGCATCCCCGACGCGGCGCGCCGGCTCGGCGCCTACCCGCACGAGTTGTCCGGCGGAATGCGCCAGCGTGTGATGATCGCGATGGCGCTCGCCTGCGACCCGGAGCTCCTCATCGCGGACGAGCCCACCACCGCGCTCGACGTGACGGTGCAGGCCGAAATTCTCGCCCTCATCGACGATCTGCGCCGCGAGCTCGGCATGTCGGTGATCCTGATCACGCACGATCTGGGCGTCGTGGCGCAGGTCGCGGACCGGGTGATGGTGATGTACGCCGGCCGCATCGTGGAGGAAGGGTGCATCGAGGACGTGCTGGCGCGGCCCTCGCACGGCTATACGGCGGGCCTCCTCACCGCGCTGCCGCTGCCCGGCCCGCACAACCATCGCACGCGCCTTGCCGAAATCCCCGGCGCCGTGCCGCGGCTCGACCGCGAGATCGACGCCTGCGTCTACGCCGAGCGCTGCGCGTTCGCCGAGGCGCGGTGCCGGTCCGGCCTGCCCTCGCTGGCGCCCGCGGGGGCGAGCCATCGCGCGGCGTGCGTGCGCGCCGATGCCGTCGCGGCGGCGATGGCGGGCAACGATATCGTGAGGGCGTGGGCATGAGCGAGATCCACGTCGCGCTCGAAGGCGTCGGCAAGACCTACCATGTCGGCGGCGGCGGGATGTTCGCCAAGGCGCGGCCGCTCTATGCGGTGGACGATGTGAACCTCACCGTGATGCGCGGCGAGACCTTGGGGCTCGTCGGCGAATCGGGGTGCGGCAAGTCCACCCTGTCGCGGCTGATCATGCACCTGGAGCGGCCCAGCACGGGGAGAATCGCGTTCGAGGGAACCGACCTCAACGCCGTCCCGGCAAACGCGCTGCACGCGGCGCGGCAGAAATTCCAGATGGTGTTTCAGGACCCCTACGCCTCGCTCAACGCGCGCATGACCGCGCGGCGGATCCTGGCGGAGGCGCTGATCAACTACCGCGTCGGCAGCCGGGCGGCGATCGCGGCGCGGGTGGAGGAGATCGCCGCGGTGTGCGGGCTGCAGCCCTACCACCTCGACAAGTATCCGCACGAATTGTCGGGCGGGCAATGCCAGCGCATCGGCCTCGCGCGCGCCATCGCCCTGGAGCCGACGCTGATCGTGGCCGACGAGCCGGTGTCGGCGCTGGACGTGTCGATCCAGGCGCAGATCATCAACCTCATCCTCGATTTGCAGCGCCAGATGGGGCTGACGCTCATCTTCGTGTCGCACGACCTTTCGGTGGTGGCGCACATCGCGGACCGCGTGGCGGTGATGTATCTGGGCCGCATCATCGAGCTGGCGCCGGTGTTCGACCTGTTCGCCGGCGGCGCCCATCCCTATACGCAGATGCTGCTCGCCGCCGCACCGCGGCCGGTGCCTTCGGCGCGCCGCCGCGGCCAGGCGGTGGCGGCGGGCGAACTGCCGAGCCCGCTCGACCCGCCGTCCGGCTGCCACTTCCGCCCCCGCTGCCCCTTCGCGCGCGAGCGATGCACCCGCGAGCGGCCGGCACTGCGCCCTTATCGCGACGGCCACACCGTCGCCTGCCACTTTGCGGAAGACATCGCCGCGGAACGGACTTGAGGAGACTGACGATGCGCGGCGCCCCGGTTGTGCTCATCCCCGGACTGCAGTCCGATCACCGGAGCTGGCAATTCCAGGTTTCCTTCCTCGAGGCGGCAGGCCATCGCGTGATCGTGCCGTCCGGCCACCACGGGGCGAACACCATCGTCGGGATGGCGGCCATCATCGCGCCGCAAATTCCCGCGCCCAGCCATGTGGTCGCCTGGTCGATGGGCGGATACATCGCCTTGCAGCTCTTGAAGGACGTGCCGGAGCGGTTCGCGAGCCTCGCGATGGTCGCGACCTCGGCCCAGCCGGAGAACAGCGCGCGCACCATCGAGCGGGAGCGCGCCATGGCGCTGGCCGAGGCGCAAGGGATCGTCGCCAGCCACCGCGCCAACCTCGCCCTCTCCTGCCACGATATCGACGCCCTGGCGCCGCAGCTCGTCGCTCAGCTATCGCAAATGGCGAAGGATATCGGGCTCGAGGCGTTCAAGAAGCAGCAGGCCGCGATCATCGCCCGGCCGGATGGGCGGCCGGTGCTCGCCGCCTATCGGGGGCCGCTCCTGGTGGTGGTGGGCGAGGAGGACCGCGTGACGCCGCCGCCCTATGCGCGCGAGATGCACGCGCTTGTACCCGGTTCGCGCCTGGAGATCGTGCCCGAGGCCGGCCACTGCGCGCCGTTCGAGCGGCCTGCGTCGGTCAACGCCATTCTGGCCGAATGGCTTGCCGAAGTCGACGCGTAGCGAAACGGGCAGCTGGTCTCGTATTGCCGGCCCGTGCGGACTGATTATCCCCAAAAATATACTGGCGGTTCGTTCGGGCACGTTTGCGGACGGCGCCGCGCCCGACACCGCTTAAGTCCCGCTGGCGTCGGCGAAAAACTACCGGCTCACCTGAACGGAGCTCCAGACGCCGGCGACGAGGGCGAGAATTATGGCCAAACAAAGACACGCGGATATAGTTCAAACTGGCTTCAATGCTTGCGCAATGGGGATTTGTTCCGACTTCCCGCAATTGCCGGCGTTGACACCTTCAAGCTGCTCGTGAACACAGCCATGTACCGAAATTTTTGGTGCCGACCAAGGAGGAACCCGTGAAACGGGCATTGTTGTCAATCATGTTCATGCTCAGCGTCGTCGGTCTGGCAAGGGCCGAGACGATGGGCTTCGCGCAGGCCATCGGCTTGCTGCAAACCAGCTGCGGTCAAGATATCGAGCGCTATTGTCCGACTGCCAATCTCGCCAATTTCGGCATCTCGAAATGCCTGGAGCAGAACACGGCCAAGCTTTCGCCGCAGTGCAACCAGGATCGCGTGGTGGTGCGCCAGCAGATCCAAGCCCGGCTGGAAGCGCAAGCGTCCGTCGCCAAGGTCTGCAACGGCGACATGCGGCAGCTCTGCCCCAGCATCGTGCGTGAGCGCGGCTATACGCTGAATTGCCTGCTCAAGGCCGAGCCGAGCGTGAGCAAGGCCTGCAACCAGGCCATCACCGATGCTGGCTGGCGCTAGGAGAAGGCCATGAAACAGACCGTTCGTCTTATCGCGCTCGCCGCCGCAGCCACCGTCGCCGCGTCCGCCGGTGCACTCGCACAGAACCAGATGACGCCCGCCCAGGTCGTCCAGAACCTTTATGAGACCGAGGGCACGGTCGCCAAGCTCGACCCGGCCGCGCTGCAGGCCGCGGCCGATCGCGCCGCCGCGTCCGGCGGCGACAATGCGCCCGGGCAGCTGTCCGACCAGCTCCGCGCGCTGCCGCAGATCAGCGTCGAGATCAACTTCGACCGCGGCTCGGCCCGCATCCGGCCGGAGAGCTACGAGGCTGTCGGCGTGATCGCCGATGCGCTGCACACGCCCTACCTGGCGGGCCAGCTCATCGTGGTCGTGGGCAACACGGACGCCACCGGCACGCGCGAGTACAATCTGAAGCTCAGCAAGGAGCGCGCCGCGGAAGTGCGTGACGCGCTGGCGACCACCTTCGCGGTGCCCGCCAAGAACCTCGTCGCCATCGGCCTGGGCGAAGAGCAGCTTCAGGACCCGGCCAATCCGGACAGTGGCGTCAACCGGCGCGTGCTGTTCATCAACATCGGCAAGTAGGCCGAGCGGGGGGCGGCGGCACGCAAGGCTTGCGCGCCGCCCTCGTCTGTGGCGCCATCGGGGGCACCTCGCACGATGGAGGATCCCCACCATGTCGCGCAGCATCGAGCTCCTGGACGAGCTCATCCAATTCGACACCGTCTCACGCACGCCCAACGCCGGACTGCTGGACTGGGCCCAGGCGCGACTCGACGCCATCGGCGCAGCCACCACGCGCGTCCCCTACGAGGACGGGCGCGAAAACCTCTATGCCGTGATCGGGCCGGCCGATAAGCCGGCCGTCATCCTGTCCGGCCACACCGACGTCGTACCGGTGGAGGGCCAGAACTGGACCAAGCCGCCGTTTGCGCTGACCCGCGAGGGCGGGCGGCTCTACGGCCGCGGCACGGCGGACATGAAGGGGTTTGTGGCAAGCGCGATGGCGGCCGCGGAACGGGCGGCGAAACGGTCATTGGCGCAACCGCTGGCGCTGGCCCTGTCGTGCGACGAAGAGGTGGGCTGCATGGGAGTGCGGCCGCTGATCGCGCTGCTGAAGGAAGCGCCGGTGCGGCCGGCCCTCGTCATCGTCGGCGAACCGACGAGCCTGTCGGTCGCCACCGGCCACAAGGGCAAGACGTCCCTGCACGCCACCTTCCGCGGCCGCGAGGCCCATTCCGCGCTGGCCCCGCTGGGGTTCAACGCGCTGCATCTGGTGGCCGATTTCATCAAGGCGCTGCAGGCTCGTCAGCGCGCGCTGGAGGAACACGGCATTCGCGATGGGGATTATGACGTCCCCTATACCACCGTCCACGCGGGCAAGCTGACCGGCGGCGTCGCCCTCAACATTGTGCCCAACCGGGCCGACCTCGATTTCGAGGTCCGCGCCCTGGCGGAGGACGATATGGACGGCATCATCGCGGCAATCCGCGCCGATGCCGACGCGATCGTCGCCGCGGCGGACGATGCGGACGCCGCCATCGAGATCGAGACGCGGAGCGCGACATCGGGGCTGGCGACGCCGGCAACCAGCGCAGCGGTCGATTTCGTGAAGCGGCTGACCGGCGCCAACGGCACGATCAAGGTCGCCTACGCCACCGAAGGCGGGCTCTTCGCCGATGCGCTGCAGGCGCCGGTGGTGGTGTGCGGCCCCGGCTCCATGCTGCAGGGCCACCGCCCGGACGAGTACATCACCGAGGACGATCTCGCCCGCTGCGACACGATGCTGGACGCGCTGACGGCCAAGCTCGAAACCGGCCTTTGACCGAGGGCGGGCGGCGCGGCGGCCGCCCGGCGCAATGCGCTACGCCTCGACGGCGCCGCGGATTCGAGCCCGCGAGGTCATCATCGACAGGGCGATCGCGGCAAGGGTGTCGAGGAACGAGAACACGGTCAGCATGAAGAAGACCGACGTGCCGCAGGCCTGCACCGTCAGGAAGGCGACGATGAAAAGGCACAGCACGACCACGGACAGCATGGTGCCGATCACGGTCTGCGCCGTGCTCGACGCGGAACGCATCACCGAGAAGAAGAAGCAAAAGGCCGCGACGACGACAATCGCCTGACCGAAGGTCATGGCCCAGATCTCACCGGACAGAAGCCGGAACTCGGCAAACCCAGCGTCCCAGAAGGGATGCATCGCTGCGACATCCGGCCCGCTGACGGGCGACGAGGTGGTGTCGCTGATGAAAAGCGTGGCGATCCCATAGAGCACCAGGGGAATCGCCATGAGGGGGATCATGCGTAAACCGGCCGCCATTGTTCCTCTTCCGTCGGTTATTTCGTCCGTCGGCTCTTATGTCGCAGGGGCGGCCGACCTGGGCACCCGGTAATTTGAACAACGCGGCATATGCGATTTAGTTCATCAGCGCGGCACCCGCCAGGACCCCCGCCGGATCGGTTCCCATGATCAGGCATCGAGCGGGGGCATGTTCCACCGGTCGAGCTGGGGCGCGAAGAGTGCCGTCGTTCCGGTCACGCCTTCCAGCGGATGGTTGCCGCACGAGCGCCACAGCGAGGGCATCGCCCGGGCGATGGGCTCGGTGACCAGCACCGGCTCGCGCAGGGCCTTCGTCAGCCGCTCGATGCGCGCCACCTCGTTCACCGTCGGCCCGATGGCGGAAAACGTCAGCCGCGTCGCGATACCGATGTTGCCGTAGACGACGGTGCCGGTGGACATGGCGATGCCAGTGATCGCGGCCGTGTCGCCGCGCCCGGCGAGGGTCGGGTAACGCGCACGCAAGGCGGGAAGATTGGCGAGCGCCTGGGCGGTGGCGCGCTGGGCTCGCGGGATGGCATCGCCGTCGAGCGGGAAGATCGCGAGCACCGCATCGCCGATAAAATCGAGGATCTGGCCCCCGTTGACGACGACCGGCTCGGCCACGGCGCCGAAATAGTCGTTGAGCAGCGGCAGGTAGCGGTCGACCCCCATCTGCGCGCACAACTCGGTCGAGCCGCGCAGGTCACAGTACCAGATGACCGCGTCGATGGCCTCGCCCTCGCCGCGGGCGATTTGGCCCGACAACACCTTCTCGCCTGCGTTGCGGCCGAGATAGGTGGTCGCCAGCGTCGCCCGCATGTCGGCCTCCATGGAGGTGCGCATGCTGAGGGCGAGCATGTATTTCAGCCGGCGCAGCATCGTGAGCTCGGTGTCGCTGAACCCGCCGGGCCTGTCGGAGGTGAAGGACATCACGATGCCGCCGCCGGGACGATCGGGCATGAAGGATGTCTCGGCGGCTGCGGAGGCCGCGTTTACGCCGAATCCCACCTTCGCGATCAGGTAGTCGGTGTATCCCTCAGCGCGCAGATCGTCGAACAGCGGGAATTCGAAGGCTTCGTTGGTGCCTTCGATGCGCTGGCGCATCTCGTCGATATTGTTGGCCAGCACATGCCAGACCGGCGAGCGCAGGAAGGCCGGAGACGCCATCGCCTCGCCATGGCGGAAACGCTCGGATATAAGCCCGCTCGCCTCGGTGAACGTCAGCGACTGGCTCATGTAGAGCGGATCGAGCAACCGCCAGCCCATCATCAGCCGCGCGACGGACAGGCCGGCCGCGCGCGCATGGTGCGCGAAGCCGGTCACCGTCTCGTGGATCGGCAGACTCTGCAGCGCGCTCAGCGCCAAAAACTCCTCGACCCCTTCGACGTTGGCGAGGCTGACACCGGGCATGGTGCGGCGCTAGGTCAACCGGCCGTGGCAGTGCTTATACTTCTTGCCCGACCCGCACGGGCACGCCTCGTTGCGCGCCACCTTGCCCCAGGTCCGCGGATCGTTGGGATCGCGTTCCTGACCCGCGCGGCGCGCCGTTCGCGAGTCCTTGAGCGCCACGTCGCCGTCGTCGTCGCCGGGGGACTGCTCGAGGTCGGCCATCTCGAACTCGTCCTCGCCGGAGAACGGGTCCATGTGGTGCGGCTCGAACTGCTCCATTTCAGCCGGCTCGCTGGGCTGCGGGGGCGGCGCCTCGGTGCGGATCTCGATGTGCATCAGCTGCGTGGTGACGGCCGTACGCAGCTCCTGCAGCAGGGCTTCGAACAGCGAGAACGCCTCGGTCTTGTACTCGTTCAGCGGGTCGCGCTGGGCATAGCCGCGGAAGCCGATCACCGAGCGCAGGTGGTCGAGCGTGGCGATATGCTCGCGCCAGAGCTGATCCAGCGTCTGCAGCAGCACCGATTTCTCCACCTGGCGCCAAAGCTCCGAGCCGTACTTGGCCACCTTGCGGGCGGCGGCCTCGTCGGCGGCGCGGCGCAGGCGCTCGCGGATCTCCTCGTCTGCGATGCCTTCCTCGTCGGCCCATTCCTTGACAGGCAGATCGAGCGCGAAGACAGCCAGCACGGCCTGGTGCAGACCCTCCGTATCCCACTGTTCGGGATAGGCTTTTTCCGGGATGTGGCGGGCGACCATGCCTTCGACCACGTCTTGGCGCATGTCGTTGATGGTGTCGCGCACCGATTCGTCGAGCATCAGCTCGCGGCGCTGCTCGAACACCACCTTGCGCTGGTCGTTCATCACGTCGTCGTACTTGAGGACGTTCTTGCGCTGGTCGAAGTTGCGCGCCTCGACCTTCTGCTGCGCCTTCTCCAGCGCCCGGTTGATCCAGGGGTGGACGATCGCCTCGCCCTCTTCCAGTCCGAGCCGCTGGAGCATGCCGTCCATGCGGTCGGATCCGAAGATGCGCATCAGGTCGTCCTGCAGCGACAAATAGAAGCGCGAGCGACCGGGGTCGCCCTGGCGGCCGGATCGGCCACGCAGCTGGTTGTCGATGCGCCGCGATTCGTGCCGCTCGGTGGCGAGCACGAACAGGCCGCCTGCGTCGAGCGCCTTCTGCTTCAATTCGGCGACGCGGGCGCGGATGGCTTCTTCCTTGGCGGCCCGGTCCTCGCCCTCGTAGTCGGCGAGCTCCTCGGCGATGATCATGTCGGCGTTGCCGCCGAGCTGAATATCGGTGCCGCGGCCGGCCATGTTGGTGGCGATGGTGATGGCGCCCGGCACGCCGGCCTGGGCGATGATCTTGGCTTCCTGCTCGTGGAAGCGGGCGTTGAGCACCTGGAAGGTCGGCTTGCCGCCCTTGGGCGTCAGGCCCAGGTGGGCGCTGTCGGCGGCGGCCGTGTCGCGCTGGCGGAAGCCCTCTTTCTTCAGCCGCTCGGCCAGCTGCTCGGACTTCTCGATCGAGGTGGTGCCGACCAGGATGGGCTGGCCCTTGGCGTGCGCCTCCTTGATCAGCGCGATGATCGCCTTGTCCTTTTCTTCCTGCGTCCGGAAGACCTGATCGTCCTCGTCCGCGCGCGCGACCGGCACGTTGGT
>JAUIJH010000141.1 GCA_030431335.1 Alphaproteobacteria bacterium
CGAAGCGTTCACCATCTCGCGCGGGACCAAGACCGCCGCCGAAGTGGTCACAGTGCGGGCCGAGGCGGACGGGATGCGCCGGGCCGGCCTGATCCGCGCCGCGGCCTTGTTCTTGGGGCCTCAATCGCTAACAGTTGGCGCCGATTCGCTGCGCCTGAGGGAGAACAGCGCGCCATGAGCGCCGACGTCCGCAAGATTGCCGTGTTCATCGACGAGACCCACCGCGAGATGGGCCGCACCATCGCCCCGCCGACGCGCCGTGCCGCCGCCGTCGCCGTCATCGCCAACCCCTATGCCGGGCGCTACCAGCACGATTTGTCGGTGCTGATGCAGATCGGCGCCGAGATGGGCGCGATGCTGGGCAACCGCGCCGTGCGCGCCCTCGGGCTGGAGCCCGGCCAGGTGGAGAGCTACGGCAAGGCCGCCATGGTGGGCGAGAACGGCGAGCTGGAGCACGCCGCCGCCATCCTGCACCCCGAGCTCGGCGCCCCGCTGCGGGCCGAGGTGGGCGGCGGCAAGGCGCTCGTCCCCTCGTCGAAGAAGATGGGCGGGCCGGGCCAGGTGCTCGACATCCCCCTCGGCCACAAGGACGCCGCCTACGTGCGTTCCCACTTCGACGGCATGGAGGTGCGTCTTTCCGACGCGCCGCGCGCGGGCGAAATCCTCGTCGCCGTGGCGGTGACGGATTCGGGCCGCCCCCTCGCCCGCGTCGGCGGGCTGAAGAAGAGCGAGATCAAGGGCGAAGATGGCCTCCGCTGACGCCTCCCCCGCGCGCGCACCCAAGGCGGTGCGCTGGGCCGAATGGGCCCGCGAGCCCGGACGCTGGCGCGGCCATCTCGACGGCGCCACCCTCGGCACCGGCGCGACCGTGCTGTTCTACGAGACCGAGGAGGTGGGCAAAGGCCCGCGCCTGCACGTCCACACCTACGACGAGATCTTCATCGTCCGCGAAGGCCGCGCCCGCTTCACCGTGGGCGACACGGTGCTGGAGGCGGAGGCCGGCGACATCGTGTTCGGCCCGGCCAACGTGCCGCACAAATTCACCAATCTCGGCCCCGGCGCGCTGCGCACCACCGACGTGCATCTCGCCCCGCGCTGGGAGCAGACCAACCTCGACGATCCCGACCCCTGAACGGATACCTTTGCCGCACGCCTCGACCCCCGCTAAACCACTGTCGACGCTAGACATGAGTCGCAGGAGATCCCGATGCCGACCCGCAGCTTAACGTTCGCCTTCGCCCTCGGACTATCGGCGCTCGCGCTGGCGCCATCCGGCCCCGCCGTGGCGCAGGACGCCATCAAGATCGGCGAGATCAACTCCTACACGCGCCTCCCCGCCTTCACCGAGCCCTACAAGAAGGGCTGGGAGCTGGCGCTGGAGGAGATCAACGGTGCCGGCGGCATCGACGGTCGCCCGCTGGAGATCATCTCGCGCGACGACACCGGCGACCCCGCCACCGCCATCCGCATCGCCGAAGAGATGATCGGCCGCGACAAGGTGGCCTTCCTGTTCGGCACCTTCCTGTCCAACGTGGGCCTCGCGGTGGCCGACATCGCCGCGCGCAACGAGGTGTTCTTCCTCGCCTCCGAGCCGCTGACGGACGAGATCGTCTGGGGCAGCGGCAACAAGTACACCTACCGCCTGCGCCCCTCCAACTGGATGCAGACCGGCATGCTCGCCGCCGAAGCGGCCAAGCTCGACGCCACCAAGTGGGCCACCATCGCCCCCAACTACGCCTACGGCACCGACGCTGTCAGCGCCTTCAAGGAGCAGCTCACCAAGCTGAGGCCGGACGTTGAGTTCGTCGAGGAGCAGTGGCCCTCGCTGTTCAAGATCGACGCCGGCAGCGCCGTGCGGGCGCTGGAGCAGGCCAAGCCCGACGCCATCTTCAACGTCACCTTCGGCCCCGACCTCGCCAAGTTCGTGCGCGAGGGTTCCTTGCGCGGACTGTTCGACGATCGCCCGGTGGTCAGCCTCCTGTCGGGCGAGCCGGAATACCTCAACCCGCTCGGCGACGAGACGCCGGACGGCTGGCTCGTCACCGGCTACCCGGGCGACGACGTCGACACCCCCGAGCACGACGCCTTCGAGAAGGCCTATCGCGCCAAGTGGGACGAGGAGCCCCAGACCGGCTCCATCGTCGGCTACAACTCGATGATGACCATCAAGAAGCTGCTGGAGACCGCGCCCTCGCTGGAGACGGCCGACCTCCTCGCCACCATGGAAGGCCTCGAGGTGGACAGCCCCACCGGCCCCTTCGTCTTCCGCAAGGCCGACAACCAGGCGACCATGGGCGCCTATGTCGGCAAGACGGCGCTGGTCGACGGCCAGCCCTCGATGGTCGAATGGTACTACGCGCCCGGCGAGGACTTCCTGCCGAGCGAGGAAGAGGCCGCCAAGATGCGGCCTGCCGAGTAGCGCGCCGCCGGACCGCCGCCGGCCACGGCGGCGGCCTGGATGTTGCTACGCGTGATCGCCGCGCGGCACGCACCGCGCGGCGCAACCGGGACGACGAGGGACCGGCGGCAATCCGATTTCGCCGCCGCCCTCACGACGCAAAGCAAAGCCACGCGAAGCACGGGGTGCGGCCATGACTATCGAGCAACTGATCGCCTTCAACGTGACGCTCCTCGCCGCCATGGCGAGCCCCGGACCGGCGCTCCTGATGCTGATCCGCACGTCGCTCGCCGCCGGCCGCTTCGCCGGCATCGCCACCGGCTGCGGCCTCGCCACCATGGCCGCGACGTGGACGCTGTTCGCTCTCCTCGGGCTCGACGCGGTGTTCCGCCTGTTTCCCGTCGTCTACGTCGGCGCGAAGATCGTCGGCGCGCTCTACCTCCTCTACATCGCCGTGCGCACCTGGCGCGACGCGCGCAATCCCATCGAGGCGGGCAAGATCATGCCGGCCCGCCACGCCTTCCGCGACGGCTTCCTGATCAACCTGTTCAACCCCAAGTCGGTGCTGTTCGCGGCCGCCGTCCTGGTGGTCATCTTCCCGGCCGCGATGCCGGTGGCGGACAAGGGCATCGTCGTCCTCAACCACCTCGTGGTGGAGATCGTCGTCTACGCCATCCTCGCGAGCGCGCTGTCGACGCCGGCCGTCAGCCGGCAATACCTGCGCGCCAAGGTGTATTTCGACCGCTTCGCCGCCGTGGTGCTGGGCGCGCTCGGCCTGCGCCTGATCGTCGGCCGCTGATGCGCGCGGGCCGTACCGGACACGCGCGGCGCCGATGAGCTTCTATTTCGCCCAGCTCCTCACGGGGCTCGCCAACGCCTCCTCGCTGTTCCTGATCGCCTCGGGCCTGTCGATCATCTTCGGCGTCACGCGCGTGGTGAACTTCGCCCACGGCTCGCTCTACATGCTGGGCGCCTACCTCTCCTACACGCTGATCACGACGCTCGATCTCGGCATCCTCGGCTTCTGGGGCTCCGTCGTCGCGGCGGCGGCGATCGTGGCGGTGATCGGCGGCGCCATCGAGGTCCTGGTGCTCAGGCGCATCTACCGCTCGCCGGAGCTGTTCCAGCTCGTCGCCACCTTCGGCGTGGTGCTCATCGTGCAGGACGTCGCGCTCGCCATCTGGGGGCCGGCGGACATGCTCGGCCCGCGCGCGCCGGGGCTCAGCCGCGCCGTGCGCATCTTCGGCGAGCCGATCCCGCAATACGACCTCGCCCTCATCGTCATCGGCCCGCTGGTGCTCGGCCTCATCCTGCTGCTGTTCAACCGCACCCGCTGGGGCATCCTGGTGCGCGCCGCCACCGAGGACCGCGCGATGGTGGGCGCGCTCGGCGTCAACCAGCGCTTCCTGTTCACCAGCGCCTTCATGGTGGGCTCCTTCCTCGCCGGGCTCGGCGGCGCGCTGCAGGTCCCGCGCGAATCGGTGAGCCTCTTGATGGACATGTCGATCATCGGCGAGGCGTTCGTGGTGGTGGTGATCGGCGGCATGGGCTCCGTCACCGGCGCCTTCGCGGCCGCCATCATCATCTCCGTCGCCAATGCCTTCGGCGTGCTCGTGTTTCCGCAGATCTCGATGGTGCTGCCGTTCCTGGTGATGGCCGTCGTCCTCGTCGTGCGGCCCTACGGGCTGTTCGGCACCGCCGCCTCGGCGCACGGCGGGGCGACGGTGCCCGAGGCGCCGCTGCGGCCGCTGTCGAAGGTCGGCATCGTGGTGGCGACGGCGCTGTTCGCCTTCCTCCTGGCCGCCCCGGCGCAGGACGACACCTTCATCCTCGTCCTCCTCACCGACGTCCTGATCGCCATGCTGTTCGCCGCCAGCCTGCATTTCCTGATGGGCATCGGCGGCATGGTCTCGTTCGGCCACGCCGCCTATTTCGGCCTCGGCGCCTATGCCGCCGCCATCGCGGTGCGCGACCTCGGCTTGCCGATGCTGCCGGCGATGGTGTTCGGCCCGGTGATGGCCGCGCTCGGGGCGCTGGTGTTCGGCTGGTTCTGCGTGCGCCTGTCGGGCGTCTACCTCGCCATGCTGACGCTGGCGGCGGCGCAGATCCTGTGGGGCGTCACCTTCCAGTGGCAGTGGCTGACGGGCGGCGACGACGGCATCCTGGGCATCTGGCCCGCCCGCTGGGCGTCCGGCAACGCCACCTTCTACTATCTCGCGCTCGCCATCTGCGGCGGCGCGCTCGTCCTGATCCGCCAGCTCGCCCACTCGCCGTTCGGCTTCGTCCTGCGCGGCGGGCGCGATTCGCCGGTGCGCGCGGAGGCGATCGGCATCGACCTCAGGGCGCACCAGTGGCTCGGCTTCACCATCGCCGGCGCCTTCGCGGGCGTGGCGGGCGTCGTGTTCGTGTTCTCCAAGGGCAGCGTGTTCCCCGAAACGCTGGCCATCGGCCACTCCATCGACGGGCTCATCATGGTGCTGCTGGGCGGCGTGCAGGCCCTCGCCGGCCCGCTGGTGGGCGCCGCCGCCTTCGTGCTGATCGAGGACTGGGTGACGCGGCTGGAATATTGGCGCTTCATCTTCGGCGCGATCATCCTCGTCATCGTGCTCGTGGCGCCGGACGGCATCGCCGGCGGGCTCGGCCGGCTGTGGCGCCTGGTGCGCCCGGCAAGGGCCGCCGCATGAACGCGCTCACCGTCACCCACCTCGCCAAGGCGTTCGGCGGCGTAAAGGCCGTGGCGGACGTGAGCTTCGCCCTGCGCAAGGGCGAGTTCCTCGCCCTCATCGGCCCCAACGGCGCCGGCAAGACCACCTGCTTCAACATGCTGAGCGGGCACCTGAAGCCCGACTCGGGCTCGGTGAAACTCGGCGACACCGAGCTGGTCGGCCTCTCGCCGCGCAAGATCTGGCGCCTCGGCGTCGGCCGCACCTTCCAGATCACCGAGACCTTCGTCTCCATGACGGTGCGCGAGAACGTGCAGATGGCGCTGATCTCGCACAACCGCCGCACGCTCTCCTTCGCCACCCGCGCCACGCGCCTCTACCGCGAGGAGGCCGCCGCCCTCCTCGCCCGCGTCGACATGGCGAGCCAGGCGGAGCGCCCCGCCGCCGAGCTCGCCTATGGCGACCTGAAGCGGCTGGAGCTCGCCATCGCGCTCGCCCACGCCCCCACGGTCCTCCTGATGGACGAGCCCACCGCCGGCATGGCGCCCAGCGAGCGCCTCGCCCTGATGGCGCTGGTCTCCTCCATCGTGCGCGAGGAGGGCGTCAGCGTCCTCTTCACCGAGCACGACATGGACGTGGTGTTCACCCACGCCGACCGCATCCTGGTGCTCAACCGCGGCACCCTGATCGCCGAGGGGTCGGGCCCCGAGATCCGCGCCAACCCCCTGGTGCAGGAGGTCTATCTCGGCGGCGGCTCGGTGTTTTCGGCGGGCCATGCCGATGCTTGAGGTCGAGGCGCTCAACACCTTCTACGGCCGCGCCCACATTTTGCGCGACGTGGCGCTGACGGTCGGCGGCAACGAGGTGGTGGCGCTCCTGGGGCGCAACGGCGCCGGCAAGTCCACCACCATGAAATCGATCATGGGGCTCGCCCGCCCGCGCTCCGGCCGCGTCGTGTTCGACGGCGCCGACATCGCCGGCGCGCCGCCCTTCCGCATCTGCCGCCAGGGCCTCGGCTACGTACCGGAGGACCGCCGCGTCTTCGCCGCCCTCACGGTGGAGGAAAACCTCGAGGTGGGCCGCCGCCCGCCGCGCGAGGACGCGCCGCAATTTCCCATCGACGCGCTCTACCAGCTCTTCCCCAACCTCGCCGAGCGGCGCCGCCAGGCGGCCGGGCGCCTGTCCGGCGGCGAGCAGCAGATGCTCACCATCGCCCGCACGCTGATGGGCAACCCGCGCCTGCTGCTGCTCGACGAGCCGTCCGAGGGCATCGCCCCGCGCATCGTGGAGGAACTCGCCGGCGTCATCGCCGGGCTGAAGCGGCAGGGCCTCGCGGTGCTCCTGTCGGAGCAGAATCTGCACTTCGCCCGCCTCGTCAGCGACCGCGCGGTGATCATCGAGAAGGGCGAGGTGCGCTTCGCCGGCCCCTTCGCCACGCTCGAGGCGAACCCCGAAATCGCGCAAGCCTACCTCGTCGTCTGATGGCCGAGGACGACGCACCCCCTTACCTGCTCGACGAGCAGGTCGGCTATCTGATGCGCCTCGCGAACCAGCGTCACACCGCCATCTTCCAGGCGCTCATCGCCCACGACCTGACGCCGACGCAGTTCGCCGTGCTGATCCGCCTGGGCGAGGTGGGCAGCGGCTCGCAGAACCATCTCGGCCGGCTGACGGCGATGGATGTCGCCACCGTCAAGGGCGTGGTCGACCGGCTCCGCGCGAAGAACCTCGTCACCCTGTCGCCGGACGCCAACGACGCGCGCCGCCGCGTCATCGCGCTGTCGCCCGAGGGCCAGCGCATCCTCGATGCGCTGAAGGCCCGCGGCGCCGACATCACCGAGGCGACGCTCGCCCCGCTCGACGCGGACGAGCGCGACACCTTCGTGCAGCTCCTGCGCAAACTGACATGACGCCGGGGCCCGCTTTTCATTTGCCTTCGCCGCCCTTGGAACGGAAAGTGCAAACCCAACTCGCATCCCGCCGATGAAGGAGCTGACAATGCCGAGATTGCTTTCGCGCCGAGCCATGGCCCGTACGCTGGCCGCCGCGGTCGGAACGGCAGCCATCGCCGCAGGCACGCTGATGACGGCCGGGCTCGCCGAGGCGGCCGACACCACCTTGCGCATCCACACCCTCGTCTCCTCGCCGCACCCCTACAACGACATGGCGGAGTTCATGAAGGAGAAGCTGGAGGCGGAGAGCGACGGCCGCATCGCGGTGAAGATCTTCGACGCCGGCCAGCTCGGCCAGGATCCGGAAGTGATCGGCGAGATGGGCCTCGGCACCATCGACCTGATGATCTCCTCCACCAACAACGCGGTGAAGCAGATCCCGGAATACCAGATCTTCTCGATGCCCTATCTCTTCGCCGACATCGACGAGATGGCCTCCAAGGTCGGCCCCGACTCGCCCGTGATGGCCTACTTCGAGAAGGTCTACGCCGACCGCGGGCTCGGCATGAAGCTCCTCGCCCTCACCGGCAGCGGCACGCGCAACCTGTCCAACTCCAAGCACGCGGTGGAGACGGTGGCCGACATCGAGGGCATGAAGATGCGCACGCCCCCCTCCAAGATGGAATCGGAGACCTGGGCGGCGCTCGGCACCCTCCCCGTCTCCGTCGCCTGGGGCGAGCTGTACGCCGCGATGCAGACCGGCGTCGCCGACGCCATGGAGAGCTCGCTCCCCGGCTACACCGGCTCCAAGCTGTACGAGGTGTCGCCCTACCTCGCCATGACCCAGCACACCATCCAGGCGACCCACGTGTCGATCTCCGAGCGGACCTGGAACAAGCTGCCGGACGATCTCAAGGCGCTGGTCGCCGAGACCGCCATCGAAGCGGCCGCACTGGGCCTGGAAAAGGCCAAGGGCTACGACGCCGACCTGGTCAAGACCCTCGCCAGCGACCACGGCGTGACGGTGACGCAGCCGGACATCGCCAGCTTCCAGGAAAAGCTCGCGCCCAAGCAGGCGGAGCTGGCGGCCGAACTCGGCATCGCCGAAGAGCTGAAGCTGATCCGGCCCTGATTTCGGCCGGGCGGGCCGCAACGGCATGATCTCCAGGCTGGGCGGCGCGCTGGACCGGCTGGTCATCACCCTGCTCAGCGCCGGCTTCGCGGCGCTGATCGCGGTGGTGGGCCTGCAGGTGCTGGCCCGCAACGTCCTCAAGATCCCGCTGATCTGGACGCCGGACGTCGCCCAGCTCCTGTTCACCTGGCTCATCTTCGTCGGCGCGGCGCTCGCCTTCCGCCGCGGCGCCCACTACGCCATCGACCTCGTGCCCGACAACATGCCCCGCCTGGCCCGCGCCTTCGACCTCGTGTCCGACGCGGCCGCCCTCGCGGTGGTCGTCGTCCTCCTGCGCTACGGGCTGATGCTGACCCAGATGCGCGCCTCCGGCATCATCGGCTCGCTCGGCATCTCGGCCGCCTGGGGCTATGCCGCGATCCCCGTCGGCGCCGCCCTCATCGGCGCCTTCCTCCTCGAAAAGGTCGCCATCGACCTCACCAAGCGGCGCGCATGACCTTCCTCGCCGGGTACGTGAACCCGCTCGTCCTCCTGCTCGGCTCGTTCTTCGTGTTGATCGCGCTGCGGGTGAACATCGGCTTTTCGCTGATCCTCGCCTCGGTGCTCGTCATCCTGGTGGAGGACCTGCCGCTCGCCTCCGTGGTCAACCAGATGTACGGCGGCATCGATTCGTTCACCCTGATGGCCGTGCCCTTCTTCATGTTCCTGGGGCGCATCCTCAACGAGGGGTCGATCACGCGGCGCCTGCTGGCGGTGGCGGACGGCACGGTGGGCCACATCAAGGGCGGGCTCGGCCACGTCAACGTGTTCGTGTCGATGGTGTTCGCGAGCCTGTCGGGCTCGGCCGCCGCCGACACCGCCAGCGTCGGCTCGATCCTGATCCCGGCCATGAAACGGGCCGGCTACGACGCCGCCTTCGCCGCCGCGCTGACGGCCGCGTCCTCCACGCTGGGCGTGATCATTCCGCCCTCGATCATCCTCATCGTCTACGGCGCGTTCGGCAACGTCTCGATCGGCGCGCTGTTCCTGGGCGGCGTGGTGCCGGGCCTTTTGATCGGCGTGTTCATGATGGCCTACACCTACGTCGTCGCGGTGCGGAAGGACTATCCGGCCAACCCCTTCCCCGGCTTCCGGGCGATGGGCCACGCCATCTGGCGCGGCCTCGCGCCGCTGGCGATCCCGGTGATCGTGCTCGGCGGCATCGTCGGCGGCATCTTCACGCCGACGGAGGGGGCCATCGCCGCCGTGGGCTGGGCGCTGCTCCTGTCCTTCGTGCTCTACCGCGACGTGCCGCTCAGGCGCCTGCCGGCGATGCTGGGCGCCGCCGTCATCGACTTCTCGGTGCCGCTGTTCACCGTGGCCGGCGCGGGCATCTTCGGCTGGCTGATCGCCTATCTCGGCGCCTCGGAGATCGTCACCAAGTTCATTCTGGCGCAGACGTCCGACCCGCTCGGCATCATGCTGCTGCTGATCGGCTTCCTGCTCCTGGTCGGGACCGTGCTCAATCCCATCTCGGCGGTCCTGATCTTCCTGCCGATCATCCAGTCGCTGGGCACGCAGGCGGGCATGGACCCGGTGCACCTCGGCGTGCTGACCACGGTGGTGCTGTCGGTCGGCCTGATCACGCCGCCTTACGGGATCTGCCTCTTGATCGCCTCGCAGATCGCCGACGTGCGGATCGGGCGTGCAATGCTTGCCGTTGCACCCATCTGTGCAATTACGATACTGATCGCCTGTCTGTCGCTGCTCATGCCCGGCATCGTGCTGGGGCTGCCGCGGCTGGTCGCACCGGCGCTGTTCTGACACGCCCTGCCTTGAAGAGGAACGCCATCATGGCCCACGCAAAACCGTCCGGTTCCTTCGTCGCCCTCATCACCCCGATGAACAACGACGGCACGATCGACTACGAGGGCTTCCGCACCCTGATCGACTGGCATGCCGAGAACGGGACGCGCGCGCTCCTCATCATGGGCTCCACGGGCGAGGTGTCGATGCTGTCGCCGGAGGAGCGGCGCGAGATCGTCGAGCGGACGGTGAAGATGAAGCCGGCCAACGTCGAGATGTATTACGGCTGCACCGGCAACAACACCGACACCACCATCGGCTACGTGCAGCACGCCAAGGCGTCGGGCGCCGACGGCGCGATCATCGCCGCCCCGGCCTACATCTGCGGCAATAACGACGCCATCGAGGCCTACGCGCTGGAAGTGCTGGACTCGACCGACCTCGCCATGGGCTTCTACAACAACCCGCCGCGCGTGAGCACGGACCTGCACTGGTCCAACCTCCTGCGCCTCGCGACGCACGAGAACATGGTCGTCCTCAAGGAATCGACCACCCGCGTCGGCCAGGTGGCGCAGGTGTGCGCGGCCAAGCCCGACATGGCGATCATGTGCTGCTGCTCGCCCAATCTCGGCCTGGTGATCCCGACGATGGCGCTGGGCGGCCACGGCACCGCCAACATGACGGGCAACATCATCCCGCAGGAGATGGCGGTGATCTCCAAGCCCTGGGAAACCGGCGAGGACGCGTTCGCCTGCCGCGCCGCCTGGCTCGACAACCTCGACATGCTCCACTTCGCCTACAGCGCCATCAACCCGGTGGCGATCAAGACGCTGATGCGCGCCATCGGCCTGCCGGCCGGCCCGCTGCGCCGCCCCCTCCAGCCGCTCAACGCGGAAGGGCTGCAGAAGGGTCTCTCCATCGTCAACAAGCTGGGCCTCACCGAGAAATACGGCTTCCGCACCGGCACCGAGGCCCTCCTCGCCGCCGAGTAACCCCGGCACCCAAGGGCTGCGGCGCGGTCAAGGGGCCGCCCGCAGTCACGCGCAGCCGAAGGCGAGCATGGCGAGGACGGGGGCGAAGCCCTTCACCCCTTGACCGCGCCGCAGCCCGGCTCATCGTCGATCAGGGTTTCAAGTCAAAGGCCCGCAGGGCCTCTGATCTTGGAACCCTGGCCATCGCCGAGATGGAGGGAGCGCGAGGGGGGAACTCCCCTCGCCCTTCTAGCGCAACGCGCCGTCCTTCTCCCTCTCGGCCCTCAGTGCGCCTCGGCCCAGCTCGCGCCCGAGCGGGCGTCGACATCGAGCGGCACCTTGAGCTGCACCGCCGGGGAGGCCGCGCCGCGCATCACCTTGCGGATCAGCTCGATGGCCTTGTCCGCCTCGTCCTGCGGCCCCTCGAACAGCAATTCGTCGTGCACCTGGAGCATCATGCGGGTGCCGAGCCTGGCCTCGCGCAAGGCCGGCTCGATGCGCACCATCGCGCGGCGGATGATATCGGCCGCCGTGCCCTGGATCGGCGCGTTGATGGCCGCGCGCTCGTAGAACGCCCGCAGCGAGGGGTTCTTGGTGTCGATCTCCGGGTAGTGCGCCTTGCGGCCGAACAGCGTCGTCACGTAGCCGTTGGCCCGCACGAACGCCTTGGTCGCGTCCATGTAGTTGCGGATGCCCGGGAAGCGCTCGAAATAGCGCTTGATGTAGGCGGAGGCCTCCTCGCGCGGGATCGCCAGCTGGTTGGCGAGGCCGAACGCGGAAATCCCGTAGATGATGCCGAAATTGATCGCCTTGGCCCGCCGCCGCACCGAGGGGTCCATCCCCTCCACCGGCACGCCGAACATCTCTGACGCCGTGAGGGCGTGGATGTCGAGCCCGTCCGCGAACGCCTGGGTGAGCTGCGGGATGTCGGCCATGTGGGCCAGCACGCGCAGCTCGATCTGCCCGTAATCGGCCGCGATCAGCGTGTTACCGGGCTCGGCCACGAAGGCGGTGCGGATCTTGCGCCCCGCCTCGGTGCGGATCGGGATGTTCTGCAGGTTGGGGTCGTTGGAGGACAGGCGCCCGGTGGTGGTGGAGGCCATCGCGAAGGTGGTGTGCACCCGGCCCGTCTGGGGGTTGATGTCCTGCGGCAGCGCGTCCGTGTAGGTGTTCTTCAGCTTGGAAAGCTGGCGCCATTCCAGGAGCTTGACCGGCAGCGGGAAGCCCTCGGCGGCCAGCTCGTCCAGCACCTGCGCGCCGGTCGACCAGGCGCCGGTCTTGGTCTTCTTGCCGCCCGGATAGCCGAGCTTGTCGAACAGGATCTCCGACAGCGGCTTGGTGGAGCCGATGTTGAAGCGCTCGCCAGCCAGCTCGTAGATCTCCGTCTCGATCCGCTCCAGCGTCTGGGAGAAGTCGCCCGACATGCGCGACAGCACGTTGCGGTCGACCTTGACGCCCACCGCCTCCATGCGCGCCAGCACCGGCAGCAGCGGCCGCTCCAGCGTCTCGTAGACGTGGGCCACCTTGTGGACGTAGAGGCGCTGGCGCAGGATCGGCGCCAGGCGCAGCGCGATGTCCGCCTCCTCGGCGGCGTGGCGCGTCGCCGAATCGGTGTTCACCTCGCCGAACGGCAGGCGGGCGCGGCCCGTGCCCATCACGTCGCGGTCGTCGATCGGGGTATGGCCGAAATAGCGCTTGGCCAGCGTGGCGAAATCGTGCGCGCTCACCCCCGCGTCCGCCGCGTAGGACAGGAGCCCGGTGTCGTCGAGCGGGGTGACCGCGAGGCCGACCTGCTGCAGGGCCAGGAAATCGCGCTTCATGGCGCAGGACACCTTGGCGATGGACGGGTCCGTCAGGACCGGCGCCAGGAGCGCGCGCGCTTCCTCCATGGACAGCCCGTCGTTGCCGGCCACGAGATCGCCGGCGCTGTGGGCGAGCGGCACGTACACCGCCTCGTTGGGCGCGACCGCGAAGGCGATGCCGGCGATGTCGGCCCGCATCGGCGGCCCGTCGACGAGGCGCACCGCCATGCCGAGCCGCCCCGTGGCGCGCGCCTTGTCCAGCATCGCCGCGAGCTCGTCCAGGGTCGACACGGTGGTGTAGCGGTCGAGGTCGAAGCGCTCGCTCTGCGCCGCCGCCTCCAGCTTGGCCGCCAGGGCCTGGGGCGTCCTCGGCCCCTCATCGGGCAGCGCGACGGCCGGCGCGTCCTCGTCCGCCGCCGGCAAGGCGGCGACGCCGTTGCCGACATAGCGCGGATCGGCGTCGATCGCGGCATGGTCGACGCCGAAATCCTCCGCGATGCGCCGCGTCAGGGTGCCGAAATCGAGCGCCTTGAAGAAGGCGATCAGCGGCCCGGCGTCCACGTCCTTCACGGCGAGTTCGGCGAGCGGCGTGTCGAGGGCCACCTTGTCGTCCAGCGTCACCAGGGTGCGCGACAAGCGGGCCTGGTCGGCGAATTCGATCAGGTTCTCGCGCCGCTTTTGCTGCTTGATGGTGTCGGCCTGCGCCAGCAGCGTGTCGAGGTCGCCGAACTCCTCGATGAGCTGGGCCGCCGTCTTCTTGCCGATGCCCGGCACGCCCGGCACGTTGTCGGTGGAATCGCCCACGAGGGCCTGGACGTCGATCACCTTGTCCGGCGTGACGCCGAAATATTCCACCACCTCGTCGACGCCGATGCGCCGCTCCGGCCGCACCCCCATGCGCCCGGTGCCGCCGCGCCGCCCCTCGCCCGAGGCGGGGTCGAACATGAAGATGTGCTCGTTGACGAGCTGCATCAGGTCCTTGTCGGCGGACACGATCAGGACGTCGGCGCCGTTGGCGGCGGCCTGGCGGGCGTAGGTGGCGATGAGGTCGTCCGCCTCGTAGCCGCCCTTTTCGATCGGCGTCAGCCCGAAAGCCTCCACCGCGGCGCGCATCAGCGGGAATTGCGGGATCAGATCGTCGGGCGGATCGGAGCGGTTGGCCTTGTACTCGGGGTACAGCTCGTTGCGGAACGACTGCTCGGACTTGTCAAATACGATTGCAAGATGTGTCGCCTTGCGGTCCGCCGCACCGTCCTTGATGAACTGGTAGAGCTTGTTGCAAAAAAGGCGCACTGCGCCGGTGGGCAGTCCGTCGGGCCGGTAGTTGTATTTCCGGTCCTGGTTCATCGACTGGAAATACGCCCGAAAAACGAACGACGATCCGTCGACGAGGAACACGGTGTCGCCCGGACCGGGCGTCTTCTCCGACATGCGTTTTTGCCTCCGAGGCCTCTTGCAAGTTAACCGCAGCTTTGCGAGTGCCGCGCGACGATGGGGGTACCGCCTTTCGTGATCAAGCTCGCGTTCATCTAACATCGGCCATAGGGGTGGTATCTGGCGCGGTAGGCCACAGGAGTTTTGCGTTGGCACCCACGAAGTCAGACGGCCGGCTTACGGTTAAGCCGGCGCGCACGACCAATGCGGCCGCGGCGAAGCCTTCGCCGCGGCCCGCTTCCGGTTCGTCCCCGTCCAAGCCCGCCGCTTCAAAGCCCGCCGCGCCGAAGCCCACCGCGCCACTCAAGCCGGCGGGGTCCAAGCCAGCCGCATCGCAGCAGAGCGCCACCAAGCAGGGCGCCCCGCGGCAAAACGCGCCGAAATCCGGCCCGCAGAAGCCCCGCAGCCCGCAGCTCTCCCCGTTGCGCCCCGCCGCCAAGGCGCCCGAGGGCGCCGCCGCCAAGCCCCGCCCCGCCGCCACCGCCGGGCAG
>JAUIJH010000142.1 GCA_030431335.1 Alphaproteobacteria bacterium
CGGTCACCTTCAACGCCTCGCCCATCGTCGCGGCGGCGCTCATCTATCTCGTCATCCTGTGGCCGGCGGTGCGCCTGGTCAGCCGCATGGAGCGGCGCCTCGGGTGAGCCCGCTTCCGACCGGACGGACCGGGCCGGGCCGCCGGCGCCGTATCGCTTTTTCGGCCCGCTGCGGGATGACAGCGGCCGCCTTCGTTTCTAAACCTCACCCGCACGAGGAGTTCACCCCATGAGAACAGTCACCGTCGGCGCCGCGCAGCTCGGTCCGATCCAGAAAGCCGACGGCAGGCAGGTCGTGGTCGCCCGCATGCTCGCCCTCCTGGAGGAGGCGGCCGCCAAGGGCTGCGACCTCGTCGTCTTCCCCGAGCTGGCGCTCACCACCTTCTTCCCGCGCTGGCATTTCGAGGACCGTGCCGACGCGGACGAATGGTTCGAGCGCGAGATGCCCAACGCCGCCACCCAGCCCCTGTTCGACGCGGCCAGAAAGCACGGCATCGCCATCTCCTTCGGCTTCGCCGAGCTGACGCCCGACGGCCACCACTTCAACACCTCGATCCTCACCGACAAGTCCGGCGCCATCGTCGGCAAGTACCGCAAGATCCACCTGCCCGGGCACGTCGAGTTCGACCCCGAGCGCACCCACCAGCACCTGGAAAAGCGCTACTTCGAGCCCGGCGACCTCGGCTTTCCCGTGTTCGCCACCGAGGGCGGCATCTTCGGCATGTGCATCTGCAACGACCGGCGCTGGCCCGAGACGTGGCGCGTCATGGGCCTGCAGGGCGTCGAGATGGTGATGCTCGGCTTCAACACCCCCTCGGTGAACTCGCAAAAGGGCGAGGAGGGGATCGAGGAGCGCATGTTCCACCACAAGCTCTCGCTGCAGGCGGGCGCCTACCAGAACGCCACCTGGGTCGTCGCCGTCGCCAAGGCCGGCACCGAGGACGGGCACCACCTGATGGGCGGCACGGCGATCGTCGACCCGGAGGGCCACATCGTGGCGGAGGCCAAGAGCGAGGACGACGAGTTGATCGTCCACCCCTGCGACCTCGACGCCACCCGGTTCGGCAAGACCACCATCTTCAACTTCGCCGCGCACCGCCGGATCGAGCACTGCCTGATCACCTCGCAGACCGAAGCGCGTCCGCCCGTCAAATGAGTGCCTTCGACTTTTCCGAGCTCTCCCCGCAGGAGCGCTACAAGATGCTGTGCGCGGCGGTGATCCCGCGGCCGGTCGCATGGATCACCACCATCGACGCGGACGGCATCGTCAACGCCGCGCCCTACTCCTTCTTCAACGTCTTCGCGGAGACGCCGCCGCTCGTCATCGTCGGCATCGACCAGCGCGTGGGCGGCGGGCGCAAGGACACCATCGACAATGTCGAGGCGGTCGGCGAGTTCACCGTCAACCTCGCCGACAGCGCCCTCGCCGAGAAGATGGTCGCGACCGCGGCCACCTTCCCGCCCGGCGTCAGCGAGCCGTCCGTCGTCGGCCTGCCGCTGGAAGCGGGCACCAAGGTGCGCGTGCCCCGCCTCGCCGACGCCCCCATCTCGCTGGAATGCCGCCTGTTCGAGCTGAAGCCGCTCGGCCAGCGCTACCTGCTGATGGGCGAGGTGGTCGCCCTCGTCGCCCGCGACGGGCTGTTCGACCCCGCCACCAAGCGGCTCAACGTCGAGCATTACGACCCCGTCGCGCGGCTGTTCGCCACCAGCTACGCCAAGCTCGGCCCGGCCTACGAATTGCCGGTGCCGGACTGGACGTCGCTGATGCCGGACGCCAAATCGTAACCCATCGCCACAGCGCAGCCGCGGAGCCCGCCACCCCATGAACCTCGACCTCGTCATCAAGGGCGGCACCGTCGCGACCGCGTCCGACACCTTCGCCGCCGACGTCGGCATCAAGGACGGCCGCATCGCGGCGCTGGCGGCCGAGCTCGACGGCGCCGAGACCATCGACGCCACCGGCAAGCTCGTCCTGCCCGGCGGCATCGAGACCCACTGTCACATCGAGCAGGAATCGGCCACCGGCGCGATGACCTCGGACGACTACTATTCCGGCAGCGTTTCCGCGCTCTACGGCGGCAATACGTCGTTCGTGCCGTTCGCCGCGCAGCACCGCGGCCAGTCCGTCGCCGACACGCTCGAAACCTACCACGCACGCGCAAGGAAGTCGGTGATCGACTATTCCTTCCACCTCATCATCACCGACCCCTCCGAGGAGGTGCTGAAGGAGGGGCTGCCGGCCGCCTTCCGCCAGGGCATCACCTCGTTCAAGGTCTTCATGACCTACGACAAGATGATCGTCTCCGACGAGATGATGCTCGACATCCTGGTGACGGCGCGCGAGCACGGCGCGCTCACCATGGTGCACGCGGAAAACAACGCGCTCATCAAGTGGATGGTGAAGCGCCTGGTCGAGCGGGGGCACGAGGCGGCCAAATACCACGCCGTCAGCCACCCGGCCGCCGCCGAGGCGGAGGCGATCCATCGCGGCATCCGCCTCGCCACCTTCGTCGGCGCGCCGCTCCTCATCGTCCACGTGTCCACCGACGAGGGCGCCCGCCTCGTCGCCAAGGCGCGGCAGGAGGGGCACGCCATCTTCGGCGAGACCTGCCCGCAATACCTCTTCCTCACCCACGCGGACCTCGACCGGCCGGGCGCCGAGGGGGCCAAGTTCTGCTGCTCGCCGCCCTTGCGCGACGGCAAGACCCAGGCGGACCTGTGGCGGCACCTCCAGGCCGGCACCTTCCACCTGTGGTCCTCCGACCATGCCCCCTACCGCTTCGACGAGACGGGCAAGCTCGCCGCCGGCCCCAACCCGCCCTTCACCAAGATCGCCAACGGGATGCCGGGCATCGCCATGCGCGCCCCGCTCCTGATGTCGGAGGGCGTCAACAAGGGGCGCATCTCGCTCAACCAGTTCGTGGCGCTCACGGCCACCAACGGGGCCAAGCTGTTCGGCATGCACCCCAAGAAGGGCACCATCGCCATCGGCGCCGACGCCGACATCGCGATCTGGGATCCGGCCGCCAAGCGCACCATCACCGCCGCCGACATGCACGACGCGATGGACTACACCCCCTTCGAGGGGTTCGAGATCACCGGCTGGCCCGAAACCATGATCACCCGCGGCCGCGTCGCGCTGTCCGGCGGCACCTTGCACGCCGCCCGCGGCGACGGCGCCTTCGTGCCGCGCGCCCCGTTCGACTTCACCGGCTACACCGCGCCGCCCCCGGCCGAGCTCGACCCCGCCAACGGCTTCGGCGTCGCGCTGATCGATTGAGGGCGGCGCCGGCGCTTTCGCTCGACCCGGACCTCAACTAAGTATTGGAGGGGGCGGCGCGTTGCCGTCCCGCCACCGCAGAGGTCTGCCATGAAGCTCTACACCACGCCCGCCACGCCGTTCGGGCGCACCGTGGAGATCGTCGCCCGCGAGCTCGACCTGATGGACGACATCGAGATCGTGCCCACCGCCGTGGCTCCCACCAAAGAAAACCCCGAATATCAGGCGCTGAACCCGCTGCGCCGCATCCCGGCCCTCGTTGCCGACGACGGGACGCTGATCGTCGATTCGGCGCTCATCGCGCAGTACCTCGCCGCCTTTGCCGGCAACCGCACCCTGTTCGGCGACGACGCGCCCGACCGCTGGGCGATGCTCAACGACTTCATGATCGCCAAGGGCGTGTGCGAGTGCCTGGTGGCGGCGCGCTACGAGGGCTTCGTGCGGCCGGAGGCGCGCCGCTGGCTGCCGTGGACGGAGGACCTGTTCAACAAGGTGCACGCCGCGCTCGCCCGCTTCGAGGCCGCACCGCCGGCGACCGGGGAGGGCCTCACCATCGCCGCCATCGCGCTCGGCGCGGCGCTCGGCTACATGGACTTCCGCTTCTCCGCCGAGGCCTGGCGCGAGCGCTACCCCGCCCTCGCCGCCTGGCACGCCGAGCTCGACGAGCGCCCCAGCTTCGCCCAGACCCGCCCGGGCTGAGCGGGCCCGAGGCGTCGCGGGCGCTCAAACCTCAGCGCCGCAGAATATTGCCCAGCGTGCCGCGCGCGATCGAGCGGCCGACGCGCGCGCCCGACGTGCCCCCGATGGCGCGGCCGAGCGTGTCGCCCAGCTCCGACGCGACGGCGCGCGCGGTGCCGCGGGCCGCTTTCTGGACCGCCGTCAGCTTGCCCCTGGAGCCCATCCCGAACAGGGAGCCCCAGAGCTGGCTCACGAAGCCCTCCTCCTCGTCCGGCGCGGCGGTCTGGGGCGGCTTCTCCTGTTCGGCCGGCTCCGGTTCGGCCGCCGTCTCGGCCGCCTTCTTCGTCAGCACCTCGTAGGCGCTTTCGCGGTCGAACGGGGTGTCGTATTTCGCGCCCATCGGGCTTGCCGCCACGAGAACGGCCCGCTCCCCCGGCGTCAGCGGTCCGAGGCGCCCCTGGGGTGGACGGATCAGGGTCCGCTCCACCATCGAGGGAACCCCCTTCTCCCGCAGCGTCGAGACGAGGGCCTCGCCCACGCCGAGCTCGGTGATGGCGCTCGCCACGTCGAGTTCGGGGTTGGGCCGGAACGTCTCCGCCGCCGCCCGGACCGCCTTCTGGTCGCGCGGGGTATAGGCGCGCAGCGCGTGCTGCACGCGGTTGCCGAGCTGGCCCAGCACCGCGTCCGGCACGTCGAGCGGGTTCTGCGTCACGAAGAAGACGCCGACGCCCTTGGAGCGGATCAGGCGCACCACCTGTTCCACCTTCTCGATCAGCACCTTGGGCGCGTCGTCGAACAGGAGGTGCGCCTCGTCGAAGAAGAACACCAGCTTGGGCTTGTCCGGGTCGCCCACTTCCGGCAGCTCCTCGAACAGCTCCGACAGGAGCCAGAGCAGGAAGGTCGCGTAAAGGCGCGGGCTCGACATCAGCTGGTTGGCGGCGAGCACGTTGACGATGCCCTGGCCCGTCGCCGCGTCGGTCCGCATCAGGTCGGCGATGGTAAAGGCGGGCTCGCCGAAGAACTGGTCGCCGCCCTGTTCCTCCAGCACCAGCAGCGAGCGCTGGATCGCGCCGATCGAGGCGGCCGACACCAGGCCGTATTCCTTGGAAATCGTCGCCGCCACCTCGGCCACGTACACCATCAGCGCGCGCAGATCCTTGAGGTCGAGGATCGCGAGCCCCTCGTCGTCGGCCAGGCGGAAGGCGATGTTGAGGACGCCCTCCTGGGTCGCGTTGAGGTCCAGGAGCCGGGCCAGCAGCAGCGGCCCCATCTCGCTCACCGTGGTGCGGATCGAATGGCCTTCCTTGCCGAACAGGTCCCAGAACACGGCCGGCGATTCGCCGAAGACGTATTCGTCGCCGAGGCCGATCGTTGCGGCCCGCTTGGCAAGAAAGTCCTTCGGCGTGCCGGGCACGGCGAGGCCGGCGAGGTCGCCCTTGATGTCGGCACAGAACGTCGGCACGCCGGCGGCGGAGAACCCCTCGGCCAGGATCTGCAAGGTCACGGTCTTGCCCGTCCCGGTCGCGCCGGTGACGAGGCCGTGCCGGTTCGCCTTGTCGAGGTGTAGATATTGCGCCGCGTCCCCGGCCGAACCAAGGAAGATCGCATCGTCCCGAAGCACCGTCACAGCCCGCTCCCTCCGCTTTCAAGCCCACCATCGGTCCGGCTTTCCCGCGAAGGGTCAAGTGAGAAGCTCGATATTGTGCCAAAACCGCCCCGCCGAGCCGCCCGAACCGTGCCGCGTCCGTGCCGGCGAAAGCCGTCGTTGACGAGACGCGCCGCGATCGCGACTTTGGCGGGCGTTCGGCGAAACTCTCCCGAGGCCATCGCGGCGCGGGGAGGGTGGGCGCTGGAAGATTGGGACGATCCGCAGGGAGGCCGGCCGTGACGGACAAGACCGAGGTGATGTTCTATCACCTGGAGCGCCAGAGCCTGGAGGACGTGCTGCCGGTGCTGCTGGAAAAGACGCTCGCGCGCGGCTGGCGGGCGGTGGTGGAGGTGCCCGACGCGGAGCGCCTCGAGGCGCTCGACCGGCATTTGTGGACCTTCCGCGACGACAGCTTCCTGCCCCACGCCAGCGAGCGCGACGACCCCGGCACGCGCCAGCCGATCTGGCTCACCAGCGGCCGCACCAACCCCAACGGCGCCGCGATCCGCTTTCTCGCCCACCGGGCCGACCCGTCCGACGTGGAGAGCTACACCCGCGTCGTGCTCCTGTTTTCCGCCGACGATCCGGACGCCGTGCGCCACGCCCGCACCCACTGGAAGCCGCTCAAGGCGGCCGGCCACACCTGCACCTACTGGCAACAGAGCGCCAGCGGCGGCTGGGAACAGAAAGCCTAGCGCGCGGCGCCGCGGCGTCAGTCCGTTCGCGTGCCGGCCCACCTGCGGCTCGCGGCCGCCGGCGCGCCGTCCCTGAGGCGGCTCTCTCTGGTGGCCGGGGCAGCCGGCGCGGCTTCGGCGGCCGGTGCGGCGCCCGGCAGAGCCGCGGGGCGCGCCGGCGCCGTCAGGTTCAGCAGCGGGCGCTCGCCGCCCAGCCGCAAGCGGGCGGACGACAGGCGCGCGTTCTCCGCCTCCAGCCGCGTCACGCGCGCCTGCAAGGTCTCCATCATCGCGGTGAGGCGGGCGATCTCGGCGGCATCGGCCGACGGCGCGGCCTCGGCGTCATCCGCCTCGCCGCGGGTCGCGCGGCGGCGCTCGACGTCCTCGCGCACCTCGTCGAGCCAGCTGCGCGGCTTGGCGGCGGCGGGGGCCGGCTCGGCCTCGGGCTGCGACTTGGGCAGGCGGCGCCGGCGCCGCATCTCGGCGATCGAATCGGCCAGGCTGCGGAAGTCGCTCAACCCTTCGGTGGAAGCGGCGGCCGGCTCGGCAGCCTCGGAGGAGGGGGCGATCAGCGACAGCTCCGCGCCCCCGCCCGGCGCCCGCTCGCGCATCGCCGCCAGCTGCCGTGCCGATGGGCGGGGCAGCCACGACGGCCGCTCCTGCGAGGCCTCATCGTCCCGCGTTCTGCCGGTTTTCGTCGACTGCAGCATGCCTCTCCCCCTCGAAGCGGTGCCTCTGCGTCCGTGCGAATCGCTCGCCATCCACGGTTGAATTGGACAGGGCGGCGGGGAGAAGCGCAAAACCCTCGCGCCGTTTTACACAGCCGCGGGCGCGCCAAAATCGTGGAAAAGCGCGCGCCTCGGCGGCCACGGCACCGCGTGTGCGGCTAGAACAGCGTCAGAGCGGAAGGTGAGGCGTGCGGACCTATCGCAAGATCATCTGCGGGGTGGACGAAGCCGGACGCGGCCCCTGGGCCGGCCCGGTGGTGGCGGCCGCCGTCATCCTCGACCGGGACAGCCCCATCGAGGGGCTCGACGATTCCAAGCGCCTCAGCGCCAAGGTGCGCGAGAGCCTGTTCGTCGAGATCTGCCGCACCGCCATCGTCGCCACCGCCATCGTCGGCTGCGACAAGATCGAGCGCCTCAACATCCGCGGCGCCAGCCTCTACGCGATGAAGCGCGCCATCAACGGCCTGTCCCTCATCCCCGACGTGGCGCTGATCGACGGCAACGCCGTCCCGCCCGGCCTCGCGGTCAAGGCGCGCACCATGGTGCGGGGCGACCAGCGCTCCGATTCCATCGCCGCCGCCTCCATCGTCGCCAAGGTCACGCGCGACCGGCTGATGGTGCACCTCGCCCGCAGCTGCCCCGGCTACGGCTTCGAGGCGCACAAGGGCTACGGCACCGAGCAGCACCGCGAGGCACTGGCCCGCCTCGGCCCGTCGATCCACCACCGGCGCAACTTCGCGCCGATCCGCTCGCCGTCCTTCGCCGTCGCCGGCATCGGCGCTAGCCGAAGAGGTCGAGCTGCGCGCGCGGCCGCTGGGGGGCACGAAAAAGGTCGGTCCTGAGCCGCACCGAGCCGATCTCGAGCCCGTGCCGCTTCACCGCCAGCGCCATGCGCGCCGCGATGGCGTCCGCGTACGGCCCTTCGCCCCGCTGGCGCAAACCCCAGCGCGCGTCGTAGTCCTTGCCGCCGCGCATCGCCTGCATCACCGACATCACCCGCCGCGCCCGGTCCGGGAAGTGGCGCGCCAGCCAGTCGCGCACGATGTCCTTCACCTCGTGCGGCAGCCGCAGGAGCACGAAATTCACCGTGCGCGCGCCCGCCTCGGCCGCCGCCGCCACGATATCCTCGATCTCCTGGTCGTTGATCGCCGGCACGATCGGCGCGACCAGCACGCTGACCGGCACCCCCGCCTCGGCCAGCGCCCGCACCGCCGCGAGCCGCTTCTTCGGCGTCGGCGCGCGCGGCTCCATGGTGCGCGCCAGGGCGCCGTCCAGCGTCGTCACCGACAGCGCCACCTTGGCCAGCCCCTGCGCCGCCATCGGCGCCAAGATGTCGAGGTCGCGCACCACCAGGTCCGACTTGGTCACGATCCCCACCGGGTGGCAGGTCTCCGCCAGCACCTCCAAAATGGCGCGCGTGATCTTCCGCTCCCGCTCGATCGGCTGGTAGGGGTCGGTGTTGGTGCCGATGGCGATGGAGCGGGCCCGGTAGTTCGGCGCCGCGAGCTCGCGCCGCAGCAGCGCCGCCGCCTCCGGCTTGGCGAACAGCCGCGTCTCGAAATCGAGCCCCGGCGACAGGCCCAGATAGGCGTGGGTCGGCCGCGCGAAGCAGTAGACGCAGCCGTGCTCGCAGCCGCGATAGGCGTTGATCGAGCGGTCGAAGCCGATGTCGGGCGAGGCGTTGCGCGTGATCACGCTCTTGGCCGCCTCCTCGGTGACGTGGGTGCGCAGCGGCGGCGGCGCCTCCTCGTCCTCCTCCAGCTGCCAGCCGTCGTGGAATTCGCTGCGCTCCTCCCGCTCGAAGCGCGGATGCGGATTGACGCCCGCGCCCCGTCCCGGCGCCGCGCGCTTGTCGATGTTGAGCCTCAACGCCATAACGCCCCGCCGTGGATAATGTTTCCGTTATGTTCTCAATGCGGCGCGTCCTGTCAAGCACCAATGCGCCCTGTCACCGCTCGGCGAGGCGGGGCATGATCTCCACGAAGTTGCAGGGGCGGAAGCGAAAGTCGAACTGGTGCACCAGGATCTCGTCCCACGCATCGCGGCAGGCGCCGGGCGAGCCCGGCAGCACGAACACGAAGGTGGTCTCGACCAGCCCGGCCGTGGCGCGCGACTGCACCGTAGAGGGGCCGATCTTCTCGCGCGAGATGGCGTGGAAGAGGGCCGAGAACCCGTCCATGCGCTTGGCGAACAGGGGCTCCACCGTCTCGGGCGTCACGTCGCGCCCGGTAAAGCCGGTGCCGCCGGTGGTGATGACCACGTCGGCCGCCGCATCGGCGACGCCCTGGAGCACGGCGGCGCGAATCGCCGCCGGGTCGTCCGCCACCACCGCGCGCGAGGCGACCCGGTGGCCCGCCGCCTCGATCCGTGCCACCAACGTGTCGCCGGACTTGTCGTCGGCCAGCGTGCGGCTATCCGACACGGTGATGACCGCGAAACCGACGGGATGAAACGGCCGGCTTTCATCGATCCCAGGCATATTCCTACAATCCTTTGGCCGGGACCGTTGCCCATTGTCGCGAACGGTCCTTAAACGGCAGTCGACCAACCGGAGCGCGCCATGAGCGACGAACCTTCCACACTCGACACCGCAGCGCTCGCCTACCACAGGCTGGAGCCGGCCGGGAAGCTCGAGATCCGCGCCACTAAGCCGCTGTCGACGCAACGGGACCTGTCGCTGGCCTATTCGCCCGGCGTCGCCGCGCCCTGCCTCGCCATCGCCAAGGACCCGCTCACCGCGCTCGACTACACCGCGCGCGGCAACGTGGTCGCCGTCATCACCAACGGCACGGCGGTGCTGGGGCTGGGGGCCATCGGGCCGCTCGCCTCCAAGCCGGTGATGGAGGGCAAGGCGGTCCTCTTCAAGAAGTTCGCCAACATCGACGGCATCGACATCGAGGTGGACGAGACCGACATCGACCGCTTCGTCGACATCGTGGCGGCGCTCGAACCCTCCTTCGGCGGCATCAACCTGGAAGACATCCGCGGGCCGGACTGCTTCGCCATCGAGGAGGCGCTCAAGGCGCGCATGGCGATCCCCGTCTTCCACGACGACCAGCACGGCAGCGCCATCATCGTGTCGGCGGCGGTCCAGAACGGGCTGCTCATCTCGGGCAAGAAGCTCGCGGACATGCGCATCGTCACCTCGGGGGCGGGGGCGGCGGCACTGTCGTGCCTCAATCTCCTGATCGAGCTCGGCGCCAAGCCCGAGAACATCCTCGTCACCGACATCGACGGCGTCGTCTATACCGGCCGCGAAAAGGGCATGGACCCGTGGAAGGCGAAGTTCGCCCGCGACACGCCCATGCGCACCCTGGGCGAGGCCATCGAGGGGGCCGACATCTTCCTCGGCCTGTCCGCGGCGGGCGTGCTCAAGTCGGAGATGGTGGCGAAGATGGCCGATCGGCCGATGGTGCTCGCCCTCGCCAACCCCAACCCGGAGATCATGCCCGAGGACGTGCTGAAGGTCCGCCAGGACGCGCTGATGTGCACCGGCCGGTCGGATTACCCCAACCAGGTCAACAACGTCCTGTGCTTCCCCTACCTCTTCCGCGGCGCGCTCGACGTCGGCGCGACGGCCATCAACATGGAGATGAAGCTCGCCGCCGTGGAGGCCATCGCCGCGCTCGCCCGCGAGCGGCCCACCGAGGAGGTGGCGCGGGCCTATGGCGGCGTCAGCACCTCGTTCGGCTCGGACTACCTGATCCCCGCGCCGTTCGACCCGCGCCTGATCCTGCGCATCGCGCCGGCCGTCGCCAAGGCGGCCGAGGCGAGCGGCGTCGCCCAGCGCCCGATCGCCGACTACGACGCCTACAAGGAGAAGCTGCGCAGCTTCGTGTTCCGCTCCGGCTCCATCATGAAGCCGGTGTTCGCCAAGGCGTCGGCCCATTCCCAGACCCGCGTCGTCTATGCCGACGGGGAGGACGAGCGGGTCCTGCGCGCCGCCGAGGTGGCGCTGGAGGACGGCATCGGCACGCCCATCCTCATCGGCCGGCGCCGTGTGGTGGAGGCGCGCGCGCACCGCGCCAGCCTCACCCGCGTGCCCGGCGAGACCGAGATCATCGATCCGGAGGACGACCCGCGCTACCGCCAGTACGTGGACGAGTATTTCGCCCTCGTCGGCCGGCGCGGCGTCACGCCCGACGCGGCCCGCACGGCCGTGCGCACCAACACCACCGTCATCGCCGCGCTCGCGGTGCGGCGCGGCGATGCCGACGCCATGATCTGCGGCGCGGAAGGGGGCTACAACAACCACGTGCGCGTGATCAGCGACGTCATCGGCATGGCCGACGGGGTGGGCGAGCCGGCCGCGCTGTCGGTGCTCCTGGGCGACCACGGCTCGCTGTTCCTGGTCGACACCCAGGTGTGCGCGGTGCCCTCCGCCCGCCAGATCGCCGAGACGACGCAGCTCGCCGCCGAAAAGATCCGCGCCTTCGGCATCGTCCCGCGCGTGGCGCTGCTGTCGGCCTCCCGCTTCGGCTCGCGCGACATTCCCTCCGCCCGCGTCATGCGCGAGGCGCTCGAGCAGCTCCACCAGGTGGCGCCCGAACTGGAGGTGGACGGCGAGATGAGCGGCGAGGACGCGCTGGTGGAGGCGGTGCGCGCGCGCTTCATGCCCAACAGCACGCTGACGGGCAGCGCCAATCTCCTGGTGTTCCCCTCCATCGACGCGGCCCACATCGCGCTGACGCTGCTGCAGAGCCTCACCAACGGGCTGCATGTGGGGCCGATCCTGCTCGGCCCGCGCCTGTCGGCCCACGTCACCACGCAGTCGGTCACCTCGCGCGGCATCCTCAACCTCACCGCCATCGCCATCGAGGATGCCGTCTCGCGCCGCCGCTTCGCGGACAATTGAAGTGCCGAAAGCGCGCGCACGCGGGCGCATTGTCGCGCCACCTGACGTTTTGTTCGCGCGCCGCCTTTGCTAAACAGGGCGTCAACGGTTTAGGTCGCAACACTCGGTGTACAGTGAGAGTGGGAGTGGCATCATGATGGTTGAGGGATCCGCGATCGGTCGCCCGGCAGCGCGGCTTATGGTTGTGCTGGCGGTTGCGCTTGCCGCCCTCGCGGCGCCGCGCCCGGCCGCGGCGGACGCGTTCACCAACTGCGTCGCCAGCAAGTGGCCCGCGGCACGCAAGGCCGGGGTGACGCGCGCCAACTTCGACGCGGCCACGCGCGGCCTCACGCCCGACCCCAAGACGCTTGAGCTGGTCAACAAGCAGTCCGAGTTCGTCAAGCCGATCTGGGAGTACCTCGATACGGCCGTGTCCGACCAGCGCGTCGCCACCGGGCGCGAGATGCTGGCCAAGTACCGCTCCACGCTGAACGAGGTCGCCCGGCGCTATCAGGTGGACCCGGAGGTGGTGCTGGCCATCTGGGGCATGGAAACCTCCTACGGCAGCTACATGGGCGACCACAACGCCGTGCGCGCCGCCGCCACGCTCGCCTGCAACGGCCGCAGCCGGCGCGATTTCTGGACCGCCCAGTTCGCCGCCGCCATCAAGATCGCGCAGGACGGCCATGTGCCGCTGTCGGAGATGAACTCCTCCTGGGGCGCCGCCATGGGCCACACCCAGTTCATCCCCACGAGCTGGCAGGCCTATGCCGCCGACTACGACGGCGACGGCAAGCGCGACATCTGGCGCTCCATCCCCGACGCGTTCGCCTCCACCGCCAACTACCTCGACAAGGCGGGCTGGAACTACCAGGAGACCTGGGGCTACGAGGTGGTGATCCCGAAGAATTTCGACCACTCGCTGGCCGACAACAAGCGCAAGCGCGCCTTGTCGGAGTGGTCGCGCCTGGGCGTCCGCCGCGCCAACGGCAAGGACTGGCCGCGCCCGGGCGATCAGGCCTATCTGCTGTATCCCGGCGGCGCCAACGGCCCGGCCTTCCTGATGCTGCCCAACTTCGACGTGATCAAGCGCTACAACAACGCCGACGCCTATGCGCTGGCGGTGGGCCATCTGGCCGACCGCATCATCGGCGGCGGCGGGTTCGACCAGTCCTGGCCGCGCAACGAGCGTCCCCTGTCGCGCACCGAGGTTGAGGAGATGCAGTCGCTGCTGACGCGGCGCGGCTTCCCCACCGGCGGCGTCGACGGCAAGGTCGGCCCGATGACGCGCGAGGCCATCCGCGCCTACCAGAAGAAGGTCGGCAAGGTGCCCGACGGCTTCGCCTCCAGCACCTTGCTGGTCGACCTGCGCCGCCACTGACCGGCCGCGCCGCGCCGCCGCTGACCCAGCCCGGGCCGCGCCGCCCGTCCCGCCCCGTGGTGCCGCGCCGCTCGGCGCAACCGCCGGGCCGGCGGGCCGGTCGCACATGCCCGCCCCGCGGCGGCGTCGCCCCGGCAGCGCGACCTCGACCGGCTCCACCCGAACGGCCCACGCAAAACGCCTGCCCCCCGCGAGAACCGAACGCCGATTGGCAAGATCGAAGGGCTGGGGGATCCGTTTCAGGCACATCCCTTGCGACCGACATCGCCCAGGCAGCGGGGCCTCAACCGCGCGATACGGACGGAACGCCCAAAATGCCTAACGCCCCGCGTGAGCGGGATGCCGTTGGATAGGCTGGGGGGATCCGTTTCAGGCGCATCCCTTGCGACCGACATCGCCCAGGCAGCGGGGCCTCAACCGCGCGATACGGACGGAACGCCCAAAATGCCTAACGCCCCGCGAGAACGGGGCGGCGACTGGAAAACTAGATGGGTTGGGGGGATTCGATTCAGGCGCATCCCTTGCGACTGACATCGCCCAGGCAGCGGGACCTCAACCGCGCGATACGGACGGAAAGCCCAAGATGTCCAACGCCCCGCGAGAACGGGATACCGACTGGAAAATTGGATGGGCTGAGGGATTCGTTTAAGGCGCATCCCTTGCGACTGACATCGCCCAGGCAGCGAGACCTCAACCGCGCGATACGGACGGAACGCCCAAAATGTCCAGCGCCCCGCGTGAGCGGGATGGGGCCATCGGATCAGTTGCAGACACGCTCCTTGCGAATGACGTCGCCTTGGCAGCGGGCCTCAGCCGCTCGAAACGGACGGGCAGCCAGCCGAACGCCAGCGAGAACCGGACTCCGATTGGAAAGATCGTCGGGCCGGTGGATCGGTTACAGATGCGTCCCTTGCGAATGACTTCGCGCCGCTCGACACGGACGGTACGCGCAAACAGCCGAACGCCCCGCGAGAGCGGGGCGCCGACTGGGGAGATCGATGGGTGGGTGGATCAGTTGCAGACGCGTTCCTTGCGGATGACGTAGGCCTGGTAGCGGGGGCTCCAACGCTCGACACGGACGGTGCGGCAGCGGGGGCCGGCGTTGGCGGCACTGGCGGCGACCGCTGCGCCCAGGATCAGGGCACCGACGCCGATGGCGGCGGCCGTGCCGGCGTTCACGCCGCCGTGGTGGCGGCGATGACCGCGATGGCGGCGCCGCTTGACCTCGACGACACCCGCGGCCTGCGTTTCGACCTGCGCGCCGTTGAGCGCGGCGAAGGGCGAGGCGGAGGCAGTGGTGGGGATCGCAACCGAAGTGGCGGCGATGGCGATGGCGGTG
>JAUIJH010000143.1 GCA_030431335.1 Alphaproteobacteria bacterium
TGGGTGCAGCGGGCGGCCTGGATCCTGGTGACGTTCTATGCCGGGCCGGTGGGGCTGGTGCTCTACCTCCTCACCTGCCGCCGGCCGTTTCCCGGCGGGCACGACCGCTTCACCGCCGCCACCTGGAAGCAGGCCGTCAACAGCGAGATGCACTGCGTGGCGGGCGACGCGACGGGGATCGTGGTGGCGGCCGCGATCGTGCCGGCACTGGGCCTCGCCAACGGGTGGGACAGCGTGATCGAGTATCTCGCCGGCTTCGTGTCGGGGCTTTTCATCTTCCAGGCGCTGATGATGCTGCCGATGTATGGCGGCCGCTACCTCACCGCCGTGCGCAAGACGTTCTTCGCCGAGACGGTGTCGATGAACCTCGTGATGGCGGGGATGATCCCGACGATGGTGGTGCTCGCCCATGTGTGGCCGCAATCGGACGATCCGCTGGCGCCGGCCTTCTGGTTCCGCATGAGTCTCGCAACCATCGCCGGCGGCTTCCTGGCCTACCCCATCAACTACTGGCTGGTGGCCAAGCACCTGAAGCACGGCTGCATGACGCTGCCGGGGGCGGACGGGCCGGCGCCCGGGCTCGGCCACGCCTCGCCGGAACCGGCGATGGCGATGCCGGGCGGTGGAATGGGCGGGATGGGCGGGGATGCGATGCCCGCCGGCCATGCGGGCCATGGCGGCCACGGGGCGCATGCGATGCACGAGGGGCACGGCCATGCCGGGCACGGGGGGCATGGCCACGGGAACGGCGGGGGCGGGCAGGCGCCGCCCATGAACGGCGGCTCGGAGCCTGGCGAGGGGATGGCCATGGCGGGGCTGCCGCTAGCGATCGCCGCGCTGGTGGTGGCGGCTACATTCGCCATCCTCGTCGCCGCGCTGTGGGTGACGGCGCACTTCGTCCCGATAACGTTCTGAGCGGCGCCCGGCCGAAGGCGAGCCCATCGGCGCGAGCCGGCGCCCTCACCCGGCGGGCTGTGCCGAGCCTGAGGTGCGCACGTGACCGGGGATGCGGCGGGCGGTGGCGCGCGTGTCCGGTGACGGCGGGAGCGGCGCTCCGACGCCGCGGGCCGGGCGCGGAGCGCTGGCCGCTATTCGCGCGAGAGGCGCAGCAACGCGGTGTTGAGCAGCTCCAGCACCTTCTCGGCGCCGCGCATGCCGGCTAGCGCGATCTTGTATTCGATCGCCGCCTGCAGCTCATTGTCGACTGCGCTATGGCCCGTCATGGTCGACCATTCCAACTCCAGCTCCAGCTCGGATGCGTTGGTTTCGCCGTCGTCCGCCCCTTGTGCGGACCCCGTCCTGTTCGCTTTGCCAAGCATGATTGCCATCGTCTCCAACTGCAACCAAAGATAGCTGTGGATGACGGAATGTACAGCCCGAAATTGATCCGGCGCGAAATTAGTCCGGAGCGCTCAGCTGCCCACGTAGGTGAACAGCACTTCGCGGGTGCGGCGGCCGGTGCGATGCTCCACGAGATAGAGCGCCTGCCAGGTGCCCAGCATCAGCCCGCCCCGGCACGGGATGCTGACGTTGGTGCCGCACAGGACGGCCTTGATGTGGGCGGGCATGTCGTCCAGCCCCTCCAGGCGATGGCGATAGTCGCGCCGGCTCGGGGCGATCCGGTCGAGCGCATCCAACAGGTCCCGCCTGACGTCGGGGTCGGCATTTTCCTGGATCGTCAGCGAGGCGGTGGTGTGCGGCACGAAGGCGGTGACGATGCCCTCCCCCGGCTCGATCGTCCCGAGCCAGGCGGCGAGCGGTTGGGAGAGGTCGGTCAGGCCCACGCCATCGGTGCGCACGGCAAGGCGGCCACGCACCAGGCGAGAGATCTTGGCATGTGTCAGCGTTGCGACGTTCATGGATAGACAATGGCGGGCTCTGCGCGGCCTGTCACGCACAAGAATAGGGCGCGGCCCGCCCAGCCAGGGCGCGATGTGCGCTTGCGCCGGCGCGGCGCGGGCCGGAGCGGAACGCCAAGCACCCTGTGGCGCCCGGAAGGGGCGCCGGGATGCGCTAGTTGGCGGCTTTGTCGTCTTCGGTGAGGCTTTTGAACAAGTCGCTGAAGCGGCGCACGGCGTAGGTGGTGACGTCCAGCGCCTCGTCGATCTCGCGGCGCGCGTCGAGCGGCAGGACGGCGCGCAGCGTGGTCGGCAGCGCCTCGGGCTCGGCGCTGTCGGCGACCAGCGCGGCGATCATCGCCAGGCGGCGCTTGAGGCGCGCGTTCTCCAGCTTGAGCGCCTGGTTCTCCGACAGGATCTCGCCGGAAGCGGGGGACGCGGTGCCCTCTTCGAGCGGCGGCGCGGCGGCCACCACCTCGCGGCAGACGAAGGTGGGCGTGGCGACCACGCACAGTTCCACCAGCCCCGTCGCCCGGTCGAGCCGCAACAGGTCCTCGCCGACGCGTTCGATCTGGAAGCGCCCGTCGCTGGCGTCCTGCGCCAGCGCGGCGGCAGTGCCGGCCCCGCACACGGCGAGTGCCAGGGCGGCGGCCGACCCGTGCCGCGCGAGGGCGCGGATCCGGCGCGCCATCAGTCTTCGAGCCTCAGCGCGGTGAAGCGAAGGTCGCCCGCGCTGTTGGACAGGGTCAGCAGCGCCGTCTTGCGGCCGTCCGACTTGAGGCGCGCGATGCGCTCCTCCACATCCTGCGGCGAATTCACCTCGCGCTGTCCCACCTCCAGGATGATGTCGCCCGGCACGATGCGCTTTTCCGCCGCGCGCCCGGTGTCCTCCACCGACGTCACCAGGACGCCGTCGATGTCCTGGCTGATGGAATAGCTCTGGCGCCGCTCGTCGGTGAGCGATTTGAGCTCCATGCCGAGCACCGCGACGCCGATCTCGTCGTCCACGGCTTCGGTGGTCTCGTCCTTCTCCAGCTCCTCGGGCAGCGCGCGCGCCTCCTCCTCGACGAGCTCGCCCACCTCGACCGGCACGATCACCTTTTCGCCCGCGCGCAGCACGGTCACGTCCACCGTGCGGCCGATCTCGCTTTCGGCGACGATGCGCGGCAGCTCGCGCATGGAGTGGACGTCGCGCCCATCGAACTTCAGCACCACGTCGCCGGACTGGATGCCGCCCTTTTCGGCCGGCCCGTCTTCGGTGAGGCCGGCGATCATCGCGCCCGTCGGCTCCTCGAGCCCCAGGCTGGCGGCCACGTCCTCGGTGACTTCCTGGATGCGCACGCCGAGCCAGCCGCGCCGCGTCTCGCCGTATTCCAGAAGCTGGCGGATCACCGACTGCGCGATCTCGGAGGGGATGGCGAAGCCGATGCCGATGGAGCCGCCCGAGGGCGAGATGATGGCGGTGTTGATGCCCACCACGTCGCCGTTCATGTCGAACAGGGGGCCGCCGGAGTTGCCGCGGTTGATGGCCGCGTCGGTCTGCAGGAAGTCGTCGTAGGGGCCCGATTGCAGGTTGCGGTTGCGCGCCGAGATGATGCCCACCGTCACCGTCCCGCCGAGGCCGAACGGGTTGCCGATGGCCATCACCCAGTCACCGATGCGCAGGTGATCGGACGGCGCGAACTTGACCGGCTCGAGCGGCTCGTCCGGCGCCACGCGCAGCACGGCGAGGTCGGTCTTCGGATCGCGGCCGATCACTTCGGCGGCCAGCTTGTCGCCGTTGGAGAAATTGACGATGACCTCGTCGGCGTCCTTGATCACGTGATTGTTGGTGATCACCACCCCGTCGGCGGAGATGACGAAGCCGGAGCCGAGCGACTGGACGCGGCGCGGATCGGGCCGGGCGCCGTCGTCCTCGAAGAAATCGTCGAAGAATTCCTGGAAGGGGACATCCTCCTCGCCCTCGGGGGCGGGGGACGCGCGGCGCGCCTCGACGCGCTGGGAGGTGGAGATGTTCACCACCGAGCCGAGCAGCTTTTCAGCCAGGTCCGCGACCGAGCGCGGGCCAATCTCCTGCGCTGCCACGGGGGCCAGCGGTGCCGCCGCCAGGCCCAAGGCCAGGACAGCCGCCATCGTCACCATGCGCCGAACCGATGAAGTCATTTCACACCCTTGCGGCAGTTTCGCCGGCGAAGCGTACGCCAGATTGGGAATGGCGTGGCCTTACCATCATGTCATGTCGGTGGGCTATGTTGTCGCCCATCCGGTCCGTGCAAGCCACACGATACCGACACCCACGGCAAGTGCCACCACCCCCGCGATGCGCAGCGTCTCCGGCGGCGTCTCCATCATGCGGCGCATCATGGAGAGCATGCGCGCCGGTGCGACCGCGTAGAGCGTACCCTCCAAGGCCAGCACCAGCCCCAGTGCCACCAGGAGGTCGCTCACTCCGCTTGTCGGTCCGGCCGCACGATCGTGATCTGGCCGGGCTCGGCGGGCGCGTCGATGTCGACATTGTCAGCCGGCACGGCCGCTTCTTCCTGTGCGGGCGTGTCGGCCTCGGCCGCGCCCGGCTGCTCGTCCACGGCGGGCGTGTCGGGGCCGGGTGCCTCCGGTGCCGTCGTCTCCGTCGCGGCCGGCTCGGTGACTGCGGGCTCGGTGGCCGCCGGTTCGGTGGCCGCGGACTGGGTGGCCGCGGGCACGTCCGTCGCGGACGCGTCGCCGGCCGCCGCATCGCCCGCGGGGGCCACGCCGTCCACGCCCAGATCGGTCGCCGCGTCGGGCAGCATGGCCGAGGACGGGGTGGGCTCGACCCGGCGCTCCAGCGCGCGCAGGTGCTCCAGCGCCTGCTGCGAGGCGCTTTGCGAGGTGTCGATGGGCGGCACGGTCACGGCCGCCGCCTCGTCGGAGCCCGCCGGCTGGTCGGCCGGGGCCGCGGCGGGGGCTTGCGGCGCCGGCATCAGGGCCTGCGGGGCGTTGGTGCCGGCCGCGTAGCCGCCGGTCCCCAACGGATCGTTGAAGTAGCGGAAGAAGTCCGACTGCGGCGACAGCACGAGGCGCGTGTCCTTGGCCGCAAGCGAGGTCTCGTAGGCCTGCATGGCACGGAAGAAGGCGAAGAATTGCGGGTCTTCCGAATAGGCGCGGGCGAAGATGGCGTTGGCCTGCCCGTCGCCTTCACCGCGAACCTGCTCGGACTCCCGGTCCGCTTCGGCGCGCAGCACCGTGGCGGTGCGGTCCGCGGCGGCACGCAGGCGCTGGGCGGCCTCGCGGCCCTGGGCGCGGATCTGCGTCGCCTCCTGCACGCGCTCGGTCTTCATCCGCTCGAAGATCGCCTCGGAGTTCGCCTCCGGCAGGTCGGCGCGGCGGATCCTGACGTCGACCACTTCGACGCCGATGTCGCGGGCCCTTGCGGCGACGTCGTCGCGGATGCGGCGCATCAGCTCTGGCCGGTCGTCGCGCACGATGTCCTGGAAGGTGGCATCGGCGAGGACGGCGCGCAGCGAAGACTGGGCGAAGGTGGACAGGCGCGTGGAGCCTTCGCGAACGTTGTTCACCGTCTGGTAGAAGCGCACCGGGTTGGCGATGCGGTAGCGCATGAAGGCGTCCACCACGAGGCGCTTCTGGTCCGCCGCGATGATTTCCTGCGCCGGCACGTTGAGGTCCAGCACGCGCTTGTCGAGGAACAGGACGTCCTGCACCACGGGGATCTTGGCGTTGATGCCCGGATTGCGGACCGCCTGGCGGACCTCGCCGAACTGCAGCACCAGCGCCTGCTGCGTCGGGTTGACGATGAAGAAGGAATTGAGCGCCACCACGACAGCGGCGACCAGGAGAACGAGAAGTGCGATCAAGCCGGCGCGCATTATCGGGCTCCCTGCTGTTGGGGCTGGTTGCCCGATGTCAGCCGGTCGAGCGGGAGGAAGGGCACCACGCCCTGCCCGCTGCCCTGCGGCTGATCGATGATGATCTTGTCCGCATCGCCGAGGATGCGCTCCATCGTCTCCAGATAGATGCGCTGGCGCACCACGTCCGGCGCCTTGGCGTACTCGGAGTAGACCGACAGGAAGCGGTCGGCCTGACCGGTGGCCTCGGCGATCACCCGGTCGCGATAACCGTTGGCGTTCTCCACGATCTGGGCCGCCTCACCGCGAGCGCGCGGCACCACCTCGTTGGCGTAGGCGTCGGCCTCGTTCTGGAAGCGCTCCTGGTCGGCGCGGGCGGCCTGCACGTCGCGGAAGGCGTCGATGACCTGCGCGGGCGGGTCGACCTTCTGCATCTGCACCTGGCTCACCTGCACGCCGGCGCCGTAATCGTCCAGCGTCGTCTGCATCAGGGTCTGCACGTCCTGCTCGATCTGCTGACGCTCCTGGGTCAGGATCGGCTGGATGTTCTTGCGGCCGACCACCTCGCGCATGGCGCTCTCGGCCACCTGCTTCACGGTGTCTTCCGGATCCTCGATGTTGAAGAGGTAGTTGGCCGGATCGGAGATGCGCCATTGGACGCGGAAGTTGACGTCGACGATGTTCTCGTCGCCCGTCAGCATCAGGCTCTCCTCGGGAATGTCCTGGCCGCGCCCGTCGCCACGGGTACCGATGTTGACTTCGCGGATGCGCAGCACGTCGGGCGTGAACACCTCGCCGAAGGGATAGGGCCAATTGTAGTTGAGGCCCGGCTGGGTGGTGGACTGGTAGCGCCCCAGCACCAGCTCGACGCCGAGTTCGCCCGGCCCGACGCGGTAGAAGCCGGTGAGCCCGTAGACGATCAGCGCCGCGACCAGCGCCAGCGCGATGCCGCGCCCGCCGATGCCGCCGAGCGAGGTGCGCCCGCCGCCGCCGCCACGGCCACCGCCGGGAAACACGCGCTTCAACTTGTCCTGGCTGCGGCGAAGCAGCTCCTCGAGATCCGGCGAATTCTGCGGATCGGGACCGCGCTGCGGACCCTGCCCCCATGGATTGGGTCGGTTGGGCCCGTTACCGCTGCCCCATGGGCCGCCGCCGTCACCTCCGCCCCAAGGACCACCGCCTTTACCGCCCGACTGGTTTTTCCAGGGCATTCCCGCTCCCCTTGCCGATTCGTTGGATGTGTTGCGCCTTGCGCATCGACAATGCGCAGATAGGTCGTCGCGCACCGAGCGCAAACGCGTCCAAACGCGCAACGCTTATAGGCTGACGGCCTTCGCGCTTTCAATCGTTACGACACGCGACGTTTTAGAACGAGGAGATCGAACTCGTGGTCGTCGGCCTCCGTGCGCTCGCCCTTTGCCTCCAAAACGCAAGCGAAGACGGCCGGATCGATGGTCGGGAAGCGCGTATCGCCGTCCGGCGCGGCGTGCACGCGGGTGAGAAAAATCGTGTCGGCGCGCGCCATTCCCTCGGCATAGATGCGCGCGCCGCCGGCCAGAAAGACCGGCCGGGCGGCCGCCGCGAGGGCCGCGTCGAGGCTCGGCACCGTCTCGACGCCGGCGAGCGGGGTGCGCGTCACCACCAGCGTGCGCCGGCCCGGCAGCGGGCGGCCGATGGACTGGAACGTCGCCCGTCCCATGACGAGGGTGTGACCCATCGTGAGCGCCTTGAAGCGCTTCAGATCGCTCGACAGGCGCCACGGGATGCCGCCGTCCGCGCCGATCACCCCGTTCTCGGCGACCGCCGCGATCAGGGCGACGCGCGGCGGGTCGCCCTCAAACGGCAACGGGGGCCTTGATGGCGGGGTGCGGGTCGTAGCCCGAGATGGCGATGTGGTCGGCGGTGATGGCGAAGAGGTCGCGCGGCGCGCCGTCGAGCGACAGGGTGGGCAGCGGGCGCGGCTCGCGGGTGAGCTGCAGCTCGGCCTGCTCGAGGTGGTTGAGGTAGAGGTGCGCGTCGCCCAGCGTGTGGACGAGGTCGCCCGCTTGCAGGCCCGCCGCGTGCGCGATCATGTGGGTGAGGATCGCGTAGCTGGCGATGTTGAAGGGCACGCCGAGGAAGAGGTCGGCGGAGCGCTGGTAGACCTGGCAGGAGAGCCGCCCGGCCGCGACGTGGAACTGGAACAGGAGGTGGCAGGGCGGCAGCGCCATCTTGTCGATGTCGCCGACGTTCCAGGCCGACACGATGTGGCGGCGCGAGGCGGGATCGCTCTGCAGCGCCTCCACCACGCGGGCGAGCTGGTCGACGGGGCCGGCCTCGGTGGGCCAGGCGCGCCACTGGCGGCCGTAGATCGGGCCGAGCTCGCCGTCGGCATCGGCCCACTCGTCCCAGATGGTGGCGCCGCGGGCGTTGAGCTGGCGCGCGTTGGTCTCGCCGGCGATGAACCACAGCAGCTCGGCGATCACCGATTTGAGGTGCACGCGCTTGGTGGTGACCACGGGCAGGCCCGCGCCCAGGTCGTAGCGCGTCTGGTGGCCGAACACGGACAAGGTGCCGATGCCGGTGCGGTCGGCCTGCCGCACGCCCTCGCTCAGCACCCGGCGCAACAGATCATGATAAGCGTGCATCGGCACTCCCTTCCCGCCGCTGATTTAGGTGCGCCCCGCCGGCGAAGAAAATAGGGCGCGGCCCGCGGTCCACAGCTGAGCGGGTCAATCGGCGCACGCGCCCGCTCGCCCCTTCTCTTTCGGGGGGCGATCCCCTATATTCCGTAGTGCCGGCGACGGTCGGCTATGGCGATAAACGTGGTACGTAATAAACCTTTCGGACCCGGGGGCGGTACCCGGCGCCTCCACCCAAATGCTGCGCAACCAGATATGGCGCAAGTGCAGTGTTTCGGCGGGGGCGAAATAGGATCGACGAGGGTGTAAAGGTGCTTCTTTCGCTCGGTATGGTACCCGCCGTTATCGGGCTAATTTTGTAGTTGCGAATGACAACTATGCTGAGGCTCGTCTCGCTGCGTAACGCAGTGCGATAACCTCGATTAAGTCCTTGCTCTTAGCCGGGCGAGGCGGGGTTTGGGGGCACCTGGCAACAGAAGCCTCCGCTTCTCTTTTCGTCTTCCGCCCATCCAGCGGCGATACCCCCTTTTCCGCGATGCTTTTCGCCTGCCCGCAGCGCTCGCGGCCGCGTGCGCGGCCACCTCGCGGTTGCCTCGCGGATAAACGGCGCGTTAAGTGCAAAACGGCGCCTGGCCGATCTTGCCACGGTGCCTGCACAAGCTGACAGTGGTGCCCGCACAAGCTGACAGTGCTACGCGATAGCGCATGTGTCGCTTTGGAAAGACTGGCATCACCCCGTTGGATTGGCGCGGCAGACACGTTACCTAGGACTGGTTGAAGGAGGTGGATCGTGGCTGACGACCTCATCCGTTACGATGTGTTGGTGCAGGACGCGTTGCGCGGCGTCGTGCGCAAGGTGCTGCGCGAGGTCGCCGACAGCGACCTGCCGGGCGAGCATCACTTTTATATCGCGTTCGATACGACCGCTCCGGGCGTTCGCATGTCCTCGCGCCTGCGCCAGCAGCACCCCGAGGAGATGACGGTGGTGCTGCAGCACCAGTTCTGGGACCTGTCGGTCACCGATCATGCGTTCGAGGTGGGCCTGTCGTTCGGCGGCGTGCCGGAGCGCCTGCTCATTCCGTTCGCGGCGATCAAGGGGTTCTTCGACCCGTCGGTCCAGTTCGGGCTGCAGTTCGATTCGGGGGCGGCGGCGGCCAAGGCCGACGGCGAGAGCGAGCCCCGCAGCGTTCCCGCCCTCGCCACCGCGGGCGATTCGGAGCCGGCCTTGCCCGACCCTGTGGTCGAGGACGAGGACGAGCCGCGCGAGGGTGCCGAAGTCGTCTCGCTGGACGCCTTCCGCAAAAAACCCTGATGGACGGGCAGAAGCGCATCGCCTTCCTCGCGCACGACGCGGTGAAGCCCACCCTGGGGGCCTGGGCCTTCGCCAACGAGCGCGCTTTGTTGCCGCACCAGCTGACCGCCACCGGCAACTCCGGCCGCGCCATCATGGACGCGACGCGGCTGGAGGTGAACTGCCTGCGGTCCGGCACCTTGGGCGGCGACCTGGAGCTCGGCGCGCTGATCGCCGACGGGCGGATCGACATCCTGATCGCCTTCACCGATCCGTTGACCGCGCGCCCGCACGACGTAGACGTGGCGCCGCTTTTGCGCATCGCCAACATCGCGCAGATCGCCGTCGCGCTGACCGAGACGACGGCCGATTTCCTCATCCGCTCCGAGCTGATGACGCGGCCCTATGCGCGCACCGGCGGCGCCCCCGCCCTGCCGGCCATGCAGCAGAAGATCGACAAGCGCCGCGAAACGGCCTGAGCCGGACGGCCCCCGCTCCGGCGCCCGATCACGAAACTGCGAGCGGCCCGGCCCTGGCGCGCCACGCCGCGCGCGGTATTCTCCTTGCTTCGCATGTTACGCAAGGAGCCTGCCGATGGTCCTAACGCGTTTTGCCGCCACCGTGACGATCGTGCTCGCCGCCGCGCTGGCCGTGCCCGCCGCGCCCACGCCGGCCGCCGCGCAAGCCTTTTCCAACTGCCAGGCCATCGCCCGCGCGCTGCCCGGCGCGCTCGTGATCCCGGTGTCGACCGCGACGCCCGCCGCGGCCGCCTACGAGGTGGCGATCACCTATGTGGGCCACTCGACCTTTCGCGTCACGGCGCCGGACGGCACCACCATCGCGACGGACTATGCCGGCTATGCGGGCCAGGGTTCGCGCCCCGACGTGGTGACCATGAACCACGCCCACACCAGCCACTGGACCCCCTACCCCGACCCGGAAATCCCCGTTGTGCTGACGGGCTGGAACCCCGAAGGCGGCCCGGCGGAGCATTTCCTCACCGCGGGCGAGGTGCTGATCCGCAACGTGCCCACCGACATCCGCTCCTACGGCGGGGTGGAGGAGGACGGCAATTCGATCTTCATCTTCGAGATCGCGGGGCTGTGCATCGGCCATCTGGGGCATCTGCACCAGGAGCTGAGCGACGCGCAGGTCGCCGAGATCGGGCGGCTCGACGTGGTGTTCGTGCCCATCGACGGCAGCGCCACCATGAACCACGGCGCGATGATGAACGTGGTGGAGCGCCTGCGCGCCTCGATCGCCATCCCGATGCACTGGTTCAGCAATTTCACGCTAACCAACTTCGTGGCCGAGACGCGCGACTACGGGCTCGACATCGAGGTGCGGGCGGACCCGGTGCTGAAGGTGTCGCTCAACACTCTTCCGCGCATGCCGACGCTGGTGGTCCTTCCCCGCGAGCGCGGGTTTTAGCGGCCGCCTCGCCGCCGCGCCGGCTGCCCTTCGGGGGCCGTGGCGGCGGGCCTTGCGCTTGCGATGGCCGATGCCTGGGCGGAACCGGCCTTGCCCTTTGGTGGGGACAGAGGGCGTGTGCCGGAGGCCGGGTCTCAACGTTGCCGTACCCGCCGGATGGGGCGCCGGAAGCGGAGCCTATGCAAGGCACCGGTCCATAATTCGTCCCCTGCCGGCGCTGATCCTGCCGCGCGAGCGGCGGCGTCGCGGCCGCCCTGCGCCGCTGCCCCCATCGGGGGCCGCGTGCGCCCGGCCATCGACGGCCTTCCCTCTTGTGGCCCCAGGGCGGATTTCGGCAAAGGGCCTTGCCTCTTGCTGGCCGAAGCGGATGCCCGGAGGAGACGGTCTGGCCCCTTGGACGGACAGAGCGCGTGCCCCGGGCAAGTCTCGTCTGCGGTGCCCACGGGGTCGGCCGGGAGCCGGCTTCGGCCGCGCGGATTCCAGTTGCTCCCGAGGGCACCAGTTTGAGCCGCAGGGAGTGCCCGCTGCCCGGCGGCATCGGCGGCGCGTGGATCGGGCGACTGTTCACCCGCGGTGAGCGCGACGGTCGAACGGCAGCGGATAGCTCCGCCTGAAACGAAAATAGGGGAGCGGCGCAAACCGCTCCCCCAAGGGATCGCATTGGTGGCTGGCCCGAACCTTGTTCCGGTCGGGCAGCCAATCGGTTGGACTTCTTAGAAGTCCATGCCGCCCATGCCGCCCATGCCGCCGCCGGCGGGCATCGCGGGCTCGTCCTTCTTCGGCTTCTCGGCGACCATGGCCTCGGTCGTCACGAGCAGCGAAGCAATCGACGCGGCGTCCTGCAGGGCGTGGCGCACGACCTTCGTCGGGTCGATGATGCCGGCCTTGATCATGTCGCCGTACTCTTCGGTCTGGGCGTTGAAGCCGAAGTCCAAAGAGGCGTTCTCGGAGACCTTGCCGACCACGATCGAGCCTTCGACACCGGCGTTGGTGGCGATCTGACGGATCGGAGCCTCAAGAGCGCGCAGCACGATCTTGATACCGGCCTGCACGTCCGGATTGTCGGACTTCAGCTTGGCAACGGCGTCCTTGGCCCGCAGCAGGGCAACGCCGCCACCGGGGACAATGCCTTCTTCCACGGCCGCGCGGGTCGCGTTGAGGGCGTCGTCGACGCGGTCCTTCTTTTCCTTCACTTCGACTTCGGTCGCACCGCCGACGCGGATGACGGCCACACCACCGGCGAGCTTGGCCAGGCGCTCCTGGAGCTTCTCGCGGTCGTAGTCGGAGGTGGTCTCTTCGATCTGCTGCTTGATCTGCGCAACGCGACCCTTGATGTCCTCGGCTTCACCGTTGCCGTCGACGATGGTGGTCTCGTCCTTGTTGATCGTGACCTTCTTGGCGCGGCCAAGCATCTCGATCGACACGGACTCCAGCTTGATGCCGATGTCTTCGGACACGACCTGGCCGGCGGTCAGGATCGCGATGTCCTGCAGCATGGCCTTGCGGCGATCACCGAAGCCCGGCGCCTTGACGGCGGCGACCTTCAGGCCACCACGGAGCTTGTTGACCACGAGCGTGGCAAGCGCCTCGCCTTCCACGTCCTCGGCGATGATGAGGAGCGGACGGCCCGACTGCACGACGGCTTCCAGGATCGGAAGCATCGCCTGAAGGTTGGAAAGCTTCTTCTCGAAGATGAGGATGTAGGGATCCTCGAGCTCGACGAGCATCTTCTCGGCGTTGGTCACGAAGTACGGCGAGATGTAGCCGCGGTCGAACTGCATGCCTTCGACGACTTCGAGCTCGGTCTCGAGCGACTTGGCCTCTTCGACGGTGATGACACCCTCATTGCCGACCTTCTGCATCGCCTCGGCGATCATCTTGCCGACTTCGATGTCGCCGTTGGCGGAAATCGTGCCGACCTGGCCGACTTCGTCGGACGTCGAGATGGTGCGCGAGCGGGCGGTGATGTCCTTCACGGCCTCGGCGACGGCGAGATCGATGCCGCGCTTCAGGTCCATCGGGTTCATGCCGGCGGCAACCGACTTGGCGCCTTCGCGGACGATCGCCTGGGCCAGCACGGTGGCGGTGGTGGTGCCGTCGCCGGCGAGGTCGTTGGTCTTGGAAGCGACCTCACGGACCATCTGGGCGCCCATGTTCTCGAACTTGTCCTCAAGCTCGATTTCCTTGGCGACCGTCACGCCGTCCTTCGTAATGCGCGGGGCGCCGAAGGACTTTTCGAGGATCACGTTGCGGCCCTTGGGACCGAGGGTCACCTTCACCGCGTTGGCGAGGATGTCCACACCGCGCAGCATCTTATCACGCGCGTCGGTGGAGAATTTGACTTCTTTAGCAGCCATTTTGCTCTTCCTGAATTCTGAAATGGTTCGGGCGAATTGGCGGCGTTACGCGGAGACGGTGGCGCCTTCGACGACGCCCATGATGTCGCTCTCCTTCATGATGAGGAGATCCTCACCGTCGAGCTTCACCTCGGTGCCGGACCACTTGCCGAACAGAACGCGGTCGCCAGCCTTGACGTCGAGGGCCTGGATCTGGCCGTTCTCGTCGCGGGCACCGGGACCGACGGCGATGACTTCGCCTTCCTGCGGCTTTTCCTTGGCGGTATCGGGGATGATGATCCCGCCTTTGGTCTTCGTATCGGATTCGATGCGGCGCACGACGACGCGGTCGTGCAGCGGACGGAAGTTCATATCTGTCCTCGTTGGTCGCTTGACAATGTCTCTGGGCCGGCCGATCCGGGGGGTCTCCGCTGGATCCGGCCGTTGTTGGCACTCCCTTGAGGTGAGTGCTAACGTTGGTTGGCAGTTAATCGCTGCAGCGGTTTTTGTCAACGATCGCGTGAGCGTCGCCGCGCGTTTTTTCTCATTCTTCATGTGGGGCTCCAGGCGCCCCGGTGCAAACGAAGGACGTTCATGCAACGCGCCGTGGACATACCGACGCGTGGGAGCGGACGCGTCCTGCTGGCGACCGTCGCCGTGATGGCCGGGGCCGCCTGCTTCGGAACCTTGCCGCTGTTCACGCGCGTCCTCACCGAGGCGGGGCTCGCGGCGCCGGCCATCGCGTTCTGGCGGTTCGCGCTGACGGCGGGGCTGCTGTTGCCGCTCCTGCGCCTGCGCAGCGGCGCGTGGCGGCCGACGCTGTGGGCGGTGGCGGGCGGGGCCGGCATGGGGCTGGGCTGGATCGGCTTCGTCCACTCCCTCACCACGATGCCCATCGCCGAGGCGGGGGTTCTGTTCATGACCTACCCCGCCTTCGCGATCGCGTTCGCGGCGGTGCAGTTCGGCGTGCGCCCGCGAGCGGCGGAGCTGGCCGCGACGGGAATGATCGTGCTGGCGGCGGTGCTGGCGGCGCCGGCGGGCACGCTGAC
>JAUIJH010000144.1 GCA_030431335.1 Alphaproteobacteria bacterium
GAGGTGCGGATAGAGCGCATAGTTCTGGAACACCATCGCCACGTTGCGCCGGCCGGGCGGCAGGCGGTCGACCCGCGTCTCGTTGAAATGGATGGTGCCGCCGGTGGGCTCCTCGAGCCCGGCGAGCATGCGCAACGTCGTCGTCTTGCCGCAGCCGGAGGGGCCGAGGAGGGTGAGGAACTCGCCGTCCACCACCGTGAGATCGGTGGGATGGACGGCGAAATTGTCCTCCCCGAAGCGCTTGGCGATGCCGGTCAGCCGGATCTCGGTCATCGCGGTCAGCCCTTGACGGCGCCGGCGCCGAAGCCGGCGACCAACGAACGCTGGAGGAAGAGAAAGACGAACAGGAGCGGCAGGCTCATCATGACCGCCGCCGCCATCACCATGCCCCACTCGATGGAGTAGCCTGTAATCAAGGTTCCCATGACCCCTGTCGGTAGAGTTCGGATGTCGTCGTTGTTGATCATCACGAGGGCGTAAAGGTATTCGTTCCAGCACAAGATGAACGAGAACACACCCGTGGTGATGATCCCCGGGACGGCCTGCGGCAGCACCACGTCGATGAAGGCGCGCATGCGCGAGGCGCCGTCGATCACCGCGGCCGCCTCGATCTCGCGCGGAATGCCGGACATGAAGGCGCGCATCAGCCACAGCGCGAACGGCAGGAACAGGCTGGTGTAGGCGACCACGAGCCCGAAGCGCGTATTGGTGAGGCCGAGCCTGGCGATGATCAGGTAGATCGGGATGAGGATCGCCGTCGAGGGCAGGAGATAGGCAAGGAGGATCACCTTGCCGACCATCTCGCGCCCCCGGATCCGGAACGAGACCATGGCGTGCGCGCCGAGCGTCGAGACCGTGATGGTGAGCGCCGTCGTCGCGGTGGCGACCACGAGGCTGTTCCAGAAATAGGTAACGAAGCGCGTCTCGTTGAGAACGCGGACGAAGTTGTCCAGCGTCGGGCTGACCGGAATGAGGGTGGGCGGGCTGACGAAGATCTCGGTGGGCGGCTTGAACGCGGTGGACAGCATCCAGAACAGCGGAAAGCCCAGCGTTCCGACGACCGACCACACGAACAGGCCCCAGATCAGCCGCGTGAGGAAGTTGCCCCGGCGCATTTCAGGCCTCATCGATCGTGCCGCCACGCCGCGACAGCGCGAAGTAGAATGCGATCAGCACGGCCATCACCAGGAGCATGACGACCGCGATCGCCTGGGCGCGGCCGGTCTGGAAGACCTCGAACGCCTCCTTGTAGACGAGCAGCGGCAAGGTGGTCGTGCCCGATAGCGGGCCACCGCCGGTCATCAGGAAGAGGAGGTCGAACTCGCGGAAATCCCAGATCGCGCGTAAGAGGACGACGACGAACAGCACGTTGCCGAGCTGCGGCATCGTCACGTCCCAGAAGCGGCCCCAGGCCGATGCCCCGTCCACTTCCGCGGCTTCGTAGAGCTCGGCCGGGATCGACTGGAGCCGCGCCAGGACGGCGATCACCACGAAGGGAAACGCGCGCCAGCTCCCCACCGTGATCACCGCGATCATCGCCTCGGGCATCTCGCCCAGCCAGTCGACCGCCGGCAGGCCGAACCCCTCGATGCCGGCGTTGATCACACCGTTCAGCGGATCGAGCATCCACTGCCAGATCAGCGCCGCGACCACCACCGGCAACAGGTAGGGAAACAGGATCAGCGTGCGCGCCAGGCCGCGTCCGGGGAACGAGCGGTTCAGCATCAGCGCCAGCGCTACGCCCAGCGAAATCTGGAGCACGAGCGAGCCGGCGAGCCAGATGAAGTTGTTTTTGAACGCATTCCAGAACTCTTCCTCGGTGAGGATTTCCGCGTAGTTGCGAAGGCCGACGAAGTTGGGCTGCCGCGTCAGGGGATGGAATTGATTGAACGAGAGGACGACCGCTTCGATGAGCGGCCATCCGACCAGAACGCCGAGCAAGATGACGGTCGGGGCGAGAAGCAGATAGCCAAGAACAGGGTTGCGCATCAGTCTCGCCAGACGGGCGTCAGGTGCGCATCAGCCGCGCGATCCGGTCTTGACCCCAGGCGGCGGCTTTCTGCGGCGTCTCCCCGCCGATGACGACCCGTTGCAGGGTCTCCGCGAAAATCCCGCTGCCCTGGATCTCGCCGGCCTTGAGAATGAGGGGGAAGTCGTCGAACGGTTTGCACGTCGCATTGGCCTTGGCGAGCGTGTCGATCGTCGTCTGCAATGCTTCGGGATACTTTTGCAGCAACGGGTCGGACCGATACGCTTGCGAATTGAGGATCGACTTCAGCGTTGGGATCTGGTGTCCCGGCGTGGCGTTGATGAAGGCGATGTATTCCTCCGGCTTGAAATTCCAGGCGGCGAACTGCTTCGCGGCCTCATAATTCTTGCCGGCCTTCGGCATGACGATGCCCTCGAACGCACCAGACCACCAGGGCACGCCCCCCGTCGGGATCGGGAACGGCGTGCACGCGATGCTGTCGGCGATGGCCGGGTTCTCGGTGTTGACGTTGACGATCGCGCGGCCCGTGTACATGCAGCTCGCGGCCGTCCCCATCACGTAGGCGTTGAGGACGTCGAAGAAATCGTAGCGGTTGGCGCCCGGCGGCACGTATTCATGGATCTCTTTCATGAATTCGAGCATCTTGTAGGTCGGCTCGTCGTTGAAGACGACCGACATGTCGGGCGCGATGACGAGACCGCCGGCCTCGTAGATCAGCGTCCAGGTGATGGAGTTCGCCATCGCCGCCTGGCCGTAGGGCATCGAGGCGCCGTACATGCCGTTGCCGGTCAGCGCCTTCGCCATGGCGATGAAGTCCGACCAGGTCTTGGGCGGTGCGAGGCCGGCTTGATCGAGCAGGTCGGTCCGATACCACAACAGCGAGACGCAGTTGTTCGACGCGGGAACGGCGAAGTATTCGCCCTTGTCGAAGTATAAGTTGCGCGCCGATTCTTCGAAATCGTCTTCGCCGATCTCCTTCACCACATCCGTCAGCGGCTCCAGCAGCCCCTGGCCGTAGAGCGAGACGATGTTCTCGGCCGTCACCTGCAAAACGAGGTCGGGGACGTCGCCGCCGGCGTAGGACGCGGCAAGTTTCGGCCACAGGTCGGTCTGCGACACCGGCAGCATATCGACTTCGATGTCAGGGTGCGCGGCCTCGAAGCTTGCCACCATCTTGGCGTAAGCTTCCATCTGGAGCGGCGCGCGCTGCAAGGTGAAGACGTTGAGCTTGGTGCGTCCCTGGCTGATCGCCGGGGTGAAGAGCCCGCTCGCGGCAAGCGCGGAGCCGGCTGCGGCCCCCTTGATGACCGTGCGACGCGAGATATCCCGCTGACCACCCGTTGGACGCTTGTTTCCAACCGACATGCTTCGCTCCCTTGCAGCCCGCGTATGAATTTATGGTATACCGGCTAAAGACCGCATCAAGATCAATATTTTATCAAATGTGGTGAAATTAAATGCAGTCGATTGACCATTGTTTGGGCCGGCCAATTCTTCGGCTCTGCGCGGGGCTCCCTCGGGGGCGGGCAGGCGTCCCCCGATGTGCGATCCCGCCTCTCGGCACGTTGGTACTTGCAGCCGTCAGCCGGCGCGTCATCTCTTGTGCGTCGATGACGGTGTGGCGCGGAAAGACTTGCCGATGGCATCGCGAACGAACCCGCCAAGAAAGGAAGTCAACGGCCCTTGTAGACAGGCTTGCGCTTTTGCTTGAAGGCGGCGATGCCTTCGTCATGATCTTCGCTCTGCCATAGCAACAGCTTGCGTTCCAGGCTAAGGCTCTCGTCGAGGGGCTTCTCGAAGCTCATCAGCACCTCCTGCTTGATCATCGCCACCGCGATCGGCGACATCTCGGCAATCCGCGCGGCCGTCTCGAGCGCGCGGGGGAGGGTCCGCTCCACCGGCAGGACCTCGACGCCGAAGCCCCATGAGACGGCCGTTTCGGCGTCGATCTGCTCTCCGGTCATCATCATCCACATGGACCGCGTCTTGCCGATCAGGCGCGGGGCGCGCTGCGTGCCGCCATCGCCCGGAAATGCCGCGATCCTGACCTCCGGGAAGCCGAGCTTCGCGTTGGCGCCGAGGAAGACGATGTCGCACAGCATGGCAAGCTCGCAGCCGCCGCCCAGCGCATAGCCGTTGACGGCCGCGATCAAGGGCTTGGAAAACGTCTCGATCGTCTTCCAGGCCGTCATGCGGTCCTTTTGGCCCCACATCGGGATGCCGCCGTCGTCCATCTCCTTGATGTCGGCGCCGGCGCAGAAGGCGACATCGTCGCCGGTGATGACGACGGCCCGTACGGTCTCGTCCCGCTGCGCTTCTGCGAGGGCGGCAGCGAGGTCGCGAAGCAGCGGCCGGCTCAGCGCGTTGCGCGCGTGCGGGCGGGCGAGGCGGATGAGGCGCACATGCGCGCCCTCGTCCGCGACGACGATCGTGTCGGAACTCACGGCGCCGCGCCGCGCGAGACCAGCAGCGTCGTGTGCTTGGCCTCCGTCACGACCACATCGTCCTGATTGATCAGCGCGATGTCCTCCACCACGATCCCGCGCGCGCCGCTGCGGCTCGGTCGCTTGTCCTCGAACACCACCTTCACGTGGACCGTGTCGCCCGCGAAGATCGGCTTCAGGAAACGCACGCCGTCCCAGCCGAGCGAGGCGACAGAGGTGTTTTCGTAAAGCTTCAATTCGGACTTGAGGCCCTCGATCAGCGACAGGCCGAAGAGGCCGTGCGCGATCGGCTTGTCGAAGCCCATGGCGCGGCAGTATTCGGCGTCCGTGTGGAGGGGATGATGATCGCGCGTCACATCGGCGAAGGCGGCGATGTCGTTCATGGTCACGGTGTGGGAATCGGTCCGGATCTCCCGCCCGATCTCCACATCCTCGAAGTATAGCCCTTCGATCGTTCGGTCCTGCGTCATCGGTCCACCTGTCCGCCCGGCACGCGTGAACGGCGGCTCTGCGCCGGCGCGCTGAAAAAATCGGCTGCAAGGTTCATCGGTCCGGCCTGGAAGATCCGCCGGTCCATCGGCTTCAGCGCGGGATCGACGTGGGGGGTGAACGCGATCTGGTCGAGCACGTCCTCCTTCAGCCGCACGCCGGGGGCGATCTCGCTCATCACCAGGCCCTCCGGCGCCAGGCGGAACACGGCGCGCTCGGTGATGTAGGTGACCGACTTTCCGCTCGCGGCGGCGCTCGCCCCGTTGAAGCTGATCTGGCCCACCGCATCGACGAACTTGCCGATCGTCCCCTCCGCGCGGATCTCGATCCCGTCCGTCGTCGCCACCACGTCGCGTTTGCCGCCGGTGAGCGAACCGCTGAACACCAGGCGCTTGGCGTTCTGGGTGATGTTGATGAAGCCGCCCGCGCCGTCGTAGCGGTTGCCGAAGCGGGTGACGTTGACGTTGCCGGCCCCGTCGACTTCGGCGAAGGACAGGAACGCGCACGACAGCCCGCCGCCGTCGTAGAAGTCGAACTGGTAGGGCTGGTCGATGATCGCGCGCGGGTTCACCGCCGAGCCGAAGGTGCGGCCGTGTCCGGGCACGCCGCCGATCACGCCCGCCTCCACCGTCAGCGTCATCTGGTCGGCGAGCCCTTCCTCCGCGACCACGTTGGCGATCATCGCGGAGAGGCCGACGCCGAGATTGACCACATCGCCCGGGCGAATTTCGAATGCAGCCCGCCGCGCGATGACGCGCCGGTCGGTCAGCGGGTCGGGCACGATGGTGGAGACCGGCACCACCACCTCGCCCGAGCGGCTCGGATCATAAGCCGTGTCGAAGGTCTGCTCCTGGTCGGGCGCGAGCACGAAATGGTCGATCAGGAAGCCCGGGATCTGCACCATCTGCGGATGCAGCGTGCCGCGCTTCACGATCCGCTTCACCTGGCAGATCACGGTGCCGCCGGCGTTGTAGACCGCCTGCGCGATCGACAGGTCCTCGCGCGTCGTTCCTTCGTGCTCCATCGCCACGTAGCCGTCCTCGTCCACGGACGTGCCGCGGATGATCGCCATCGTCGGGACGGGCGCGCGGTAGAACAGCCACTCGCGCCCGGCGAGGGTGACGCGCTCGACGAGTTCCTCGCGCGTGACCGCGTTCATGCGCCCGCCTTCCTGGCGCGGGTCCATGTAGGTATCGAGGCCGACGTGGGTGATGACGCCCGGCTGCTTGCCCGCCATGGCGCGGCACATCTGCGACATCACCCCTTGGGGGAAGTTGTACGCCTCGATCTCGTTCTCGGTGACGAGGCGCATGAATGGCAGCTGCAGACCGAAATTGCCGCCGATCACGCGGCCGATGAGGCCGGGGTGGGCGAGGTGGCACAAGCCCTTTTCGGTCACGGCACCGACGCCGGTGACATGGAAGAGCGTGAGGCGGCGCGGCGCGCCCGTCTCCAGGAAGCGCGCTTCCAGAGCCGCCAGGATGGGCTCGGCCACGCCCATGCCGCCGTTGCCGCCCACGATCAGCGTCTCGTGGTCCTCCACGAGGGCGGCGGCCTCCACGGCTGAAATGATGCTGATCACCCTCGGCCCGCGTCCTTCTCGAGTTGCCGCGCGATGATCAGGCGCTGGATCTCGTTGGTGCCCTCGAAGATCTGCGCGAGGCGGACATCGCGGAAGATGCGCTCGATCCGGTAGTGCTTGGAGTATCCGTTGCCGCCATGGACCTGGAGCGCGGCGGAAACGTGCTTCATGGCCATGTCGGTCGTAAAGCGCTTGGCATGGGCGGCTTCCTTGGCGATCGGGTGGCCGGCATCGCTGAGACGGGCCGCGTGGTGGATGAGGAGCCGCGCGGCGGCGATGTCGGTCGACATGTCCGCAAGCATGAACTGGACCGCTTGGAAGGCGATGATCGCATTGCCGAACTGCTTGCGCTCCTTGGCGTAGGCCAGCGCGTCCTCGAATGCCGCCTGTGCCATGCCGAGCGCCATCGCCGACATCATCAGGCGGCTGAAGTTGAAATTCTCCATCGCGGCGCGGAAGGCCTGGTTCTCCGGACCGATGCGGTTTTCCTGGGGAATGCGCACGTCGTCGAAATGGATCTGGCAGTCTTCCAGCCCGTGCATCCCCAGGAGCGCCTCGGGCTCGCCGCGCGCGATCCCGGGCCGGTCGCCCTCCACCAGGTAGCAGCTGATGTTGCGATGACCGGGTTCGGTGGTCGTCTTGGCGAAGACGATGAGCTGGTCGGCGACCGCCCCCATCGTCACCCAGGCCTTGGTGCCGTTGATGACGTAGTCGGTCCCGTCCTTGAGCGCGGTGGTGGTCATGCCGGCGACGTCGGACCCGTGGTCGGGCTCGGTCACCGCCGTCGCCACCAGGATGGAGCCGTCGATGATCCCGGGGATCAGCGCATGGTGGCGGGCGCCGCCGTGCTGATGGAGAAAGGCCGCCGCTTCCACCGGCAGCGCGTAGGCGTTGCCGAGGCTCCCCGAACAGCGGGCGATCTCCTCCATCACGATGGTGGCCGTCACCGCGCCGAGGCCGCTGCCGCCGGCGGGCTCTGGCACGCAGATCCCGAACAGGCCAAGGTCGGCGAGGCCCTGATAGAGGCCGCGCGGGAAGCGATCCTCCGTATCGATCGCCGCCGCGCAGGGCAGCACCTTGTCTTCGCAATACCGGCGGACGCTGTTGCGGATCAAAATCTGCTCGTCGCTATAGAACCGCTCCAAGGACGATTTGCTCCTTCGTTGGCTGGGTGTGTGGGGTGGCGGGCGTCAGGCGATCGCCTGGCGCGGCGCGTCGACCAGAAGGCCGGCGCCGGCGAGGATCGCCTTCAGCGCGGCGAGGTCGCCGGGCGCATCGACCGGCAGGAGAGGCGGGCGCGGATGGCCGCCCGGTTGTCCGAGCAGCGCCATGCACGCCTTGATCTGGGCCGGGGGCGCGCCGAAGCGGCCGCTCCAATCCGGATTGATGAGCTGGCTCATCAAAGCGCCGTAGGCGTCCGCCGCCGTCTTGGCCGTGTCGAAATCGCCGCGCCAGAACGCCTCATACAATTCGACCGCGAAGGGCGCGCCGATGGCCCCGCCGTCGATGCTGCCGTCGCCGCCGATATCGCGCATCAGCGCAATGCCGAGCCGGCTGGCGAAGCCGCCGAACACGCGCACCGTGCCGGCGACCCTTTCCAGGGTCTGGATCGCCTGCGAGCGGTTCGCGGTCGAATCCTTGAGCGCGACCACACGGTCGATCTTGGCGATCTCCGCCGCGAGGTCCGGCATGATCTCGACCACCACGCCGCGCGCCCAGTTGTAGACCATCAGCGGCAGGTCCACGCCGTCGGCGATGGTCTGGTAGAAATGCAGAATGTCGCGCGGCGGCGGGGCGGCGTAGGGCGGGGGCGTGGAGAGGAAGCCGTCCGCGCCGATGTCCTTGGCGTGGCGGCCGAGGGCGATCGTCGCCGCCGGCGTATAGGTCGTGCAGCCGATCACCACCGGGATCTTGCCCCCGAGCTCCTCCACCGCGATGGTGGCGACCGTCTTGCGCTCATCGTCGGTCTGGGAAAACCACTCGCCCGTCGTCCCGTTGACGAGAACGCCGTGCACGCCGAGCGCGAGGTAGCTGTTGAGCAGCGCCCGCCAGGCCACCTTGTCCACCGCGCCCGTCTTCTCGAACGGCGTCGGGGAGGCCACCCAGTAGCCTTTCCAGTCGATATCGTTGCGATCCATTGAACGTCCTCGCATGGCGGCGGGTCGGGGCCCGCAGCCGTCGGCGCGCCAACTCCTGCGTTCGCTGCCGCATCGCCGACGACTTGAGATTTGGGACGCGGCCCAGGACGGACCGTCACCGTGACATGAAAGCACTCGACGCAAGCGGTCGAATGACTTTATTGAGAAGTTATCATGATGGGCGTGGCGCAAGAAGAACAACAAATAAGCAAGGAAGACTAATTCCTGTGCAGGTTCCGCGCGGTCCAATAGCGACTATTGAAGGTTACGGTAGCATGAGCATTCGAGTGACCGTTGAACAACGACCGGTAGCGGTGGGCTGCTGCGCTTGATGACCGCCGCATCGTCGTTGCCGACGCGAATGCTCGGCAAAACCAGCCTGTCGCTGACGGTCCTGGGCTTCGGTGGCTCGCGTATCGGCAATCTGCACGGGCCGGTCGCGCCCGACGAGGCGCGGGGCGCGATCGAGGAGGCGCTGGCGCGGGGCGTCGGATACTTCGATACCGCGCCGCTTTATGCGGCAGGTCTGGGCGAGCACCGCATGGGGGAAGTGCTGCGCGACGTCGCCCGCGACCGCTTCGTCCTGTCGACCAAGTTCGGGCGCCTGTGCCGTCCGGTCCCGCCGCGGGATGCGCCCGGCCCCTACACCCACCACCTGCCGTTCGAGCTGGTGAACGACTATAGCGCCGACGCGGTGATGCGCTCGCTGGAGGCGAGCCTGCTGCGCCTCGGCCAGAGCCGGATCGACATCGCGCTGATCCACGATATCGACTTCCGCACCTATGGCGAGGACCAGCCGCGCCGCTTTCGCGAGGCGATGGACGGCGCCTATGTGGCGCTCGACCGGCTTCGCGCCGAGGGGGTCATCTCGGCCGTCGGGGTCGGCGTGAACAGCATCGAGGTGTGCCGGATGAGCGCCGAGGCCGGCGATTTCGACTGCTTCCTGCTCGCCCGGGAGTTCAGCCTGCTCGATCATCCGCGGCTGGCGTCGTTCCTGGCGCTGTGCCGCGAGCGCCAGATCGGCCTCATCGTCGGCGCGCCGTTCAATTCGGGCATCCTGGCGCGGGGGAGCCGGTCGTCGGCGACGTACCACGATCTGCCGCCGACCGACGACGCGCTCGGCCGGGTCGCGACCCTGGAGGCGATCTGCCAGCGGCACGGTGTGTCGCTGATGGCGGCGGCGCTCCAGTTTCCGCTGCGCCATCCCAACGTGACCTCGATCGTGCCCGGCATGCGCTCCGCGGCGCAGTCGGCGGGGTGCGCGGAGGCGATAGTGGCGCCGATACCGCCCGCCTTCTGGGCCGAGGTGGATGCGTGCGGATTGCTGCCGCCCGATCTCGTCGAAGAACTGCAACACGCGGCCTGAGGGGCGGCAGGACAATCGCCCGAACGAAATGGAGAGAACCCGATGCCGGTGATCCACGTCTATGCCTACGAACGCTCGCAGGAGAAGAAGCGCCAGCTCGTCAAGGAAGTGACCGAAGCGGTGTGTCGGAGCTACGCCGTGGAGCCGGAGATCGTCACGGTCTACATCTTCGACGTGCCCAAGGAAAACGCCGCCCATGGCGGCGTCCTCGCCTCCGATGCGGATGCCGCGCCGGCCTGATCTCGGCCCGCGCCCGCTCGCGGCGGACTGTCAGGCCGGCTCGCGCCACGCGACGGGAAACAGGTCGCTGTCGAGCCGGTCGCCGGTCTTCAGCCCGGGGTCGCGCAACAGGCGGATCATCTTCTTGCGCTCGATGAAGCGGGCATCGTCGCCGGTGTAGCGCACCGACAGGGCGCGCCTGTAGCGGTCCGAGGTGTTGCCGGGCGCGCCGTGCAGCGTCAGGCCGTGGAAAATCACCGCGTCGCCGGGCTCCAGGTCGAAGTCGCGGATCGTGAAGGCGTCGCGGTTGTTCTCGACGTCGGGCAGGGGCTCGAACTCGTCGGTGTCGACGGCGGACGTGCCGCGAAAATCGAAGGGCTTGTAGCGGTGTCCCGCCCGGTGCGAGGCGAGGACGAACTCCATCCCGCCATTGTCGAGCCTCACGGTGTCGAGCGCCAGCCAGATGGAGCAGACTTGGTCGCCCTCGACGGGCCAATAGTTCATATCCTGGTGCCAGGGCGTGCCGGACGTGGTGCCCGGTTCCTTGACCAGGAGATGGTCGTAGAAGAGGTTGACCGAACTGGCGCGCATCAAGGCGGCGGCCACCCGCGGGGCGGCCGATTCCAGCGCGTAGGCCCGGAAATCGGGGTCGCGGTCCCACATGAACTTGTCGCTATGGAACTCGCCCGAGCCTTCGGAGGCGTAGCGCTCGCTGAAATCGCCCGTTTGCGCGCGCACCCTGTCGGTCGCCCCGCGCAGGCGCTCGACCCAGGCGTCATCGATCAGGCCGCGGATCCGCACCACGCCGTCGCGCTGGTAGGTCTCGACATCGTCGGCCGTCACGAGAGTTGAGATGTCCATGGTGTCAGTCACTGTCGGCTCCTTTGCGCGCCGGGCGCGCACGGGGGAAGGGGGAGGGGGAGGGGGCGCACGGGGCGTCGGTCCTCAAAAGGCAAGAGTCGAGCCGACAGACGGCACGCGGCGGCAGTATCGGCCTTGCCTGACGCGAAGTGGGACGAAGTCACGTCCAATGTGGCTCCCAGCAACGCCCCACCGCAAGTCGCATTGACCAAGTCCGCTCGCGGTTCCGTTAGAGGCGTCGCCCGATTTCTAAGCATTAGATGACTTTGTTCTGAGCAAATGCGGCGAAAATCCGCCCAAAAATGGGTCATTGATATCGTCTGAAAGCTGTTAGTCTTTCGCGTCTGCGATTTGTGACGCGTCTCCGGTGACATCTAGAGCATCGACGTTCGTATGGCCTGGAGACGGCGAGCAGCGCTCAATCATCGAAAAGGGAAAGCTTCATGCTAGGGTTGCGAAAAGGATTGGCCGCAGGACTCTGCGCAATCGCTCTCGTCGTGACGGCGCCGGCGGCGTTCGCCGAAGTCGTGCTCAAGGCGGGGCACACGCAGAACGCGGGCGAGCCGATGGACGTCGGCCTCCAGATCATGAACGATGTTCTGCAAGAGGCGACGGACGGCGAATACAAGATCGAAGTCTACCCCAACATGCAGCTCGGCGGCGAAATGGAAATGATCAAGCAGGTCATGACCGGCACGCTTGACATCACCTCTCCGTCCAACGGGCCGCTGACCAACTTCGTGCCCGAGCTCAAGATCTTCGACATGCCGTTCCTCTTCCGCGACGAGGATCACATGATCGAGGTTCTGCGCGGACCGGTCCTGGGCAAGATAGCCGACATCGTCGCGGCCCGTGGCATCCGCCTGCTGGGCGTCTACAACGTCGGCGTTCGCAACCTGATGACCAAGGAGCCGGTCGAGACCATCGACGACCTGGCCGGTCTCAAGATCCGCACGATGCAGAGCAAGTATCACGTTTCGGCCTGGAACGGGTTTGGCGCCAACGCGACACCCCTCAACTATGCCGAACTCTATTCGTCGCTGCAGAGCGGCGTGGTCGACGGTGCCGAGGCGGCGAACACCAACTATGTGGAGAAAAAGTTCTACGAGGTCGCGCCGTACTGGGCGCAGCTCGGGTGGACGATCCTCACCGCGCCGATCATCATGTCGGAGGCCAAGTTCCAGAGCCTGCCGGAAAATGTGCAGCAGGCGCTGATCGAGGGCGGCCAGAAGGCGGCCATCTACGAGCAGGATCTCTACGCCAAGGTCGACAACGAGCGCCTCGAGGACATTCGCGCGGCGGGCGTCACCATCACGCGCCTCGATCCGGTGCCGTTCCGGGAAGCCTCGCAGGCCATCTACGACGAGTTCCTCACCACGCCCGAGGAACTGGAAATCCTGAAGATGATCCAGGAGACCAAGTAGGGCCGGATCGCTAAGTCCGTCGTCGCGCGGCCCGCAATCCCATTGCCGGGCCGTGTGAGCGCCTTCCGCTTCGTTTGTGAGGTCGAATGGACGTCGAAACTGTAGGCGAGCGGGCGTCGGTGTGGCGCATCCCGGTCGCCGTCGGGCGGTTCGCGGTGGCCGTCCTGCGCACCATCGCGACCGTCGCCGTCATCCTCAGCTTCGCCTATATGACGGTTGCCGTACTTGCCGGCGTCCTCGGCCGGTACGTGTTCAACTACTCGATCAGCTGGAGCGAGGAGACGGCCCGCTTCGCGCAGATCTGGTTCGTCATGATCGGCGCCGGCATCGCCATGCGGCGCGGCATGCATGTCGCGGTCGACTCGCTCGCCCAGATGCTGACGCTACGCCTCGCCCGCGCCCTCAAGATCCTCATCGCGCTCGCCTGCCTGTGGTTCCTGGGGCTCGTCGCCTACGCGAGCATGCCGCTCATTGAGCTCGGGTGGATGTTCGAGACCTCGCCGGTTCTCCTGATCCCCATGTGGACCATCTACCTGTGCCTGCCGATCGGCATGTCCTACCTCGCGCTTGAGACGGTCCTCGCGGTGATCGACAGCTGGGACCAGCCGTTCGGCATGCGCGGCAACATTCCGCTGGAGGATCTGGATTGATCTTCGCCTTCTCCAGTCTCCTCGCGTTCCTCGCGGTCGGGATGCCGGTGGTCTTCGTGATGGGGATCGCGGCGACGCTCACGCTGCTCGTCTTCGAGCCCAACATCCCGGTCACGATCGTCGCGCAGCGTATGTACGATGGTCTCGATTCCTTCGTCATCATGGCGATCCCCTTCTTCGTGTTCTCCGGCGTCGTCATGGAGGCGGGCGGCATTTCCCGGCGCATCGTCGAGTTTGCCTCGGCGCTCGTGGGCTGGATCGTCGGTAGCCTCCTGATGGTCTCGGTGGTGGCCGCCACCGGGATCGCCGCCATCTCCGGGTCCGGGTCGGCGGACGTGGCCGCGGTGTCGGCCATCATGCAGCCCGAACTCAAGCGCCGGCGCTACGATGTGGACTTCGCCGCCGCCATGATCGCGTGCGCCGGCTCGCTGGCGCAGATCATCCCGCCGAGCCTGATGATGGTGATGGTCGCCTTCATCTCCAACCAGTCGGTGGGCGCGCTGTTCCTCGCCGGGATCGTCCCGGGGCTGATCATGTCCATCGGGCTCCTCGCGCTCTCCTACGTGCACGCCCGCAACGGCGGCCCCCAGTACCGCGCGAGCGAGCCGTTCACGCTCATGCGCCTGCGCCGGACGTTCGTCGCCGCGCTACCCTCCCTCGGGATGCCGGTGATCGTGGTCGGCGGCATCGTGGGGGGCGTCTTCACGGCGACCGAGGCGGCGGCCGTCGCGGTGGCCTACGGCTTGTTCGTCGCCATGCTGGTCCACCGGGATCTGCGCGTGCGGCAGCTGCCGGAGCTCGTCGTCAGGGCCGCGTGCCTCTCCTCGGCCGTCATGCTCATCATCGGCACCGCGAGCGTCTTCGCCTGGCTCGTGGCCAACGCCAACGTGCCCGGCCAGCTCGCGGCCTGGATCAAGTCGTTCACCCACGACGCGTGGTTCTACCTTCTCATCGTCAACGTCATCCTGATGCTGGTCGGCATGTTCATGGAGAGCCTCGCCGCGATCCTCATCCTGCTGCCGGTGCTGATGCCGATCGCCATCAGCTTCGGCATCGATCCGGTTCACTTCGGGCTCGTCGTGGTCATGAACTTCGCGGTCGGGATGGTGACGCCGCCGTATGGTATCTCGCTGTTCGTCTCTTCCAGCGTCGCGGGCCGGACCGTGGTCCAGGTCTCCCGGCGCATGTTCTGGCCCTGGGCTGTCATGACCGTTGTGCTCCTCA
>JAUIJH010000145.1 GCA_030431335.1 Alphaproteobacteria bacterium
GCGCCACCTACCTCTTCAACCCCACCATCGAGGGCATCGAGCAGGCGGACGCGATCCTCATCGTCGGTGCCAACCCGCGCTGGGACGCGGCCGTGCTCAACGCGCGCATCCGCAAGGCTTTCGTGCCCGGTGGCGCCAAGATCGGGCTGATCGGCGAGCGGGTCGACCTCACCTATCCCTACACCTATGTCGGTGCCGGTGCCGCCTCGCTGGGCGATCTCGGCAGCTTCCGTGAGGTGCTCGAGGCGGCCGAGCGGCCCATCGTCATCGTCGGCCCCGCCGCGCTGGCGGGCGAGGGGGCGGGCGCGGTGCTCGGCACCGCCGCCAAGCTGGCGCTCGAAGTGGGCGCGGTGAAGGACGGGTGGAACGGCTTTGCGGTGCTGAACGGCGCGGCGAGCCGCGTCGGCGGGCTCGATGTGGGCTGCGTGCCCGACAGGGGCGGCAAGTCCGCGCCGGAGATCTTCGCCGCCGCGCGCGAGGGCAGCATCGACACGCTGTTCCTGCTGGGCGCGGACGAGTTCGATTCCACCGGCCTCGACGCACCCTTCGTCGTCTATATCGGCACCCACGGCGACCGCGGCGCCCATATTGCCGACGTGATCCTGCCGGGCGCGGCCTACACGGAAAAATCGGGCACCCTCGTCAACCTCGAGGGGCGGACGCAGCGGCTGGCGCGCGCCGCCTTCGCGCCCGGCGAGGCGCGCGAGGATTGGGCGATCCTGCGGGCGCTGTCCGCCGAACTCGGCCGGCAGCTGCCTTACGACAGCCTGGCGGCGCTCAACGCGGCGATGGTCGCGTTCGCGCCGTTCCTCGCCGAGGTGGACCGCATCGTGCCGGGCGACCCGGCCGGCGTCGCGCGGCTCGCCGAAACGGCGGGCCCGGTGGGCGAGGCGCCGTTCATCAACCCGGTGGGCGCCTTCCACCTGACCAACCCCATCGCCCGCGCTTCCAAGGTGATGGCCGAGTGCGCCCGCCTCTATCATGAGCGCCAGCGCATGCCCGAGGCGGCCGAATGAGGCCAGCGGCTGCCCTTGTCGCGGCGGTGGCCTGCCTGGCGGTTATGCCGGCACAGGGCCAGTCGCTCGACGTGCCGGTGATGGTGGGCGGGGAGGCGGATCTCGACGCCTGCACGGGGCTCGGCCGCGTCGCGCGGCTCGACCCGGCGGGCGACGGTTTCCTCGCCGTGCGCAAGGGCCCGTCCACGGACTATGCCAAGATCGACGAGCTTTATAATGGCGACGAGATCCATCTGTGCCAGGAGCACGGGCGCTGGTGGGGCATCGTCTATGGCGGTATCGGTGGATGCGGCGTCGGCTCGCCGGTGCCGCGGCGCATGGCCTACAAGGGCCCGTGCCGTGCGGGCTGGGTCCATGGCCGCTATGTCGATTTCATCGCCGGCTGAGGGTGCCGGCACCATGACTGTCTGCCGCAGACCGGCACAAGGAACGACCGATGGCTGACTTTTGGAGCAATTACGCGGCACCGGGCATCATCATGGTGCTGCAGAGCGTTCTGCTGATGGTGATCTTGCTCGTCATCATCGCCTACATCCTGCTGGCTGACCGCAAGATCTGGGCCGCGGTTCAACTGCGTCGCGGCCCCAACGTGGTGGGCGCCTTCGGGCTGCTGCAATCCTTCGCCGACCTTGCCAAATTCGTGTTCAAGGAGCCGGTCGTGCCGGCGGGCGCGGACCGCATGGTGTTCCTGCTCGCCCCGTTCGTGACGACGCTGCTCGCGCTGTCAGCCTGGGCGGTGATGCCCGTGGCGCCCGGATGGGTGATCGCGGACGTCAATCTGGGCATCCTCTACGTCTTCGCCATCTCCTCGCTCGGCGTCTACGGCGTCATCATGGGCGGGTGGGCGTCCAACTCCAAATACCCGTTCCTTGGTGCGCTGCGCTCCTCGGCGCAGATGATCTCCTACGAAGTGTCCATCGGCTTCGTGATCATCACCGTGCTCCTGTGCGTCGGCTCGCAAAATATCTCGACGGTGGTGCTGGCGCAGAACAGCGGCCTTGCCAACATGCTGGGCGTGCCGTGGCTGTCGGTGCTGAACTGGTACTGGCTGCCGCTGTTCCCGATGTTCGTGATCTTCTTCATCTCCGCGCTGGCCGAGACCAACCGCCCGCCGTTCGACCTGCCGGAGGCCGAATCCGAGCTCGTGGCCGGCTTCATGGTCGAGTACGGCTCGACGCCCTACATGATGTTCATGCTGGGCGAGTACGTGGCCATCGCCACCATGTGCGCGATGACGACGGTGCTGTTCCTGGGCGGCTGGCTGCCGCCGCTGGACATTGCGCCGTTCACGTGGATCCCCGGGGTGATCTGGTTCGCCGCGAAGTCGTTCTTCGTGTTCTTCATGTTCGCGATGGTGAAGGCGATCGTCCCGCGCTACCGCTACGACCAGCTGATGCGGCTCGGTTGGAAGGTGTTCCTGCCGTTGTCGCTGGCGGCGATCGTGGTGGTCGCGGTGGTGCTCAAGGTGACCGACTGGCGCTTCGACCCGTCGGCGCTGCCGGTGCCGGCGTGACCCCGGTGACGACAACGGAATGTGTGCCGTCCGCAGCGTCGCTGCGCGGCGTGCTGATGACGAATGGGGCAGTGCGCCCCGAACCAACGGCTGAGTGAACCATGGCAATGCTGCAAGGCACCGCGAAATCGCTGTTCCTGTCGGAGTTCGTCGCCGCTTTATGGCTCGCGATGCGCTACTTCTTCAAACCGAAGGCGACGATCAACTATCCCTTCGAGAAGAACCCGATCTCGCCCCGTTTCCGTGGCGAGCACGCGTTGCGCCGCTACCCCAACGGCGAAGAGCGCTGTATCGCCTGCAAGCTGTGCGAGGCGATCTGCCCGGCGCAGGCGATCACCATCGAGGCCGGCCCGCGCCGCAATGACGGCACGCGCCGCACCACGCGCTACGACATCGACATGGTGAAGTGCATCTATTGCGGCCTGTGCCAGGAGGCGTGCCCGGTGGATGCCATCGTGGAAGGCCCCAACTTCGAGTTCGCCACCGAAACGCGCGAAGAGCTCTTGTACAACAAGGACAAGCTGCTCTCGAACGGCGACCGCTGGGAGCGGGAGATCGCCGCCAACATCGCCGCCGACTCGCCCTATCGCTGACCCATCGGGCGCCAGCCGCGCAAAGCCGGCTGCTGCAAGCGCCGCGCAATCCTCCTCGCGCTAAATAGGTCCGTGGCGCTCGCGACGGGCCGCCCAGCGCGCCGGAGGGGCCGATGCAGCGACTGAGAGCGGCGCTCGCCATTTGCGCCATGTTTGCGGCCGGTCACGCGGCCGCGCAGGGCGCTTGTTTCGACCACAACGGCTCGCTGATGCGCATCGTCGATCGTGGTGGGCGGTTCGCCATCGTCTACCAGGAGCCGCGCGCGGTGCTGCGCAAGGCCGGCGTCGCGCGCGGAACGGTGCTCGCCGACGGCATCTCGACCGATGGCGGGCTGACCGGCGTCGCACGCCGCTTCTCGCGTCATTGCCGCGGCCAGCCGCTGGAATACGAAATCAGCGGCTTCTACGCGAACGACCGCACCATCGTGCTGCGGGGCGAGCGCGAGGTGTACCAGCGCTGCCAGCCCACCGGCCGCCTCACGCGCGACGAGCTGGTCTTCGCCTACGTTGGCGCCTGCTGAGGCCGCCCGTCACCCGGCCGTCTGCACCGCCATCGCCGCCAAAGCGAGCTTGGTGACGGCGACGTTGTCCACCTTGCCCGTGCCCAAGAGCGGAATTTGCGGCACCGCAATCACCCGGAAGGGCAGGTAGCGCTCCGGCAACCCCCGCGCCCGCAGCGCCGCGTGCAGAACCTTGGTGTCGGGCTCGGCCTCCTCGGTGAGGAGCACGATCACCTCGCCCCGCTGCGCGCCCGGCACCACCGCCGCGGCATGCAGCGTTTGCGGCCAGGCCTCGCCGGCGAGGTTCTCCACCACCACCAGCGACGTCATCTCGCCGCCAATCTTGGCGAAGCGCTTCAGCCGGCCGCGAATCACCAGATAGCCGTCTTCGATCGCCACCACGTCGCCGGTGTCGTGCCAGCCCTCGTGCGGCGGCACCACCTTGCCGGTCGCCGGGTCGATGTAGCCGGCCATGATGTTGGGGCCGCGCACCATCAGGCGGCGCCCGTCCTCGAGCCCCTCCACCTTGACCAGGCGTGCCTCGATGCCCGGCAGGAAGCGGCCGACCGTGCCGTCCCGGATATCCTCGGGATGATTGACGGCCAGCACCGGGCTCGTCTCGGTGACGCCGTAGCCCTCCACCACCTCGAAGCCGAAGCGCTGGCGCACCAGGTCGCGCGTCTCGCGCCGGACCCGCTCGGCGCCGCACACGGCGAACTGGAGTGTCGACAGGCTTCCGTCATCGCCCGCGCGGGCGTATTGGCGCAGGAACGTGTCGGTCGCCAGCAGCACGTTGGCCTTGGTCTCGGCGATGCGCTGCGCCACCTCCTTGGGCCGCAGCGGCGAGGGATGCAGCACCAGGCGCCGCCCCAGCACCAGCGGCAGGATCAGCCCCGGCCCCAGCCCGTAGCTGTGGAAGATCGGCAGCGGGTTGAAGAACACCCGCGCCAGCTCCAGCGGCAGCGTCAGCTCCACCTGCACCGCGTTGGCGAGGAAGTTGCGATGGGTGAGCGCCACCCCCTTCGGATCGCCTTCCGAGCCGGAGGTGAACACGATGGCCGCCGTCGCGTCCGCATCGAGGCGCGGCAACAGGCCCAGAGGCAGCGCCGCGGCGGCGAACAGCTTGTCGCCGCGCGTCACGCCCTTGGCGAGATCTTCCAGCGCCAGGACCGGCGCGGCCTCGGTCAGCGCCTGCGCGAGGTCGTCCAGCTTGGCCACCGACACAAAGCGATTGGCCGTGATGATGGCCGACACCCGCGCCACACGGCAGGCGGCCAGGAGCGGGTCGCGCCCGGCGGTGAAGTTGAGCATCGCCGGCGTCTTACCCGCCGCCAGCACGGCGAAATAGGCGATCGCCCCGCCCGCGGACGAGGGCAGCATCAGGGCGACCACGTCGCCGCGGATCGTGCGGCGGATGACGCGCGACAGCGCCGCGACGGCGCGGAGCAGCTGCGTATAGGTCAGCACCCGCTTGTCGCCGTCCTCCACCGCCACCGTGTCGCCGCCATAGGTGCGGCGCGCCTCGATCAGCGCGCCGAGGACGCTCTTTTGCGACATGCGGGCGATTTCCGCCGAGGAAGGCCGGTCGTCCCGCGCGGCGATATCGACAAAGGGCGGATCGGCGGTCTCGCTCACGCGCGATACTCTGTCTTGTCGGTCCCGGCATAGACGGCGGCGATCTGCGCGTCCAAGGCGGCGCGGTGCGCGGCCACGGCCGCCTCATCGAGATCGGCCGCCGGGCGGGGCTCCAGCGTGAAGTGGCCGAAGTCATCCTTGCCGCGCACCAGGGTGGCGTGGTCCCGCGTCAGCGTCTGCGCCAGCCGGGTGGGAATGTAGCGCAGCGCGAAGCCGATGCGCCGGTCGTTGCTCCGGTTCGGCTTGGACCCGTGCACGAGGAGCACGTGGTGCAAGCTCATCTCGCCGGCCTTGAGCGGCACGTCGATGCCCTCGTCCTCGGGCACTTCCACCGCCAGCTCCTGGCCGCGCGACAACAGATTGTCCGCCGCGAAGGTGTCCTGATGCGGAATCTGCGCCTTGAGATGGCTTTGCGGCCAGAACCGCATGGCACCCGATTCCACCGGCGCGTCGGCCAGCGCCACCCAGGCGGTGACCACGTCCGACCCGTCGAGCCCCCAATAGGTGCCGTCCTGATGCCAGGAGACGTACGCGGTGGTGTGCGGCTCCTTGATGAAGAAGGACGATCCCCACAGCAAAATGTCCGGCCCCAGGATGCTTTCCACCGCGTCGAGGATCGCGCGGTTGTGGGCGATCTCGCTCGCCCAGGTGAACAACAGGTGGGTCTTGTGCCTGAGGTTGCCCGAGATCGGACCGCCGGCCTCCGCCTCGTACGCCTCGAGCGCGGCGCGGTAGCGGGCGGCATCGTCCGCCGACATCACGCGGATGGGAAACAGGTAGCCATCCTGGCGGAATTTGGCGAGCGCAGCGGCATCGAGCATGGTCGAATCTCCCAACAAATACTTTTGCGCCAATTTACGCCGAAGCCCGTACAACGCAACGAATGCGCCAGCCTGTTTCGGCTCGGGTGGCGACGCGACCCTGACATGCAGGCGCACGGCCGCCACATCGCGTTCCGCTGCTATAGAACGGCCACCCTCAGGGGCTACCGTCCACCGACGACGGTATCTATCGGCACGGGGCGCTCTCTGCTATCCCCCATCCGCCGCCGACTACAGGAGCTATTGGCATGATCCCGCGCTATTCCCGGCCCGAAATGGCTTCGATCTGGTCGCCGGAGACCAAGTTCCGGATCTGGTTCGAGATCGAGGCGCATGCCGCCGAAGCGATGGCCGAGATCGGCGCCATTCCCGCCGAAGCGGCCGAGACGGTCCGCCAGAAGGGGGGCGCCGCCGTGTTCGACGTCGACCGCATCGACGAGATCGAGCGCGTCACCCGGCACGATGTGATCGCTTTCCTCACCCATCTTGCCGAGATCGTCGGGCCGCAGGCGCGCTTCGTCCACCAGGGCATGACCTCCTCGGACGTGCTCGACACCACGCTGGCGGTCCAGCTCGCCCGGGCGAGCGACCTTCTGATCACCGACATCGACGACCTGCTCGACGCGCTGCGGCGGCGCGCCATGGAACACAAGATGACGCCGACCATCGGTCGCAGCCACGGCATCCATGCCGAGCCGACCACGTTCGGGCTGAAGCTGGCGCAGGCTTATGCGGAGTTCGAGCGGGGGCGCACGCGCCTGATCGCGGCCCGCGCGGAGGTGGCGACTTGCGCCATTTCCGGCGCGGTGGGCACGTTCGCGCACATCGATCCGCGCGTGGAGGCGCACGTGGCGGCCCAGATGGGCCTCAACGTGGAGCCGATCTCGACCCAGGTGATCCCGCGCGACCGCCATGCCGCCTTCTTCGCGACGCTCGCGGTGGTGGCCTCCTCGGTGGAGCGCCTCGCCACAGAGATCCGCCATCTGCAGCGCACCGAGGTGGGCGAGGTGGAGGAGGCGTTCGGCAAGGGCCAGAAGGGCTCTTCGGCGATGCCCCACAAGAAGAACCCGGTCCTGTCGGAAAACCTCACCGGGCTCGCCCGGATGGTGCGCGCCTACGCGATCCCGGCGATGGAGAACGTCGCCCTGTGGCACGAGCGCGACATCTCCCACTCGTCGGTGGAGCGGATGATCGGCCCGGACGCCACGGTGACGCTCGATTTCGCGTTGGCCCGGCTGACGGGGCTGATCGAGGGCCTCGTGGTGAAGCCGGAGGCGATGGCCGCCAACCTCAACGCGCTCGGCGGGCTCGTCCATTCGCAGCAGCTTCTGCTGGCGCTGACGCTGGCGGGCGTGTCGCGCGAGGACGCCTACGCGATGGTCCAGCGCAACGCCATGCGCGCCCACGCGGGCGAAGGGCGGTTCCGCGATCTGGTGGAGGCGGACCCCGAAATCACCGCCGTGCTGGAACGGCCCGTGCGCGAGGCGGCGTTCGACGAGGCGGCGCATCTGCGCCACGTCAACACCATCTTCCGCCGCGTTTTCGGCGAGGACGATCCCGTCCCCTGAGCAAAGGCGCGCCGTTTTGGCGTGAGCCGTGCATGAAATGCCCTGGTTATCAAGCGGATGGGGTGAGGCATGATTCGCGTCGGAGTGGATGTCGGCGGCACGTTTACGGATGTGGTCCTCGATCGGCCGGGTGAGCGGATCGTCGTCCACAAGGTGCCCTCGACGCCGGCGGACCAGTCCGAAGGCGTGGTGAAGGGCGTCACCGAGATCTGCGCCATGGCCGGCATCGCGCCCGCCGACATCGACATGGTGCTGCACGGCACCACCGTCGCCACCAACATGGTGATCGAGCGCAAGGGCGCGCGGGTCGGCATGCTCACCACGCGCGGCTTTCGCGACATTCTGCACATGGCGCGGCACAAGCGGCCGCACAATTTTTCGCTCCAGTTCGACGTGCCCTGGCAGTCCAAACCGCTGGTGAAGCGGCGCGACCGGCTGCCGATCACCGAGCGCCTCGCCCCGCCGAGCGGCGCGGTGGAGGTGCCGCTGGCCGAGAACGAGGTGCGCGAGGCGGCGGAGCTGTTCAAGAAGCGCGGCCTGGACGCGGTGATCGTCGCGTTCCTGTTCGCCTTCCTCAACGACGAGCACGAGCGGCGCGCCAAGCGCATCGTGGAGGAGGTGATGCCGGACGCCTTCGTCACCACGTCCTCGGAGGTGGTGAATGTGATGCGCGAGTACGAGCGCTTCTCCACCTGCGCGATGAATGCCTATATCGGCCCCAAGACCAGCCTCTACCTCAAGAACCTGGAGAGCCGGCTGCGCGCGGCGGGCGTCGATGCGGTGGTGCGCATCATGCAGTCGAACGGCGGCATCTCCACGGTGGAGAACTCCTCCGTGCGGCCGGTGGGGCTGCTGCTCTCGGGCCCCGCAGGCGGCGTGATCGGCGGCAAGTGGACCGGCGAGGCGGCGGGCGAGGGCAACGTCATCACCATCGATATCGGCGGCACCTCGGCCGATATCTCCGTCATCCAGGACGGCGAGGTGCGCATCAAGAACCCGCGCGACACGGAGGTCGGCACCCTGCCGGTGCTGGTGCCGATGATCGACATCGACGCCATCGGCGCCGGCGGCGGCTCCATCGCCTATCTCGACAAGGGCGGGGCTTTTCGCGTCGGTCCGCGCTCGGCGGGGGCGGACCCCGGGCCGGCCGCCTACGGGCGCGGCGGCACCGAGCCGACCGTGACCGACGCCCAGGTGGTGCTCGGCCGGCTCGACCCCGACCAGTTCCTCGGCGGCGACCTCACCATCGACGAGGGCCTCGCCCGCGCGGCCATCCAAAGCCACATCGCCACCCCGCTGGGGCTGTCGGTGGAGGACGCGGCGCTGGGGATCCTCAAGATCATCAACAACAACATGGCCTTGGCGATCAACGCCAACTCGGTCGCCAAGGGCATCGACCCGCGCGGCTTCACGCTGATGGGTTTCGGCGGGGCGGGGCCGCTGCATTCGGCCGCGCTCGCCGACCTCATTCGCGCCAAGGACGTGATCAGCCCGCTGCAACCCGGCATCACCGCCGCCATGGGCCTCCTGGTGACGGACCTGCAATACGAATACACCCACTCGGTGCTCACCGTGCTCGACACCGCCACCGAGGCCGAGCTCGACGAGCTCAACGCACGCTTCGCGGCGCTGCGCGCCGAGGCCGATGCCCAGCTCGACGCGGACAACGTGCCGGCCGAGGCGCGGATCTACAAGAAGGTGGCCGAGTGCCGCTATGTCGGCCAGGGCTTCGAGCTGCGCGCCGACGTGCCCGACGAACCGCTGACGTTAGCCAACAAAGGCGCCGTCATCGAGGCTTTCTTTACCACGCACAAGAAAGTCTACGGCCACGCCTTCCGCGACCAGGCGAGCGAGGTGATCACGCTGCGCCTGGTGGCGAGCGCGGCCACCGGGTCGCTGCACGTAGAGCCCCTGGCCGAGGGCGGGCGCCACAACCCGGAAGACGCGGTGCTCTACCGCCGCAACACGCGGTTCGACGACGGCGAGCACGAGACGCCGCGCTATCGCCGGGGCGATCTCCTCGCCGGTGACACCGTGTCAGGGCCTGCTATTGTCCTGCAGCATAATTCCACCACGCTGGTTCCACCCGGCTGGACGGCCTCGGTCATCGCCCACGGGGACCTCAGACTGACAAAATAAACAAGGGAAACGCCATGGATCTCGATGCCAACAAGGCGCTGTCGCGCCGGATGCTGGGCCTGTGGGCCGGCAATTCGACGGATGACCCGCGGGCTTTCATTTCCGAGGACTACGTCAACCGCCAGGAGCCCTACGTGGCGGACGGGTCCAACAATCTGAGCCTGGAGCGCTGGCTGAAGGTTCTGGAAGGCCACCGCGCCGCGTTTCCGGACTGCGAAGTGGAGATCCTGCTGCAGATCGCCGAACACGACAAAGTCGCGACGCGCTGGCGTTTCCACGGCACCAATCTCGGCGAATATCTCGGCCGCCCGCCGACCGGCCGCCGCGTTATCTGGACCGGCATCGAGATCGACGTGATTCGCTACGAAAAGATCGAGGAAAGCTGGGTCGACTGGGACATGCACCGTCAGCTCAAAGAGCTTGGCCACATCGCCTGATGGGCGCGGCGGCGTCGCTGGCTCGGGTGTTGCATCGCCCCTTGCACGGGCAAGGCCGACCGAAGGAGACGCCATGACGGGCACCATCGACCCCATCACGCTGCAGGTCATCGGCGGGGCTTTGCATTCGATCGCCGAGCAGATGGGCAACGTGCTCTACCGGATGAGCTATTCCTCGATCATCCGCGAAAGCCAGGATCTGGGCGCCGGTCTTTTCGACACGCACTTCAACACGCTGTGCGAAAGCGATTCGACGCCGATGCACATCGGCTCGCTGCCGGGCTACCTGCGCGGCATCGCCAAGCGCGTGCCCAACGAGGCGTGGAAGCCCGGCGATTGCGTCATCCACAACCACCCCTACGAGGGCGCCTCCCACTCGCCCGACATCGCCATCGTGATGCCGGTCTTCTTCGAGGGGGCGCTGGTGGGCTTCTCGGCCAACACCGCCCACCACGTGGATATCGGCGCGGCGACGCCCGGCCTCATCATCGACGTGCCGGACATGTACGCCGAAGGGATGCTGTTCAATGGCCTCAAGCTCTACGAGGAGGGTCGGCGCAACGGCGCGCTTTGGCAATATATCGCCGACAACACCCGCGTTCCGTCGCTGGTGATGGGCGACCTGGAGGCGCAGATCGCCTCCGCCGAGCTCGGTGTGCGCCGTTTCGAGGAGTTGTTCGCCCGGTACGGCAAGGCCGACGTGGAGGCGGCCTGCGTGGAGCTGATGGACTACACCGAGCGCATGCTGCGCGCCGAGATCGCGAAAATTCCCGACGGCGACTACACCGCCGAGGGTTTTCTCGACGACGACGGGCGCACGCGCGGCGTGACGCTGCCGCTGAAGGTCACGGTGCGGGTGCGCGGCGACGCGGTGGAGGTCGACACCACCGGCTCGGCCGACCAGGTGCCCACCTGCTTCAACGTCCCCTTCGACGGGTCCACCAAGGTGGCTGCCTATTTCGCCTTCCGCGCGCTGCTGCTCGATACCTATACGCACCAGAGCGACATTCCGCAGAACGAGGGCTCCTTCCGCCCGGTCACGGTGACCTCGCCGAAGGGCTCGATCTACAATCCCGTCGCGCCCGTCGCGGCGGAAGCGCGCTTTTGCCAGATCCAGCGCATGGTGGATCTGATCATCAAGGCGCTGGCGCCGGTGATTCCCGACAAGGTGACGGCCGGCAACGCTGCGACGCTGTCTTTCGCCGCCTATTCCGGCGTCCGGCCGAGCGGCGACTACTGGGTGTTCCTGGAGGTGAACGAGGCGGCGATGGGCGGGCGGCCGGCATCGGACGGGCCCGACACGGTGGAGGAGTTGATGCGCAACACGCGCAACAACCCGTTGGAGGACCTCGCCATGCACCTGCCGCTGATCTGCGACCGCTACGAGGTGCGCGACGATGTGGCGCCGGGCGCGGGCAAGTTCAGGGGCGGGCAGGGAGTCGTGAAGTCGCAGCGTTTTTTAACGCCCGGCTTCATGACGCATGAGAGCGACCGCCACGAGGACGCGCCCTGGGGCGTTTTCGGCGGCAAGGAGGGGGCGGTGGGCATGCTCACCGTGCACAACGCCGCCGCGCCGGAAGAGGTGCGCAACGAGCCGGCCAAGCTGTCGGGGCTGCGCGTCGAGCCGGGCGACGTGGTGTCCTATTATTCGCCCTCCGGCGGGGGCTACGGCGATCCGCTGGAGCGCGATCCGGAAAAAGTGCTGGACGACGTGCTCGACGGTTTCGTCAGGCCTGCCGCGGCGCGGGCCGATTATGGCGTCGTCCTCGCCCGCACCGACGACGGCTACGAATGGGGTCTCGACATCGAGGCGACCGAGCTGTTGCGGCGCGACAGGCTGTCCGAAAACGCGTAACACCCGCCCCGGTCAGGCCGGCGCGGGTGCTTGAGCGAGCCACATCGTGCCTGGGCGGCGCCGGCCAGAGGCTCGCGCCGCCCGGGTCGTCACAGGTCCTGGATAGCCGATAGCTTCCATGAGCCGCCGACGGGGCGCACGAACGTCCAGATCTCGGTGGTTTCGGTGGGATGCATCTCCCCCTCGACCACCTCGCCGCTGGCGCGGTCGCGCATCACGTCGATGCTCTCGTAGCGCAGCGCGACGGTGGCGTATTCCTCATCGCCCTCGCGCCAGCTCTCGGCGATGTCGCCTTGCAGCAGGCTCACGTCCAGCACCTCGTTGCGCTTGCCGCTCACCGCGTTCTGGCTGAGCTCCTCCGACAGGAAGGATACGATCTCCGGGGTGCACCGCTCGCGCAGGCCCGCATAGTCCTCGCGCGTGAAGGCGGCCTGGATCTCCACCAGCAACTGCTCGAATCGGTCGAGGTCCTCGTTGGTGATGCCGATTTCGTCGGCGCCGCCGTGAGCGGCAACGCCGTCACCGGCGAGATCGTCGCCGGAGGGCTCGACATCCGGCTCGGGCTGGCGGCCGAAATCGGCGGCGGCGGGGGAGGCGCCCTGGCTCTCGAAACCGAACCGTTGGCCCGGATCGCCGCCGCCGGCCCCCGCGAAGGCGGGCGTCTGGCGTTTGCGCATGAAGCGCATCACCAGCATGACGACGATCGCGATGATGCCGACCTGCAACAGCAGCCCCAGCATCCCGGCCATGCCGCCGATGCCGTGGCCGAGCAGCATGCCGACGAGACCGCCCAGCATCAGCCCGCCCAGAAGGCCTCCGAACATGCCGCCGAACATCCCGCTGCGGCTAGGCTGGCCTGCAGCTTGCCTTGTGCCGGCCTGTGTCGCCGGTTGTGTGGTTTGCTGTCGCGGGGTCATCGAGCGGTTGATGGGTTGTGCTTCGTTGGGCGCCGTGCGCGTGGGAGCGGGCCGGGTGAACGTTCGAAGCCCCCGGCTGCCGAACCCGCCGCCGCGCCGAGCATCTGCAAAGTCCACAGCGGCCAGGGAAAATGCGACCGCGAGTGTGGCCACCGCCAGAACGGCACGGTAGCGATGGAAGAAGCGCATGGCGCGAAACCCTCAGTTGTTAGTGTCTCGGTCAATATGGGGAGTCCGCAAGCAGAGGCAAACGGAGGCCGTGCTTGACTCGTCAGCTAAATCACGGCTGGTGATCAGCGACATGGAGGCGGTGGACGAGCCCGGTCGGCGTTGCTAAGAGGGTCGCGTTGCCGCGTTCACGCGTATCCGACGCACCCCGCCACCGCTGCGCGCACGAGATCTGAATGGCCATAGCGTCCCTGTTCTTCTATCTGTTCGCTGCCGTCATGCTCGCTTCGGCGTTGATGGTGATTTCCTCCAAGAACCCGGTTCACTCGGTTCTGTTCTTGATCCTCGCCTTCTTGAACGGCGCGGGGCTCTTCATGCTGACCGGGGCTGAGTTCCTGGCGCTGATCCTCGTCGTCGTCTACGTCGGCGCGGTGATGGTGCTGTTCCTGTTCGTCGTCATGATGCTCGACGTCGACTTTGCCGAGCTCCGGCAAGGCTTCATGCAGTATCTGCCGGTGGGCGCGCTGGTGGGCATCGTGCTCCTGGTGGAGCTGTTGTTCGTCCTGGGCGCCTACACGCTGTCGCCGATCGCGGCGGCAACGGCGGCCCTGCCCACGCCGCCGCCGGGCGAGATCACCAATTCGGAGGCGCTCGGGCTGGTGCTCTACACGCGCTACGCCTTCTATTTTCAGGTTTGCGGCCTGATCCTGCTGGTCGCCATGATCGGGGCGATCGTGTTGACGCTGCGCCACAACGACCGCGCCAAGCGGCAGAACGTTGCCGAGCAGGTGAACCGCCGTCCGGAGGATGCCATGGAAGTGCGCGACGTCGCGTCGGGGCGGGGGCTGCAGCTGTGATCGGCCTGTCCCACTATCTCACCGTCGCGGCGATCCTGTTCGTGATCGGGATCTTCGGCATCTTCATCAACCGCAAGAACGTCATCGTCATCCTGATGTCGATCGAATTGATGCTGCTGGCGGTGAACATCAATTTCCTGGCCTTTTCCGCGGCGCTCAACGATCTGGTGGGGCAGGTGTTCACCTTGTTCGTGCTCACGGTCGCGGCGGCCGAAGCGGCCATCGGGCTTGCCATTCTGGTGG
>JAUIJH010000146.1 GCA_030431335.1 Alphaproteobacteria bacterium
CGTGTCGAGCGCTGGAGCCCCCGCTACCAGGCCTACGTCATCCGCAAGGAACGCGTCTGCAACTGATCCACCGACCCATCGATCTCCCCAGTCGGCGCCCCGCTCTCGCGGGGCGTTCGGCGTTTGGCGGCTCGTTTAAAGCCCGGCGCCCTCGCCCGACGCAGCTTAGGGAGCACGCGCGGCACTGCCGTTGCGGTTGGCAGCGCCAAGCCAGGCGCACAGCGTCGAGCCGTTGGCGGGCAACACGCTGGGCCGCGTTGCGGACGGGCAGCGCACAAGGTCGCCCAAAGTTTGCAAGGGGGGCGACGGCATTCGGGCCACGTGCGGCGCGGCGTTACGGATTGGCTGCGCCGGGGCCGTCAAGGTTTGCCAAGGCGGCAAGCGGTCAGCCGTTGGAAGGCAGGTGTTGCGCTGCGTAACAGATGGGCCGCGCCGGGGCTGTCAGGCGCCAAGGCCGCTCAAGGTTTGCAATGGAGCGACAGCGTTCAGCCAAATGAGGCACGTGTTGCGCTGCCTTTATGGATGGGCGGGCGCTGGGAGCTAGGTGCTCAAGGAAGATTGCGCGGGGAACGCGCCCAGTCTTGTGGCGCTCAACCTTGCCTCTGGAGGCTAAAAACTCGTGGTGTGGGTCGCGACCGCAGCAAAAAGCCCGCTGTAGAGCGGGCTTTTTGGCGTGGATCAGGGCATCCACGATGTTTTTTTGGCCGGAGCGGACAGGGTGTGACACGGGTCACGTGAGGATTAACGGGCTGTAACCATCTTCGGTGTGTCGAAGCGAAACACAAGCAAACCGGAGACGAGCAATGACCTTCAAGTCCACCTTCATCGGTGCCACCACCGCCATCGCCATCGCCGCCACTTCGGTTGCGATCCCCACCACTGCCTCCGCCTCGCCCTTCGCCGCGCTCAACGGCGCGCAGGTCGAAACGCAGGCCGCGGGTGTCGTCGAAGTCAAGCGGCGCCGCCATCGCGGTCACCGCCGCCACCACGGCGGCGTGAACGCCGGCACGGCCGCCGCCATCGGCGTCGGTGCCCTGATCCTGGGCGCGGCGGTCGCCGCCAGTGCCGCCAACGCCGGCCCCCGCTGCCGCACCGTCCGTGTCGAGCGCTGGAGCCCCCGCTACCAGGCCTACGTCATCCGCAAGGAACGCGTCTGCAACTGATCCTCAGCGAACCGCGGATGATGACGGCCGGCGCCCGCTTCCCTCAGGAGGCGGGCGTCGCGCCGTTCGGGGTGCCCGGCAGGTGGATGCCGCACTCGGTCTTGCTCAGGCCCTGCCAGCGGCCGGAGCGGGCATCGCCCCCCGCCACGGGTCGGCTGGTGCAAGGCTCGCAGCCGATCGAGCCGTAACCCGCCTCGACCAGGGGATGGCGCTCCAGCTCGTGACGCCAGATGTAGAGGTCGACATCGTCCTGCGTCCAGCCGGCGAGCGGGTTGATCTTGGTGCGCTCGCCGTCGGCCTCGAACACGGCCATGCGGCTGCGCGAAAAAGTCTGGTCGCGGCGGCGGCCGGTGAACCAGGCATCGTAGCCCTTCAGCGCATCGTAAAGCGGGCGCACCTTGCGCAGCGAGCAGCACGCGTCCGCGTCCCGCGCATGGAGCGTGCCGTCCGGGTCCTCCGCCGCCAGCCCCTCTGCCGACGGCGCGAGGTCGATCACGTTGGTGAGGCCGAGCTTGGCCACGATGCGCTCGCGATAGGCAAGGGTCTGGGCAAAGTGCTTGCCCGTCTCCAGGAACAGCACCGGCAGATCGGGCGCGACGCGCGAGGCCATGTGCAAAAGCGCGATGGAATCGGCGCCGAACGAGGACACCAGCGCAATGCGGCCGGGGAAAAGATCGCGGCAGGCCGTGGCCATCAGGTCTTCGGCCGCCATCGCGCCGAACAGGCGGTCGAGCGCGCCCACCGCCGAAGACGTCCGTCCGGGAACATCCAGCATCTCAGTCTCCATGGCCGTCGTCAGCCGACGAACGCCTTTTCGACAACAAAGTGACCGGGCTTGGCGTTGGAGCCCTCGACGAGGCCGGCCGCCTCGCACAGCGCGCGGGTGTCGGCAATCATCGCGGAGGAGCCGCAGATCATCACCCGGTCCTTTTCGGGCGACCAGGCGGGCATCTGCGCGTGGGAAAACAGCGTGCCGGTCTCGATCAACTGCGTGATGCGACCGGCAAGGCCCTCGGAGGGTTCGCGGGTCACCGAGGTGATGTGGGTGAGCTTGCCCGCCTCGATCTCGCCGAGCAGCTCGTGCGAGCGCACGCCGTCGACGAGGTCGAGCCCGTATTGCAGCTCCGCGCGGGTGCGGCAGGTGTGGGTGAGGACGACGTGCTCGAACGCCTCGTAGATCTCCGGGTCGCGGATCACCGAGGCGAACGGCGCGATGCCGGTGCCGGTGGAGATGAGCCACAAGGTGCCGCCCGCGACCAGGGCGTCGGCGACCAATGTGCCCGTCGGACGCGGCTTCAGGATGATCTCGTCGCCCGGCACGATCTTGGCGAGGCGCGAGGTGAGCGGCCCGTTCGGCACCTTGATCGAATAGAATTCGAGCGTGTCGTCCCAGCTCGGGCTGGCGATGGAGTAGGCGCGCAGGAGCGGCTTGCCGTCCTCCTTGGGCAGGCCCAGCATCGCGAACTCGCCGGAGCGGAAGCGGAAGCCCGCCGGCCGCGTGGTGCGGAACGAGAACAGCCCGTCCGTATAGTGCTGCACCGCGAGCACCGTCTCGGCGTTGGGGAGGGCCGGCTTGGTGGCCGGCTGGGTAGCGGTCGTCATGATGCGTGCCTCAGAGCCCAGATGCCGTGCTCGCTGCCGCGGCTGGTGCCGTCGGCGAGGTAGAGCTCGCGCACCGAGTGTGTGAGCGCGTCGCGCCAGGCGCTTTCGCCGTGGCGCGCGATGCGCTCGTCGGAAATCAGGACGGAATCGAAGCCCGACTGGACGGCGTGGCGCGCCTGATCGGGGATCAGCGCGCCGGTCGCCGTCAGCGCGCCCGCGAAACCGCGCGCACGGAGCTGGCGGGCGAGCGAGAAGCCCCGCCCGTCGCCGGTGCCGGCGAATGCGATGAGGATCGACCCCACCTGGGGCACCGCGTCGAGCGGCGTTTCGCCGGCGAGTTCGAGGTCGGCGGCAAAGTCCGCGATGCAGCCGAAGCTGCCGTCGGATTTAAGCAGCCACATGGGCGGCCTCCTCATACACGGCGGCCTTGAAGGGGGCCTTGCCCAGCCGGCGATAGGTGTCGGCGAACGTCTCGCCCTGGGCGCGTTCGCCCTCCCAGACGCCGATGATGCGCTCCACCACGCCGGGCACCTCCTCAGCGGAAAAGCCGGGGCCGAGAACCTCGCCGATGGCCGCGTTCTCGTCGCCCTGCCCGCCGAGCGTGATCTGGTAGGTCTCGGCCTCGGCCTTGTTCAGGCCGAGGATGCCGATGTTGGCCGCGTGGTGATGGCCGCACGCATTGATGCAGCCGGAAATGTTGAGCGTCGGCCCCGCCGGATCCGCGCCGGCGGCGATGGCACGCGCCTCGCGCTCGCGCAGCACCGTCGACAGCGCCTGCGCGATGGGGATCGAGCGCGCGGTGGCGAGCGCGCAATAGTCGAGCCCCGGGCAGGCGATGATGTCGCTCGACAGACCGATATTGCCCGTGGCGAGCCGCGCCTCGATCAGCGCCTCGTACACCTCGCGCAGCGCCGCTTGCGGCACGTAGGGCAGCACCAGGTTCTGGCGATACGTCACGCGGATCTCGGAGGCCGAGTAGCGGTCCGCCAGCGCCGCGATGGCGCGCATCTGGCCGGCCGTCGCGTCGCCGGGGATTTCGCCCGTGCCCTTCAGCGAGACCGACACCACGGCGTACCCGTCCACCTTGTGGGCGGTGACGTTGTGGGCGAGCCAGGCGGCGAAATCGCCCTCGGCCTTTACCGGCGGCGCGGCGACGGGCTCGACCGGCAGCACCGCGAAATGCGCCGCGATGCGGTCGTATTCCGGGCCGGCCAGGGCGAACTGCGCCGCGTCGCGCGTGGCGCGGTCGGCGAACACCGCCTCGCGGTATTCCTCGAGGCCCATTTCGGCGACCAGGATCTTGATGCGCGCCTTGTACTTGTTGTCGCGCCGGCCGGCGAGGTTGTAGACGCGCAGCATCGAATCCAGCGTCGGCAGCATCTCATCGAAGGCGACGTCCTCGGCGAAAAGCTGCGCGACGCGCGGCGTGCGGCCCTGTCCGCCGCCGACCCAGATGTCGTAGCGCGGCCGCCCGTTCTCGCCCGGATAGGCGCGCAGCCCGATGTCGTGGAACTTCATCGCCGCGCGGTCCTGCGCGGCGCCGATGACGCCGATCTTGAACTTGCGCGGCAGGTAGGCGAACTCCGGATGCAGCGAGGACCACTGCCGCAACAGCTCGGCCGTGGGGCGCGGGTCCACCTCCTCGTCGCCCGCCACCCCGGCGAACGCGTCGGCGGTGACGTTGCGGATGCAGTTGCCCGAAGTCTGGATCGCGTGCATCCCGGCCTCGGCCAGGATGTCGATCATGTCCGCCACGTCCTCCAGCTTGGTCCAGTTGAACTGGAGGTTCTGGCGCGTGGTGAAGTGGCCATAGCCGCGGTCGTAGTTCTCGGCGAGGTGCGCGAGGGTGCGCATCTGGTCGGCCGACAGCACGCCGTAGGGGATCGCGATACGCAGCATGTAGGCGTGCAGCTGCAGGTAAAGGCCGTTCTTCAGGCGCAGCGGCTTGAACTCGTCCTCGGAGAGCTGGCCGGCGAGGCGGCGCCCCACCTGCTCGCGGAACTCCGCGGCGCGGGCGCGCACGAAGGCCTGATCGTGTCCGTCGTACTGGTACATGTTCTAGCCTCTGGCGGAATCTTGGGTGTCGGTTGGCAATTTGATGGAGGGGCCGACCAGGCGCTGGCGTTCGCGCAGTTCCAGCGGCGTGCCGCTCACCGGGTCGAGCGCCATCAGGTAGGCGCCGACCACGACGTTGGACGCTTCCTCCGCCTTGCCAGCGGCCTCCAGCGTCCCCTGCGCCTCGCTGCCGGTGGCGCGCTTGGCGAAGGCGATCGAATGGGCCCAGTCGGACCCCGTCCAGTAGACGATGGCGCCGGTGACGAGGTCGTTCGCGGTGAGGACCGCGGTGGACGTTGGCTTGAGCTTGGCCATCAGGCGGCCTCCTCCTGGCGCAGGGCGAGGGCTTGCCGCTCGCGCGAGCGCACGGCGACGAGGATCATCAGCGGGCCGTCGCCGGCCATGGTGGCGACGGTGTCGGCGAGGCCCTGAAGGGTGGTGTGGCGGCGGATCTCGTCCTGCCGGCCGGCGCTCTCCACCAGGATCACCGGCGTGTGCGCGGCGCGGCCTTCGAGGATCAGCCGGCGCTGGACGGTGCGGGCGCCGCGCCGGCCCATGTAGATGGCGAGCGGCGCGGTGCCTGCGGCGGCGGAGGCCCAGTCGACGGCCTCCACATCGTCCTCCCCGCCCGCGCCGTGGGCGGTGATGATGCGCAGCTCCTGCGCCTGGCCGCGCTCGGTGAGCGGGGCGAGGGCGCTGGCCGCCGCAACGCTCGCGGCCGTGACGCCGGGCACGATCTCGAGCCCGATATCGGCCGCCTGAACCGCGTCGATCTCCTCCGCCAGGCGGCCGAAGATCGACGGATCGCCGCCCTTGAGGCGGACCACGCGCAAACCCTTGGCCGCGTGGGCGACGATGAGATCGTTGATCTCGCTTTGTTTCAGCGCGTGGCGGCCGGCGCGCTTGCCGACGTTGACGAGCACCGCCTCCCGCCGCGCCAGTTCCAGGATTTCCGGCGCGACGAGCGCGTCGAACAGCACCACGTCGGCACGGTCGAGGCGCTGGCGGGCGCGCTCGGTGAGGAGGTCGGCGTCGCCGGCGCCGGCACCGACGAATGAGACGAAGCCCTTGTCGGCGGTGTCGTTGGCGGCGAGGAGGGCTTGCGCAGCGCGGCCGAAGCTCTCGCGCTCGAACTCGCCGTCGAGCGCCGGGGCGAACAGCTGGTGCCAGAAGCGGCGGCGCGCGCCACCGGGGGCGATGCGCCCGGCCACCGCCTCGCGCAACGCGCCGGCCTTGCGGGCGACGCCGCCGAGCCCCGCCGGCAGTAACCGCTCGATGCGCGCCTTGATCTCGCGGGCCAGCACCGGCGCATTGCCTTCGGTGCCGATGGCCACCACCACCGGGTCGCGGTCGACGATGGCGCCGGTGATGAAATCGCTCACCGACGGCTGGTCGGCGGCGCAGACCGGGATGTTGAGCGCACGCATCCGCGCCGCGAGCGCGGCATCGAGCGCCGGCTCCCCGGTCGCCGCATAGGCGAATGCGATATCCTGCGGCAGCGGCGCGGCGAGCGGTTCGCGCTCGTGAACCACGGTGCCGTCAAGATCGATGATGCCGGGTTCGAACGCCGCGGCGATGACATGGACCGTGGCGTTGGTCTTTTGCACGAGGCGCAGCTTGGCAGCGGCCTCGGCGCCCCCGCCGAAGACGACGATGGCGCGGCCCTTCACGTTCCAGAAAATGGGGAATGCGTCCACACGCGCCTCCGCTTGGTTCGACCCAAAGGTGGCTCCGTTCTGTTAAACGGGCAATCCGCAGGACAAAATAAGGCCAACGAGGCTTCCGCCATCTCGTTTGGCGTACTATTTCCCGTTTCGGCGATAGGCAGAGGAATTTTTTATGCTGGACGAGCTCGATCGCAGGATCCTCAACGTGCTGCAGGAGGATGCGACGCTGCCGGTGGAGACCATCGCGGCGCGGGTCAACTCCTCCAAGTCGCCGGTGTGGAGCCGCATCCGCAAATTGCGCGAGCGCGGCGTCATCAAACGCCAGGTCGCGATCCTGGACGGCGAGCGGCTCGGCTGCGACGAGATTTTCTTCGTCACCATCAAGACGTCGAGCCACTCCAAGGAATGGCTCGAGCGCTTCGCGATCGCCATCGCCAAGATGGGCGAGGTGCAGGAAGCGCACCGGCTGGCGGGCGATATCGACTATCTGCTCAAGGTGCGGGTGCGCGACACGCGCGCGTTCGACGCGTTCTATAAATCGCTGGTGGCGGAGATCGATCTCTTCAGCGTCACCTCGATGCTGTCGATGGAGACGCTGAAGGAGACCACCGTGATCCCGCTTGAGGGGTGAGCGCTTTTCAGCGCGAGCCGGGGATGAGGCCGCCGACCTCCAGCCAGCGGCCGGCGGTGCGGCCGGCGATCAACCAGTAGAAGAAGGCGCCGACCGCCGCCGAGGCGATGCCGAGGCGCAGCGCCGGACCGTGGGCGGCCAACATTTCGGCCGGCGCCGTGGTGACGGCGCTGAGCGGTAAGGCCGTCATCAGGCCCACCACACAGCCGAGGACGAGATAGGTGGCGAGATGGCGAAGGCGCAGGCTCTCCGTCAGCACCACCGCCAGCGCGGTGGGGACGAAGCTGTGCATCATCGCCTCGAACGTCGCCCCCATGGCGAGGACGGAAAAGTCGATCAGGCCCTCGGGGTCATGGGCCAGGCTGGTCGCGACGTTGGCGAAGACGACGGACGCGAAGCCCCCGGCGGCGATGAGAGCGACCGCATAACCGAGGAAGACCAGGATGATCTGCGCCGTCAGCGCCAGGATCATGGCGCCGGTGCGAGGGCGCGCCGCTCCCGGGCGGACAGCTTCTGGCTCTCCGAGCGCAACTGGCCGCAGGCGGCGAGGATGTCCTGCCCGCGCGGGGTGCGCACCGGCGAGGCGTAGCCGGCACGGTTCACGATGTCGGCGAACGCCTCGATGGTGTCCCAATCGGAGCACTCGTAGGGCGAGCCGGGCCAGGCGTTGAACGGGATGAGGTTGATCTTGGCCGGGATGCCGCGGATCAGGTCAACCAGCCCGCGCGCGTCGGCGAGGCTGTCGTTGACGCCCTTCAGCATCACGTACTCGAAGGTGATGCGGCGCGCGTTGCTGAGCCCCGGATAGGTGCGGCACGCCTCCATCAGCTCGGCAATGGGGTATTTCTTGTTGAGCGGCACCAGCTCGTCGCGGATCTCGTCGCGCACGGCGTGCAGCGAGATGGCCAGCATCACGCCGCATTCGGCGCCGACGCGGCCAATCATCGGCACCACGCCGGAGGTGGACAGCGTGATGCGGCGCTTGGAGAGCGACAGCCCCTCCCCGTCCGCGATGACGGACAGCGCCGCCTTCACGTTGTCGAAATTGTAGAGCGGCTCGCCCATGCCCATCAGCACGACATTGGAAATCATGCGCCCCGTGGCGGGGCTGCCGGTGACCGGGCGTTCGCCGGAGAAGTCGCCCAGCCGGCGGCGCGCGAACACCACCTGCTCGACGATCTCGCCGGCCGTCAGGTTGCGCACGAGCCGCTGGGTGCCCGTGTGGCAGAAGGTGCAGTTGAGCGTGCAGCCCACCTGGCTCGACACGCACAGCGTGCCGCGACTGTCCTCGGGGATGTAGACCGTCTCCACCTCGACGGGGGCGCCGGTGCCGCGCGCGGGCAGGCGCAACAGCCATTTGCGCGTGCCGTCGCTGGAGATCTGCTCGGTGACCAATTCGGCCGAGCCGAGCGGAAAGGCCGCACCGAGCGCGTCGCGCACCGGGCGGGCGACGTTGGCCATCTCGTCGGTGGACTGGGCGCCGCGCACGTAGAGCCAGTGCCACAGCTGGGCCACGCGCATCTTGATCTGATGCGGCGGCACGCCGACGGCCGCGAGCTGCTCGCCGAGCTCCTCGCGGGTGGCGCCGACGAGCTGGACGCCCTCCTGCGCAGCCGGCATCACCGTCACGTCAGGCGTGATCGCGCGCTGCGCTCCGCGCTTCAGGAGGGCGAGGTTGGCCACGTCAGTTCGGACACTCGCTGGCGAGACGGTTGGCGCCCGCCGTCACACCCGACAGCGAGAACGTGTAGGTGGTGTCCGTGCCGCGGGCGGATTTGCCCCGCACCGACATGGAGCGGCCAGCCTTCATGGCCGCGACGAGCTGCTGCTCGTCCGCCGGCTGCTCGACCCAGGCACCGTCGTCCTTGGTGAAGAGGGTGAAGTTCTGCCCGTCGATATCCACCGTCACCGTCGAGTCCGGCGCGAAGGGATAGCCGACCAGCACACTCACCTCGTTGAACACGTTCTCCGCCGGGCGCGAGGTGAGGAAGAAAAACACATCGCCGTGGTTGCGGTTGGGCGGCGAGAGCGTCTTGGGCTTGGACAGGATGTAGCAGGTCTTCTGCCCCCCACCGTCATAACGGTAGGCTTCCCAGTCGTTGTATTGCTCCAAGAGTGTCGGCGCGCCCTGCGCGAAGGCGGAGATGGGCAAGAGGACAAGAAGGATTGCCGCAATCGTTCGCATTCGGATGTTCCCAGTATCTCGCGAGGCCACGCCATGTCCATTTCAGGTGCAACACCGCGCGGTCAAGCCCCGCCATATGACGCGTTTGTAACGATCTTCACGGGACGTACCAACGTCCCGTCCTCAAAAGCGCCTATCACGGCAGAGTTGAAGATGAGGTGAACTGCCTTATTCCGCCGCCATCGCCAGCGAATCCTGGCTCCCGCCACCGTCGAGCCACTTCTCCCGCACCACCTCGGCCAACTTGCGCGCCAGTGGATTGGCCGGCCCCTCCGCGACATACATAGCCACCTTGATCGGCGGCAGCAGCGGCAGCGCGCCCCCGTGGTCGATCACCTCGTAGCGGCGCTGCACGGTGAAGCTGATCGCGGCGTGAACGGCGATATCGGCGGAAATCGACGCGTCGACGGTGCGAATCGAGAACGAATCGACCGCCATCACCCAAGGAATGTCCGCCGCGTCGAGCGCCTTCTGCACCCACGGCCGGAAGATGCACCCGGTCTCGAACGCGAGCGGCAGCGGGCGCTGGCGCCACGCCGTCCCGCTCGGCGCGCCAATCCACACCAATTCGCTTTCCTGCAGGATCTCCGCGTCGGGATCGGGCGCCGTCTCCGTCGTCAGGATCACGTCGACGTCGCCTCGGGCGAACTGCTCCTTGAGCTCGTGCGTGTAGGACGAATGCAAGGTGATGCGCACGCGCGGGTAGTCGCGCGTGAAGCGGCGCAGGACATCCGGAATGTGCGGATAGACGATGTCGTGCGGCGCCCCGAGGGTGAGTTCGCCCTCGTACGCCTGCTCGGTCATGCGGGCCCACACCTCGTCGTTGAGGTCAAGCATCCGCCGCGCATAGCTGAGCAGCATTTCGCCCTGGACGGTGGGCACCATGGCTTTGCGCTCGCGGTCGAACAGGGGCTGGCCGAGGGTCGCCTCCAGCCGCTTGAGCTGCATGGAAACCGCGGATTGCGTGAGATTTAGACGTGTTGCCGCGCGCGTCACGCCACCGTTGTCGACGATGGCGACGAAGCTGCGCAGGGCTGTGAGATCCAAAGTGCGTGCCACGATCAATCTCCGTGATGGAAACGATGACAACGTTTCGTTTCACTTATCGGATGCTCCCACGCACATCAATGGTCCAACGGGCATGGAGGGACCAAGACATGCAGAGAGTTCTCACATCCACGTATGCGCCCCGCAGCACCGGTCGCAACGTCTTTTCACGGCTACGCCTGTGGCTCGATTTGTGGGCCGAGCGGCGCATGCTGGCAAATCTGGACAGGCGGATGCTCGCTGACCTCGGGATCGACGAGCAGGCTGCCTTGCGCGAGGCTGGCCGCCCCATGTGGGACGTGCCGCGCGATCGCGACTATGGGGGCCGCTACGGCCTCGACCGGTGACCGGCGCCTGGCGGCTATTCGCCTTCCAGTGCCTGCCGCGCACGCTCGCGGTGGATCGGCGAAATGTGCGCGGCGACCATGGTGATCGCACCGATCAGCACGGTCGCGTCGTCGGTGAAGCCGAGGCCCACCAGGAGATCCGGCACCAGGTCGAATGGGGCGATGAAATAAGCGAGCGCGCCGAGTAGCACGGCGCGCACGCGCAGCGGCACCGTGGGATCGAGCGCGCAGTAGTAGGCCGCGACCAGGTCGTGCGTGAACGGGATCTGCCGCGCCGCCCGCTTCAACGTGCGCCAGAAGCCCTTGCGCACCACCTTCTCGTTGCGCGCCGCATCGTCCGTGCCGGCATGGGGCGGCAGGATCTCGCCGTCGTGGGGCATGCTCATGGCGCCACCTCGTCGATGGCCTTGGCCAGCGCGATATCATTTTTCGTGATGCCGCCCGCGTCGTGCGTGGTCAGGCGGATAGAGACGCGATTGTAGACGTTCGACCACTCCGGATGGTGGTTGTTCCGCTCGGCGATCATTGCGATCCTCGTCATGAAAGCGAAGGCGCTGACGAAATCGGCAAAACGCAGGTCGCGCGCGATGGCCTTGCCGTCCGGCTCGACGGTCCAGGCGGGAAGGTCGCTGGCAATGCGGTCGCGATCGATCAGGTCCATCCCCATGATGTAGGCCGCGCGCGGCGCGCTGCCAGTGCCGACCTCTCAGGCCGCCCTGTCGGCGCCGTAGCGGCGCACCACATAGTCTTCCACAATGTCCTTGAACTCGCGCGCGATTGCCGGACCGCGCAGGGTCATCGCCTTCTCGCCGTCGATGAACACCGGTGCGGACGGCTGCTCGCCGGTCCCGGGCAGCGAAATGCCGATGTCGGCGTGCTTGCTCTCGCCGGGCCCGTTGACGATGCAGCCCATCACCGCGACCTTCATCTTCTCGACGCCCGGGTGAGCGGCCTTCCACGCCGGCATCCGCTCGGCGATGAAACCCTCGATGTCCTTGGCCAGTTCCTGGAACACGGTGGACGTGGTGCGCCCGCAACCGGGACACGCGGAGACCACCGGCAGGAAGGCGCGGAAGCCCATGGTCTGCAGCAGCTCCTGCGCGACCTTGACCTCAAGGGTGCGGTCGCCGCCGGGCTCGGGCGTGAGCGAGATGCGGATGGTGTCGCCGATCCCCTCCTGCAGCAGGATGCCGAGCGCGGCGGAGGAGGCGACGATGCCCTTGGAGCCCATGCCCGCCTCGGTGAGGCCCAGATGCAGCGCATAGTGGCAGCGGGCGGCGAGCGCGCGGTAGACCGCGATCAGCTCCTGCACGTCGCTGACCTTGGCCGAGATCAGGATCTTGCCCGCCGGCAGGCCCAGCTCCTCGGCGCGCCGGGCGGAGGAGACGCCGGACACCACCATCGCTTCGCGCAGCACGGCCGCGGCCGAGGCGGGCGCGGCGGCGCGCGAGTTCTCGTCCATCAGGTGGGTGAGCAGTTCCTGGTCGAGCGAACCCCAGTTGACGCCGATGCGCACGGGCTTGTCGTAGCGCATCGCCATCTCGATGATCGACGCGAACTGGCTGTCCCGCTTGCTCTTGAAGCCGACATTGCCGGGGTTGATGCGATATTTCGCCAGCGCCTCGGCACAGGCCGGGTGATCGGCGAGCAGCTTGTGGCCGATATAGTGGAAGTCGCCCACCAGGGGCACGTTGATGCCGCGCATGGCGAGCGCGTCGCGGATCTTGGGGACGGCGGCGGCCGCCTCGTCGCGGTCGACGGTGATGCGAACCAGCTCGGAGCCGGCGCGGGCGAGCGCGGCCACCTGCGCCACGGTCCCGGCGATGTCGGCCGTGTCCGTGTTGGTCATCGACTGGACGACGATGGGAGCGCCGCCGCCGACAGTGACACCGCCCACGTCGACGGGCACCGACTGGCGCCGTCCCAACGGGCCGCTCGTCCACATGATCGGCGCGTCCATGCTCGCCTCCGCTGTTCAACCGCACTCTCTATACAGAGCGTCCCCAGCGGTCTCAACGCCGCGAGACCGCGGGTGAGCCGGCGCGCGCAAAGGTCTCAGCGGCCGCCTCGGCCCCCCAAGCGGGCGAACCGCGCTTCCAAGGCCGCCCGGCCTTCCCTCAGTGCAGCGTACGCTGGGCGAGGCGCACCGTGCCCGTCGGCCCAGCGGTGAGAGAAAGGCCGGCCTGCGACGGGCGCTAGCCGCGCGGTTCGGTCCGTAGCGTCAGTGCCGCCGCGAGAGTTTCGCCGGGCGCCAGGGTGATCAGTCCCGGGCCGCCTTCGACGGGACGGTTGGCGCAGTCCACCGTGTGGGACATCGGCTCCAGGCAGACGAAGCCGCCATCGAGGGTGCGCGAATAGACGTGGAGAAGATCCTTGGTGACGCCCTCGCTGCGCAAGGTGACGCACAGCCCGTCGCTGCGTTCCAGCCGCGCGGTCCCGTCCCAGCCGACAAAGGTGTTGTTGATCAGCCCGTCCGGGAGCGGCTGCGGCGTGGTGAAATCCTGCGCCGAGCCGGCCATCGCCACGAGGCGCCCCGTCGGCAGGCGCTGCTCGTCGTCTTCCACGTAGGCGCTGGCGGCAAAGCTCAAGCGGTCGCTCGGCTGGCGGGCGAACCAGGGGTGGAAGCCGGCGCCGTAGGGGGCGGGCGCGTCGCCGGTGTGGCGCACGGTCAGGTCGGCGCGGAAGGTGGCACCGTCGAGGCTGTAGATGATTTCGGCCTCGAAGTGGAAGGGCGGCGGGCCGGCTTCGCGCAGCGTCAGCGCCACGCGCTGCGGCGACTGCTCGCGCACATCCCAGGTCCGGTGCAGCACGGTGCCGTGGATCGGCTGCACCTGCTCGGGAATGAGGTGCGGCAGCGGATACACCGTCCCGTCCCAGGGCAGGCCCCCCGAGACGCGGTTGCACCACGGCACCATCATGAACATCGCGAGGACGTTGGTCGTCGTTTTGTCGGTCGTCGCGGTGCGCAGGACAGGCGTCGCCACGCCGTCCTCGCCGAGATAGTCGAGGCGCATGACGCTGGCGCCCCTGTCCGGCGCCACGACGACGCGCAGCTGCGCGTTCTCCAGGATGCAGGGTTCGGTCGGCGCGGGGCTCGTCATCAGCGCATCACCATGCCGCCGGCGACGTCGAGCGTGGCGCCGGTGATGTGGCCCGCGGCGGGCGAGACGAGGAAGAGCGCCGCGGCGGCGATGTCCTCAACGCTGGCAAGGGTGCCCAGCGGCACGGCTGTCTTCAATTCGGCAACTCCCTCTTCGCCATGCGTGTCGTGCAGCATCTTGGTGTCGACGATGCCCGGTGCGATGGCATTGACGCGCACATTATAGGCCCCGACGTCGCGCGCCAGCGACTTGGTGAAGCCGAGCAGGCCCGCCTTGGCCGTGCCGTAGGCGGCGTGCCCCTTCAGCGCACCCTGACGGGCGACGATGGAGGAGATCTGCACGATGGCGCCGGACCGCCGGACCTTCGTGTCAGCCGGCGAC
>JAUIJH010000147.1 GCA_030431335.1 Alphaproteobacteria bacterium
CGACGACCCGACCATCTACACCGCGCCGTCGCTGATCTTGGCGGTGGTGCTGTTCGCGTTCCAGATCTACGGCGATTTCGCCGGCTATTCGCTGATCGCCATCGGGCTGGGGCTGGTGATGGGCTTCGACCTCGGCATCAACTTCAACCGGCCCTACCACGCCACCAGCTTTTCCGACTTCTGGGCGCGCTGGCACATCTCATTGTCGAGCTGGTTCCGCGACTATCTCTACATCCCCCTCGGCGGCAACCGCTCCGGGCGATGGCGAACGCTGCGCAACCTGATGATCACCATGGGGCTGGCGGGCCTGTGGCACGGTGCGGCGTGGACCTTCGTCGTGTGGGGCGTGATGCACGGGTTCTTCCTGATCCTCCAGCGCCTGGTGGGGGCGCCTCTGACGGGCGCGCTGCAGCGGATCGGCACGCCGGCCTTCGTGCTGCGCGTGGCGGCGATCGCGGTGGTGTTCGTTGCCGTGTGCATCGCGTGGGTGCCGTTCCGGGCGGAGAGTTTTGCCGACGCGGGGGCGATCTACCACGCCATCCTCGGCTGGGAGACCGAGGGGCGCTTCTTCGGCAGCCAGCGCCTGATGCTCGCTCGCGTGCTCGCCATCATCGTCTTCGTCTATGCCATCGACAGCCTCACCCTCATCCCCAGCGTCAAGGACTGGGCGATGGTGCGGCCGGTGGTGCGCACCTTCTCGATCGCGTTTCTGCTGTGGGCGATCGCGCTGCTGGGTGCCTTCGAGGGCAACAGCTTCATCTACTTCCAGTTTTGATGGTGACGATGCGCACCCGTGCAACCCCCCTCCGGCTCGCCGCTCTCGCGCTCGTCGTATTCTTCGCCGGCGACCGGCTGATCGCGGCCGGCCTCGCGTGGCTGGTGACGCAAAGTCCCGACCGCTTCGTCGCCATCTACGGCGACGTGGCGCCGGCGGACGTGGTGGCGCTGGGCAATTCGCGCGTCGACCGGCATTTCGACCCTGAGATGGTGAAGGCGAAGACGGGGCTGGAACTCGTCAACCTGGGGATCGGGCTCAACTCGATGGCGCTGTCGGAGGTGCTGCTCGACGACTATCTGGAGCGCCACCCCAAGCCGCAGACCGTCGTGATCGAGGTGACGCACCTGCAGATCCCGGCCACGGTGGGCGAGTTGAAGCTGCTCACGGCCTTTTCGCCGGCGATGCGCGGGTTTTTGCGCGAGACGGCGCCGCGGCTCTACTATGCGGGCCAGCTGAGCCACCTGTTCCGCCTCAACTCCGATCTCTTCTTCCGCGCCCTCTACAGCCTGGTGGCCGGGCCCGAGCCGCGGCTTTACCCGGCCGAGGCGGGCGCCATCGTGGCGCGGGAGAAGCTGGAGGACCCGGAGCGGATGGTGATCGCGCCGGGCAACGGCGAGGCGCTGGCCCGCGTCGCGGCGCTCGCCAAGGCGGAGGGCATCAAGCTCGTGCTGGTGGCGGCGCCGTACTACCCCGACTTCCGCGACAACATCCAGAACATGGCCGCCTTCGTGGCCGAGGTGGAGGCGATCTCCGGCCACAAGGTGATCGACCTGTCGAACCTGCCCATCCCGGCGGACGATTTTTACGACCTCACCCACCTCGACGCGCGCGGGGTGGAGACGTTCATCGACGCGCTGCTGGCGGCCGAGCCGCTTGCGGCTGCGCCGCAGGACGCGCCGGGGGGGTAGTGGGGGCTTGCGGGCGGGACTGCTTGCTGTGGCCCGGTAGGGCGATTTGAAACAGTTTACATCTAATGTGTTTCAGAGCTGGTGCATGTTCCGGCGCCTCCGAAACGACGAATTCTGAAAGATGTTCGCGCTCACCCTCCCTAAGCCCGATGAGACCCTCATTGACCCGCACAAGAATGCGCGCACCACATTGGAGCCAGCGCCTTTTTCATGGTACAAGCTCTCTCTGTTGAGCTGGCCCAATTGCTACGCCGGGAGCGCTCTTGAACGGTTGGCGATGGTTGGTGACGGCTCCATTTTTTCAGAAGTACAATTCTGATTTGGATTTCTATGCTTCAGGCGACCGATGTATTCAAGCCAAACGGCATTCCCGACACGACTTACGTTGACCGCAGCGAGCATCGACTTGAGCAATTGTTGAGAGATGCCTTTGCAATTGAGAATTTTGTCGTATCTGTCTCCGGCCCATCAAAAACCGGGAAGACTGTTCTGATTTCAAAGACTGTTGACCCTGACAATCTTATTTTGGTTTCGGGGGCATCAATTCAGGAACCGCTAGACGTATGGCGCTATGTCCTTAAGTTCCAACAGACTTGAAGCGGACGTCTACAAAAGGTTCTTCGATCGGCGCTGGCGTCAGCGCTGAAGGAAAGATGAAGGTACCGCTAATAATGGAAGGCGGCGCTTCAGGAAATTTCTCCGGAAAGAGAGACCGCAGTGAAGCCGAGCAGGCTGTAATCCAATCTGACTATTTCTCGCAAGTTTCCAGGGAGATTGGCGGCAGTGGTTTTGTTATATTCATCGATGACTTCCACTACATACCTAAAATTGTCCAGAGCGAAGTAGCGAAACAGGTGAAGTCGATTGCTGAACGTGGGGTCCGCGTGTGTACTGCCTCTGTCCCTCACCGTTCTGATGACGTCGTTCGGAGTAATCCGGAACTCCGTGGTAGACTTGCTTCGGTCGACTGTGGGTATTGGCAGCCATCCGACTTGATTAAAATTGCGCAACAAGGCTTTGAAGCTCTTAATTTTAACGTATCTCGGAATAATATTGAAAGATTGGCACGAGAGGCATTTGGATCTCCGCAGTTAATGCAGACTCTTTGTCTCAATTTTTGTTTCGAGATTGATGCTAGAGAGCGCAAAAAAGATCGTCGTGACCTTACTGTCGAAAATAAAACTCTAGAGAACGTACTTGTTCGCTCATCTATGTTCGCAGATTATTCAACATTAGTTGAAAAATTGCATGGAGGACCTAAGGAGCGGGGCACCGAGAGGAAACCTTTCGTCTTTTCGGGCGGCTCGACAGGGGATGTCTATCGGGCTGTTCTGTTGGGTTTGTCCCAGGAGCCTGCAACGCAAACATTTTCATATGATGATATTCTGGCTCGGGTAAAATTAATATCTACCGATGCCCCACCAGTTGGCTCAAGCATCTCTGCATCTCTTCAGCAGATGCAGAAGATTGCCGAAAAAATTGCACCAGAATCAGAAATACTTGAATGGGACGAGGATACGTTGAATATCATTGAGCCATACTTTCTATTTTATCTTCGATGTTCGGATAAACTCCAATCTCTGGGCGACCCCGGTTAGGCCGTCACCTCTTCCCGGAGCGCTTCGCGGTGCGGCGGCGGGGCGGCTTTGCCGTGTCGCGGAAGGTGGCGAGCGCGGTGCGGGTGGCGCTCTCGTAGGCGTCGAGGTCGATGGTGGCGACGCTGAGGGCATAGCCCTCGCCGATGCGGCCGGCGGCGGCCTCCGCGCTCATGGCGAAGACGCCGCAAGGGATCTTTTTGGCGCGGCAGGCCTTGAGGATGCGGGCGCAGGCCGCCTGGTGGGCCTCGCTGCCGGGAGCGGTGCCCAATGAGAGGGCGAGGTCGCCGGTGCCGATGAAGACGAAATCGACGCCGGATGCGGCGATGGCGTCGGCGGCCTCGACGCCGGCCGCCGTCTCGATCATCACGCCGGCGACGATGCCGGCGTTGGCGGAACCGGCGTGGGCGGCGAAATTCGCCAGAGGCCGGATGCCGCCGCCGGAGCGGTTGCCGGACGGCGGATAGCGGCAGGCGGCGGCGACGGCGGCCGCCGCCTCGCCACTTTCCACCAGCGGCACGATCACCCCCTCGGCGCCCGCGTCGAGCGCCTCGCCGATGCTGGCGGGCACCGCGTCGCGCGTGCGCACCAGGACCGGCGCGCGCGAGGCGCCGATGGCCGCCTCCAGCGACACGCGGTCGAACAGGCCGTGCTGCATGTCGATGACGATGGCGTCGGGCCCGTGGCGAGAGGCGATCTCGATCAGCGTGGCGCTGCCCAGCGTGAACCAGGCGACGCCGGTGGGCTCGCCCGCCGCAAGGCGCGGCTTGAGGCGGGGGGCGGCGGGATCGAAGAGGGTCATCTGAGGTTCGCTTCGGCTAGGAGCGGCAGCACGGTGTCGCAGAAATAGGGGAGTTCGTCGGTGTAGTTGAGGAAGGAGAGCGCCGCGCCGCGATAGCCTTCCGCCGCGATGGCGGCGATGTCGTCGGCGATCATCTGCGGCGTGCCCACGAGCGGATAGGTGCCCGCCCCGCCGGCAAAACGCTGCGCGTAGCGGGTGTAGGCCTCCTCGTCGTGGCTCTTTGAGAAGTCGCGCTTGCCGGCCATGTGGGCGGCGACGGCCTCGTGGTCGGCCTCGTGGAGGGCGTAGCGGTCGTAGGCGGCGCGCGCCTCGTCCGCGCTCGGCCGGCACACCACGTGGCACACGGTGTAGACGCCGACCTCGCGGCCGACGGCGCCCGCGCGCGCCGAAATGTCGGCGACGTGGCGCGCCCCGTCGGCGATGTCGGTGAAGGTGGTGAACAGCATGTCGCAGTGGCGGGCGGCGAAGTCGCGCCCCGGCCCGCCGAACGCGGCGTTCATGGTGAGGGGGCGCGGCTTTTGCAGGCTCGCCGGCCGGCTCACCACGCCCTTGAGGCGGTAGTAGGCGCCCTCGTAGTCGAACGGCTCGTCGCTCGCATAGGCGCGCTCGATGATCTCGATCCACTCGGCGGCGCGCTCGTAGCCACGCTCGTCGGGCGCGGTGCCGAACATGGCGAACTCGGCCGGGTTCCAGCCGCACACGATGTTGAGCCCGGCCCGCCCGCCCGACACGTGGTCGACCGTCGCCAGCGCCTTGGCCGCGTAGAGGGGGTGGACGAGGGGCACGTGCACGGTGGCGAAGACGGCCATGCGCTGCGTGAGGGCGGCGAGGGCGGCGGCCCAGGTGAAGGTCTCGAACGAGTGCTCGCGCGTCTTGGTGCGCCCGCCGAACCCCTTCCAGCGCGCGATGGGCAGGAAGAAGTCGAGCCCCGCTTCGTCGGCCATCTTGGCGGCGGCGACGTTGTCGGCCCAGGAGGCGCCCCAACGCTCCGGAACGGTGGTGATGGCCAGCCCGCCGTCGGCGTTGGCGGAGAAGACTCCGAGCTTGAAGCCGGTGCCGGCGGCAAGCGGATTGTCGGGACGTTGCGGAGGGATGTCTTGCGGCAAGTCGATCGGTTCCGTTATTGCCGCCATGGTGCCTCCGTTCGAGGCTCTGCGCCAGAGGCGCGGTCGACGATTGCCGCCGGCCGTGCCCCTGGGGCGACACCCCTACGAAGGAGCCGACATGACCGGCGGACCCGCCGCAGCGTCGATGCGCACGCTGATCCAAGACCTCGAGACCGACAACATCGCCGACCTTGCCACCAAGGCCAACGCCCTCAAGGACGTGATCCGCCTGTGGTACGGCGAGGGCGATGTCGTGACGCCCGATTTCATCAAGAACGCGGCCGCGGGCGCGCTGGCGGCCGGGCGCACCTTCTACGAGCCCGACATGCGGGGCACGGCGGAGCTGCGCGAGGCGCTGTCGACCTACCAGAGCGTGCTGCACGGTACCGCCATCAGCGAGAACCGCAGCTCCGTGCAGCCGGGCGGGATGCAGTCGCTGCACATCGCGATGATGCTGGTGTGCGACCCGGGCCAGAGCGTCGCCATCGTGGAGCCGCAGTGGCCCAACATCCGCCACATCGTGACGCTGGCGGGCGGCAAGCCGGTGGCCGTGCCGCTCGACTGGGACACGCAGCGCCCCACGCTCGACCTCGACAAGCTGTTCGCCGCCTGCGACGAGACGACGGCCGCGATCTGCTTTTCCAGCCCCGCCAACCCGACCGGCTGGACCGCCACGCGCGACGAGCTGGCCGCCATCCTCGCCTTCGCCCGCGAGCGCGGCATCTGGGTGATCTGCGACGAGGTCTACAACCGCCTGTGGTACGGCAACACGCGCGGCGCGCCCTCGATGCTGCAGGTGGCCGAGCCGGAGGACCGGGTGCTGATCGTCAACTCCTTCTCCAAGGCGTGGGCGATGACGGGCTGGCGCATCGGCTGGATCACGCACCCCGAATCGGTGGTCGCCAAGCTGTCGGCGGTGACGCAGTACGTGAACTCCGGCACGCCCTCCTTCGTGCAGGTGGCGGCCGCCACCGCGCTCAACGAGGGCGAGGGCCTCGTCAGCGAGATCCGCGAGCGCTGCCGCGCCGGCCTCGACGCCGCCTACGAGACACTGAGCTCGGCAAAGGGCGTGGTGCTGCCGCAGAAGCCAATGGGCGGCATGTACGCCTTCTTCCGCCTGGAGGGGGAGGACGACAGCCGCGCCGCCTGCGCCAAGGTGCTGGAGGCGGCGCGCGTGGGCCTCGCGCCCGGCTTCATGTTCGGCGCCTCGGGCCGGCCGTGGCTGAGGATGTGCGTGTGCCGCGACGCCGCCGTGGTGCGTGCCGCGGGCGAGCGCATCGCGGAGACCATCGGGCGATGAACGTCACCTTTCGCGAGGCCGTCGAGGCGGACCTCGGGGCGCTCATCGGGCTCCTGGCCGACGACATGCTCGGCCAGTCGCGCGAGGTGGTCAGCGATCCGCCGCTGCCGGCCTATGTGGCGGCGTTCGCGGCCGTCCTCGACAACCCGTACGACATGATGCTGGTGGCCGAGACGGAGGACGGGCGCGTGGTGGGCTGCGCGCAGCTGACCATCCTCAACGGCATCAGCCGGCAGGGCGCGCGGCGCGGGCTGATCGAGAGCGTGCGCATCGCGTCGGACCTGCGCGGGTCGGGCGTGGGGGAGCGCCTGGTGGGCGAACTCGTGGCGCGGGCGAGGGCGGCGGACTGCCGCCTGGTGCAGCTCACCACCGACGCGCGGCGCGAGCGGGCCCATGCGTTCTACAAGCGCCTGGGCTTCGAGGCGACGCACGTGGGCATGAAGCTGGAGCTCTGAGGGGCGGGCCAACAAAAGCTTGCCTCGCGCGAGGTTGGGCCCGAAGCTCCACCATTCCCGGGCTGTCCGGACCGACCCAAGGAGTGGACAATGAGAGCTTTGATCGCCGCCGCCGCCTTAACGCTCGGCCTTGCCGCCGGTGCCTCGGCCGAAACGCTGACCGTGGGCGCATACCCCGCCAACCCGCCCTGGGAGGTGAAGCAGGAGGACGGCTCCTTCTCCGGCTTCGAGGTCGACATCGTGAAGGCGATCGCCGAGAAGCTGGGCGACGAGGTGGAGTTCCAGGACCTCGGCTTCCAGGCGCTGTTCGCGGCGATCACCTCGGGCCGCATCGACATGGCGATCTCCTCGATCACCATCACCGACGAGCGGTTGCAGAACCAGGACTTCAGCCAGGGCTACTATGACGCCGACCTTGCCATGGGCATGAGCGAGGCGAGCGGCGTCGCGACCCTGGCCGACCTCAAGGGCAAGGCGGTGGGCGTGCTGTCGGGCTCCACGGGCGAGAAGTGGGTGCAGGACAACCGCGCCGAGTACGGCTTCAGCGACATGCGCGCCTACGACGCCTACACCCAGATGCTGCTCGACGCGCAGAACGGGCGCGTTTCGGCCGTCATCTCCGACCTGCCGGGCATGCTGTTCGCCTTCACCCAGATGAAGGGGATGACGACGGGCGAGAGCATCCGCACCGGCGACCGCTACGCCATCATGCTGAAGAAGGGGTCCGCGCTCACCGAGCCGGTGTCGGAGGCGATCACCGCGCTGAAGCAGGACGGCACCATCGCCAAGATCCACGAGAAATATTTCGGCGTCGCGCCGGCCGAGGGCTCGGCGACGGTGGAGGTGCTGCCGATCCCCGCGGCCAAGTAGCGGCGGATGGAGCTGCTCGGTTCCTTCTTCAACGTCGATGTGATGCTGCGGACCCTGCCCATGCTCGGGCGGGGTCTCGTCAACACGGTCTACCTGTCGGTGACGTCCATCGTCATCGGCATCGTCGCCGGCGTGCTCCTGTGCCTCGTGCGGCTCTACGGGCCGCGCGGGGTGCGGCACGCCGCGGTGTTCGTGATCGATTTCTTCCGCGCCGTGCCGATCCTCGTCATCCTGGTGGTGATCTACTACGCGCTGCCGGGGGTGGGGATCCTGCTGGATTCGTTCTCGGCGGCGGTGATGGGGCTGTCGCTGGTGCTGGCGGCGTTCACGGCGGAGGTGTTCCGCGCCGGCATCGAGAGCCTGCCCAAGGGTCAGTTCGAGGCGGCGGACGCGCTCGGCCTGCCGTTCCGCGTGACGTTGTGGAAGGTGGTGCTGCCGCAGGCGGTGCGCATCGCCATCCCGCCGCAGACGTCCAACTGCGTGGCGATCGCCAAGGACACCAGCCTCGCCTCGGTGGTGGCGATGCCGGACCTTTTGAAGGAGGCGCAGAACGCACAGGCGCTGACCGCCAACCCCTCGCCGCTGATCGCCGCCGCGATCATCTATTTCATCGTGCTGTGGCCGGCGGTGCGGCTGGTCTCCTACCTGGAGCGGCGGGCGAAGGCGGGGCGCACCTGACAAAGAGAGGCGGGCGGGTTCTCCGGCCCGCCAGAGATGTCGGGAGCGAAGCGCACCGAAGCGCAGAGTTGTGACGCCCGTCACAGCGGCCGATTTTTCACCCGTTAGGCTACCGGCGTGCGGTGGAGGGTCGCAGCCATGCCGGTTTACCAGCTATCCGAGGCCTTTTTGCCTTGGGACGACTACAAAATCGAAATCGATCCCTGTCCGAAATATTTCCTGTTGTTTCCGCCGCCCCCGGAGGAGCGCAACGTCGTCGGCGGCGATGGGGAGAACGACTACCTTGCCGGCACCGACGGGCACGATATCCAGTACGGCCGGATGGGCGACGATGTGCTCTACGGCAGCCCGGGCTACGACGAGATGCGCGGTGGCTACGGCAACGACACGGCCGACTACTATTCGTCCCACTGTCCGGTGTACGTCGATCTGGAAAAGGGGCAGGGCTGGGGCGGCGACGCCCACGGCGACACTTACTTCGGCATCGAGAACATCTTTGGCTCCCACGGCGACGACACGCTGATCGGCGATCGCAACGACAACGTCATCAACGGCAGCCGGGGTTCGGACCTGATCGAGGGCGGGCGCGGCAACGACAGCCTGCAAGGCGGCGGCGGCTACAACGATGGCGACGACACGCTGCGCGGCGGCGACGGCGAGGACAGCCTGTACGGCGGCCGGGGCGAAAACTTCCTGACCGGCGGCGCCGACGGCGATATGTTCGAGTTCTTCTTTGTCGACACCGTCACCACGGTGACGGATTTCACGCCGGGCGAGGATGTCATGCGCCTCGTCGGCCTCTACGACTTCGCCTATTTCATGGACAATGCCACGGAAGTCGGCGGCGACGTGCACTTCTCGCGCGACAACGGCTATCTCAACTATACCGCTACGCTGATTATCGAGAACGTGGCGCTCGCCGACCTGGACGCGGGCGATTTCGTGTTTGCCTGAAGCGGTGCGGCGGCAGGCAGCGGCGGTGGACGGCGGTGGACGCGCCAAGGCAATGCGAGCAACCGTGACGGCCGTCACAGCGCCGGAGCCGGCACCCCCATATTAATTAACGGGTGGACGGAGACATCAAGGTCAAGTTCCCGGAGCGTTAAGGTTTTGCGTTGCTTCGGGACGGCAATGATCTCCGTCCATAAAGAACATTCGGTCAATCTGTCAGGCGTTTAGCCAATCCGGATCGATCTCGGGCAACGGTATCGCGTCTTTGAGTGCTTGCGTCTCGCGATGCTGGGGACGGTCGAAGATTTCGGCCGTCCGGCCCGATTCGATGATCTCGCCGGCACTCATCACAATCAGCTCGTCGCACAGGTGCCGCACCACGGACAGGTCGTGGCTGACGAAGGCGATGGTGAGCGCGTGCTCGCGTTGCAGCGTCTTGAGGAGGGCGATCACCTGGGCCTGGGTCGAGGTGTCGAGGCCCGACACGATCTCGTCGGCGAAGATGAAGCGCGGCTCCAGCGCCACGGCGCGGGCGATGCCGACGCGCTGGCGCTGGCCGCCGGACAGTTCGTGCGGGTAGCGGCCGGCGAAGGCGGCGCCGAGGCCCACCTCGTCGAGCGCCTGGCGGGCGCGGGCGGCCGGATCGGGCACGCCGTGGAGCTTGAGCGGGGCGGCGACGATGGAGCCCACCGTGCGGCGCGGGTTGAGCGAGGAGGAGGGGTCCTGGAAGATCACCTGCAGGTCGCGCCGCAGGGGGCGGATCGCCTCGGCCGACAGGTGGGTGATGTCGGTGCCGGCGAAGGTGAGCGTGCCGGCGGTGGGCTCGTAGAGGCGCACCAGGGTGCGGCCGAGGGTGGATTTGCCCGAGCCCGATTCGCCGACGATGCCCACGCACGCCCCCTGCGGGATGGCGAAGGAGAGGCCGCGCAAGATGGTGACGCGCGGGGCCGGGCGCAGCAGCTTCTTGGCGTTGAGGTCGGGCAGCGACAGGGTGAGGTCGCGCGCTTCGATGAGGTTCATGGCCGGTAGCGCGCGTCGGCGGCGGCGACTTCGGCACGCACGGCCGCGATGATGTCCGGCGCGACGGGGATGAGGGCCTGGTCGGGCCGGTCGTAGCGGGGCGTGGCGGCGAGGAGGGCGCGCGCATAGGCCGAGCGCGGATTGGCGATGAGGTCGGCGGTGGCCGCTTCCTCCACCACGAGGCCGGCATAGAGCACCGAGACGCGCTGGCAGATCTTGGCGACCACGCCGAGGTCGTGGGTGACGAAGAGGAGCGCCGCGCCGTGCCGGGTCTGCATGTGGGCGATGAGGCCGAGGATGCGCCGCTGCACGGTGACGTCGAGCGCGGTGGTGGGCTCGTCGGCGACGATGAGGTCGGGCTCGGCCGCAAACGCCTCCGCGATCAGCACGCGCTGGCGCATGCCGCCGGAAAGCTCGTGCGGGTAGGCGCGCATGACGCGGTCTGGGTCGCGGATCTGCACCTCCTCGAGCAGGGTGAGGGCGCGCGTTTCGGCCGCCTTCTTGGGCTCGCCGAGGATCTTCGTGAGGCGGTCGGTGAGCTGGCCGCCGATGCGGCGCGAGGGGTTGAGCGCGGTGAGGGGGTCCTGCGGGATCAGCGCCATGTGGCGCCCGCGCGTTTCGCGCAGCGTGCGGCGCGGCAGGGTGAGGAGGTCGCGCCCGGCGAACAGGATGCGCCCCTCGATGACGCGGGCGGCGGGGGGCAGGATGCCGAACACGGCCTTGCCGATCATCGACTTGCCGGCGCCCGATTCGCCGACGAGGCCGAGCACCTCGCCGGGCGCGACGGTGAGGTCCACCGAGCGCAGGAGCCGCTCGTGGCGCCGCCCGCCGAGCGCGACGGACAGGTTCTCGATGGTGAGGGTGGCGCTCATTGCAGCGCTCTCATTGCAGCGCGCTCATTTGAGCACCGGGTCGAAGCGGTTCTTGAGCCCCTCGCCGAGCTGGCTGAAGGACAGCACCGTGAGGAAGAGGGCGACGAGCGGGAAGACGAGCACCCACCACGCCTGGTGGATGGCGGTGCGCCCCTCCGCGATCATGCCGCCCCAGGTGGGCGCGTCCGAGGAGATGGAAAGGTTCACGAACGACAGGATCGCCTCCACGATGACGGCGATGCCCATTTCCAGCGACAGCAGCACGACGATGGCGGGGAGCACGTTGGGCAGCACTTCGCGCATCAGCGTGCGCCAGCGCGAGAAGCCCGCGACGCGCGCGGAGGCGACGTATTCCATGGCGCGCTGCTTCATCGCCTCGGCGCGCACCACGCGGCAGAAGCGCGTCCAGTCGATGACGGAGATGGCGACGATGACCGAGAGGAGCCCCGTGCCGAGGACGGCGACGAGGAGGATGGCGAAGAGGACCGGCGGGAAGGCCATCCAGATGTCGACGATGCGGCTGATGACGCGGTCGGTCCAGCCGCCGAAATAGCCCGCGAGGAGCCCCAGCGTCGCGCCGATGAGGCACGCGGCCGTCCCCGCCACCAGGGCGACGATGAGGGCGATGCGGGCGCCGTAGATGAGGCGGGAGAGGACGTCGCGGCCGAGGCTGTCGGTGCCCAGCAGATAGCCGGGCTCGGCGCCGTCGGCGAAGAAGGGCGGCATGCGGGTGAGGAAAAGGTCCTGGTAGAGCGGGTCGTGCGGGGCGACCAGCGGGGCGAAGAGGCCCGCGAGCGCGGCGATGAGGAGCCAGCCGCCGGCGAGCCACAGGCGCGGCGCGGGACGGGACAGGCGCGCGCGGGGGGCGGACATGTCAACCATGGCGCAGCCGCGGGTTGAGGACGGCATAGAGCAGGTCGACGCCGAGATTGATCGCCACGAACAGCACCGCGAACAGGATGACGATGCCCTGGATCAGCGGCAGGTCGCGGTTGATCACCGCGTCGATGGCGAGGTTGCCGAGCCCTTCATACGAAAACAGCCGCTCGATGATGACGGTGCCGCCGATGAGGAAGGTGAACTGCACGCCGATCAGGGTGAGGGTGGGCAGCGCCGCGTTCTTGAGCGCCTCGCGCACGATGACGCGGGTCTGGCCGAAGCCGCGCGTGCGCGCGAGCATCACGTAGTCCTGGGTCATCGCCTCCTTGAGCGAGGTCTTGAGGAGCTGGGCGATGACGGCCGCGAGCGGCAGGGCGAGCGCCAGCGCCGGCATCGCCATGTGCGACAGGAGGTCGAGGACGAGGTCGAACCGAAGCCGCACGATGGCTTCCAAGAGGTAGAAGTTGGTGACGAAGGGCAGGTCGAGGCGCGGCGAGACGCGGCCCGAGATCTCGAAGATGGGGAAGGCGACGCCGAACAGGAGGATGAAGGTGAGGCCCCACAGGAAGTCCGGGATCGACAGGGCGATGCCGTCGGCGACGTCGATCGTCGCCTCGGCGGGCGTGTCGCGGAAGCGGGCGGCGAAGATGGCGGCCGACCCGCCGATCAGGACGGCGATAACGAGGGCGAGGAGCGACAGTTCGAGCGTTGCCGGCAGGCGCGACAGCACGATCTTCGCCACGTCCTGGCGCAGCGAGATGGAGGTGCCGAAATCGCCCTGCACGACGTTGCCGAGCCACAGGAGGAACTGCTCGGGGATCGACTTGTCGAGCCCGTAGAGCGCCTCGAGGCGGGCGATGTCGGCATCGGTGGCGCCGGGGGGCAGCATCATGGCGATGGGATCGCCCGGCGCGATGCGGATCACCACGAAGACGATGACGGCGACGCCGAACAGCGTGATCAGCGTCGTCAGGAGGCGGACGAGCGCCGCGTTCATTCAGCCATACTTTTCGGTGAACCGCTCATCGCTCATGCACAGGTAGATGATGCCCTCGATGAAGCCGACGATGCCGGGGATCACCGTCCAGAAGAAGAGGAGATAGACGAGGCCCCAGCCCTTTTGGCCGAGATAGAATTTGTGGATGCCGAAGCCGCCGAGGAAGATCGCCAGCAGGGCCGCGATCACCCGGTTGCGCGAGCCGAGCAGCGGGCGCTCGAAGGATGCGCCGCACGCGGGGCACGCGACCGCCGAGACATGCAGCGCCTTGCCGCAGCCGGGGCAGTATTTGGTCTCGCCCTCCTTGAGGTGCGGCTCGTGATCGAGGTGCGGCTCGTGGTGGGTGGCATCGTGGGTCATCGCGCGTTCCCGCTTGTGTGGCGGCGCCGTTTTAAACCGAAAGCCCCGGCGCGCGGAAAGCGCGGGCCGGGGCGGGCGTGGGTGGCGGCGGCTACTTGCCCGCCGGCGCCATCAAATAGGGCATCACCGCGCCGGAGACGCTGGGCGTCACCTTGACGGTGTCCGAGTGGATGATGGGCTGCACGTATTGCAGGAGCGGGATCACGTAGGCGTTGTCGGCGATCAGCTTGTCGACGCCCTTCCAGCCCTCGATGCGCTTGGCCTCGTCCGCCTCGCCCCACAGGGGCAGGATGGCGTCGAACACGTCCTGCCCGTCCCACACCGAGTGCGGCGAGGGGCCGAACATGGCGAAGCCGGTGGAGGTGGCCGGGTCGCCGATGGCGTTGCCCCAGTTGTAGAAGGCGGCCGGGGCGAGGGTGTCGGCGGCGCGCAGCTCGTAGTGCTTGGCGATCTCGTAGACCTCGATGTCGGCCTCGATGCCGATGCGCCGCCAGGCCCCGACGATGGCCTGGATCATCTCGTAATCCTTGGGCTTGAAGCCGCGCGTCGTCT
>JAUIJH010000282.1 GCA_030431335.1 Alphaproteobacteria bacterium
CCAACGCCGACGCGGTGCAGGCGGTGATGTCGGGCCGCGCCGACGCCAACGTCGCCGGCAACACCAACTCCGCCTGGGTGGTGAAGAAGAACCCGCAGCTCGCGCTGTCCTATCTCCACTCCACCGGCCTCGTCTGGGGCATGCCCTTCCGCAAGGACGACGTGGAGACGCGCAACAAGATCGAGAACGTCATCGAGTGCCTGAAGACCGACGGCACCATCGCGGAGCTGTCGGAAAAGTGGTTCGGCGTGACGCCGCTGCCGGATGCGGCCGCCGTCACCGTGCAGCCGGGCTACGGCGAGCCGGGCTTCCCCGGCTACGACGACACCCCGCACGAACTCACGTGCGAGTAGTCTGCCGCGCATGACCGGCAATTCCACCGGAGCGGCGCATGAGCCGCCCATCCTGCAGGCCGTGGCGCTTCACAAGCGCTTCGGCACGCTCGACGTGCTGCGCGGCATCGACCTCAAGGTGCGGCGCGGCGAGATGGTGTTCCTGATCGGCCCGTCGGGGTCGGGCAAGTCCACGCTGCTGCGCTGCTGCAACCGCCTGGAGGAGCCCACCTCCGGCGCCGTCATCGTCGACGGCACCGACATCACCGCGCCCGGCGTCGACCTCAACGCGGCGCGGCGCACCATCGGCATGGTGTTCCAGGCCTTCAACCTCTACCCGCACAAGACGGCGCTGGGCAACGTGACGCTCGCGCTCGTCAAGGTGCGGCGCCTGTCGCGGGCCGAGGCGCGCGAGCGGGCCATGGCGGCGCTCGCCGATGTCGGCCTCGCCGACAAGGCCGGCACCTATCCGGGGGCGCTGTCGGGCGGGCAGCAGCAGCGCGTCGCCATCGCCCGCGCGCTGGCGCTGGAGCCCAAGGTGATGCTGTTCGACGAGCCCACCTCCGCCCTCGATCCCGAGCTGGTGGGCGACGTGCTCGACGTCATGCGCAAGGTGCGCGAGGCCGGCATGACCATGCTGGTGGTCAGCCACGAGATGCGCTTCGCCGCCGAGGCGGCCGACCGCGTCATCTTCATGGACGCCGGCCTGATCGTGGAGGAGGGGCCGCCGGCGGCCCTGTTCGGCGCCCCGCGCGAGGCGCGCACGCAGGCGTTCCTGTCCCGGGTCAATCACTGATGGAGGAGACGATCGTCCGGCTCACGCCGTGGGAGCGCTTCCTCGACACCTTCTTCAACGAGGCGGTGATCGCCCGCTACCTGCCGGCCATCGCCGAAGGGTTCGTCGTCACCCTGGAGCTGTCGGTGCTGGTGGTGCTGTCGGGCACGCTGCTCGGGCTGCTGCTCGCCTGCGCGCGCACCTACCGGGTCCGCCCGCTCAACGTCTTCATCGTCGCCTTCGCCGACATCTTCCGCGCCCTGCCGCCGCTGGTCCTCATCCTGCTGGTCTATTTCGGCCTGCCCAACGTGGGCGTGTCGCTGTCGGCGTTCGTGGTCATCTGGGTGGTGCTGGGGCTGGTGCTCGGCGCCTTCGCGGAGGAGATCTTCTGGGCCGGCATCCTGTCCATCCACAAGGGGCAGTGGCAGGCGGCGCGCTCCACCGGCCTCACCTACACCCAGGCGCTCGCCTACGTGGTGATGCCCCAGGCGGTGCGCCTCACGGTGCCCCCGCTCACCAACCGCGCCATCGCCATCACCAAGTCCACCGCGCTCGGCATGGTGATCGGGCTCGCCGACATCCTCGGCGCCGCCACCACAGCCCAGTCCTTCTCCGGCAACGCCTCGCCGCTGATGATGGCGGCCATCGCCTATGTCATCCTGTTCCTGCCGCTCGTGATCGCCTCGCGCTGGCTGGAAACGCGCTTTCAGTGGAAGCGCGTCTGATGGAAGCCCTGCGCGAACAATTCTTCAACCTCGAGATCATGAGCCTCGCCTGGCCGATGCTCCTCAACGGGCTCGGCATGACGGCGCTGATCTGCCTCATCGTCATCCCGCTGGGGCTCGGCTCGGGGCTCGTCGCGGCGCTCCTGTCGCTGTCGCCGCGCCGCCTGGTGCGCTGGCCGGTGATCGCGTTCGTGGACCTCTTCCGCGCCGTGCCGCCGCTGGTCCTGTTGATCTTCGTCTATTCCGGCCTGCCGTTCGCGGGCATCCGGCCCTCGCCGCTGCAGGCGGTGGCCATCGCCTTCGCGCTCAACAACGCGGCCTACTATGGCGAGGTCTATCGCGCCGGCATCCTGTCCATCGGCAAGGGGCAGGCGGAGGCGGCCCGCTCCACCGGCCTCACCCAGGCCCAGGCGATGCTGCACGTCGTGCTGCCCCAGGCGGTGCGCAACGTGCTGCCCGACCTCATCTCCAACACGGTGGAGGTGGTGAAGCTCACCTCGCTCGCGAGCGTCGTCTCGCTGGCCGAGCTTCTCTACCAGGCCGACATGGCCCGCTCGGTGACGTTCAACGCCTCGCCCATCGTGGCGGCGGCGGGGATTTATCTGGTGATCTTGTGGCCGTTCGTGCGGCTCGTCAGCCGGATGGAGCGCAAGCTGGGGTGAGGGGTGTGCGGGGACCAGCGGATGTGGCGCTCGACGCGGTGGTATCAGCGGAAGGAGCGGCGCTCGCGGATTTCGCCGTTGCGGCCGTG
>JAUIJH010000148.1 GCA_030431335.1 Alphaproteobacteria bacterium
CCTCGCGGCTTCGCCGGCGACGAGGGCGCCGCCCGCGCGGCCCCGGCCGGCCGGCTCCTCCCACCCGCGCTGCGCCTCGCCGAGACGGGCAATCAGGCCGGCCCGCTTGGCGCGCGCCGCCGCCAGGCGTTCCGCCTTGACCGGCCCATAGCCGGTGACCTCCGACGCAACGCGCACCAACTCGCACAGGAGCCCGTAGGGCGCCGACCCGAGGCGCTCGCCCGCCAACGCGACATCGGCGAGCACGGTGGCGGCGAGCGCCCGTTCCGCACGCCGTTCCTCGGAGCGCCCGAACGGGTCGAAGCGCGTGCCCCGCAGCCCTTTCGCCCGCGCCATGAGGCGCAGGACCGGGAAGATCCACGGGCCGAAGGCGCGCTTGGCGGGCCGCCCGGTGACGGGATCGGGACGGCTCAGGAGCGGCGGCGCCAGCAGGAGACGAATCCGCTTGGGCTCCTGGAACGTGCCCGCGAGCCGCTGCCAATACGCCTTGTCGCCATAGAGGCGGGCGATTTCGTACTCGTCCTTGTAGGCCATCGCCTTGTAGAGGACCTCGGCGGCAAGGCGGGTGAGCGCCGCGATCGCCTCGCCGAAGCGGGCGGCGTAGGCGGCATCCTGGTAGCGCGCCAGTTCCGCGGTGAGGAAGGCGATGCGCGCCTCGAGGCTCATCTGCGGCACGGCCTGACGCTCGCCAGCCGCCGCGGCGATGGCGTGCGGCGCGCCCGCCAGCACCCGCCCCGCGCGGAAGGCGGCGATGTTGCGCGCCACGGCGGCCCCGTTGAGGCGGATCGCCTCCTCCAGCGCCGCCTCGCTCACCGGAATGCCGCCATGCTGGTAGGCCGCGCCCACGAGGATCATGTTCATGAAGATCTGATCGCCGAACAAAGTCTCGGCAATGTGCGCCGCATCGACCGCTTCGACGGTGCGGCCGGCCTCCTCCAGCGTGCGCCGCATCCGCGCCGCGTCGAAGGACATCGTCTGCTTCAGCACGAACTCGGCCGTCGGCTGAACCTTGGTGTTGACCAGCGCCAGCGTGCGATCCGGCGACAGCAGCGCCAGGCTCTCCGGCCCGCACGCCACCAGCATGTCCGATGCAATCAGCGTGTCGAGCGTCCCGGCCGGCACGCGCGGGCCGGCAAGCGCCCGTTCGGGCGGGCCGAAGCGCACGTGGCTCGTCACCGGCCCGTTCTTTTGGGCAAGGCCCGTCATGTCGAGGGTCGAGACGGCGAGCCCGTCGAGATGCCCCGCCATCGCCAGCACGGCCGCGACGGTGGTGACGCCGAACCCGCCAATCCCCGCAATCAACAGGTTGTGGGTGTCGTGGAGCGGCGGGCGGGCCGGCTGCGGCAGCTCTGCGACGAGCGCGTCGAGATCCAGCGCCACCGGGTCGGCCTTGCGCAGCTCCGCCCCCTCGACGATGGCGAAGGACGGGCAGAAGCCTTTGACGCAGGACAGATCCTTGTTGCAGCTCGATTGGTTGATGGTCCGCTTTTCGCCGAAGGGGGTGGCGAGCGGCTCCACCGAGATGCAGTTGGACTGCACCGAGCAATCGCCGCACCCCTCGCACACCCGCTCGTTGATGAAGACGCGCCGCGGCGGATCGACGTCGACGCCCGCCTTGCGGCGCCGGCGCTTCTCGGCCGCGCAGGTCTGGTCGAACACCAGCACCGAGACGCCCCGATAGGCCGCGAGGTCGATCTCCACCGCCGCCACCTCGTCGCGGTGGTGGACGGGCACGCCCGGCGCGAGGGCGCCCCGCGTGAACCGGCCCGGATCCTCCGAGACGACGACGATGCGCCCGACATTTTCCGCCTGTAGCTGGCGCGTCACGTCGCTGACGCTGAGGGGGCCGTCGTGCGGCTGCCCGCCCGTCATCGCGACCGCGTCATTATAGAGAATGCGGAAGGTGATCGGCACCCTGGCGGCGACGGCCTGCCGGATCGCGAGGATGCCGGAATGGAAATAAGTGCCGTCGCCCATGTTGGCGAACACGTGCCCGTCGCGGGCGAACGGCGCCTGGCCGACCCATTGCACCCCCTCCCCGCCCATGGCGATCAGGCCGTCGGTGGAGCGGCCGGCGATCTCCGTCATGGCATGGCAGCCGATGCCGGGCATCGAGCGGGCGCCCTCGGGCCCCTTGGTGGAGGCCGAATGGGGGCAGCCGGCGCAGAAATAAGGGCTACGCTGGCCCGCTTCGGCGTGGCCGGCCGCCCAATCGCAGCGCTCCGCCAGCGCATTGGCGATCGCGCGCATCCCGGCATCTTCGTCGGCGCCGGGAATGAATTGCAGCAGCGCCGCCACCAGGTCCGGCTGGCTCAGCTCCAGGAGATCCGACAGGAAGGGACGCCCGTCCGGCCGCGTCTTGCCCCAGACTTGGGGCCGCTCCGCTTCGGACAAGCTATAGAGCCCGTCCTTGATCTGGGGCTCCATGAAGGCGCGCTTGTGCTCCACCACGGCCAGACGCTGCTTGCCGCGCGCGAAGCCGCGCAGCGTTTCGGTGTCGAGCGGCCAGGGCATCGCGACCTTGTAGACGGCGACGCCGAGGGTTTTCGCGCGCGCTTCGTCGATACCCAGGAGCGCGAAGGCCTGCAGCAGATCGCGATAGGCCTTGCCGGTGGTGACGAAGCCGACCGGCGCACCGGGATCGCCGAAGGCCACGTGGTCGAGCCGGTTGGCGCGCACATAGGCTTGCGCGGCCGGCAAGCGCACGTTGCGGATCTGCGCTTCGACCGACATGCGGCTCGCCAACAGCAGCGGCCGGTTGAGCTCCACGGCGCGGCGCGGGTCCGGCGCCTGCGGCAGCGCGATGGCGAAGCGGGCCGGGTCGATATCGACGAGGCCCGACGCGTCCATCGTGTCGGCGAGGCAGATCAGGCCGGTCCAGTTCCCGGCGTAGCGCGACATCGCGATGCCGTGCAGCCCATAGTCGAGCACGTCCTGCAGGTCGGAGGGGTTGAAGAAGGGCATCTCGAAGTGCTGCAGCGCGAAGTCCGACTGCGCGGCGAGCACGGAGGATTTGGCGAGGAGATCGTCACCGCACAGCGCCAGCGCGCCGCCATGGGCCGCCGTGCCGGACGCGTTCGCCTGCCGCAGCACGTCGCCGGCCCGGTCGACGCCCGGCGCCTTGCCGTACCAGATGCCGAACACGCCGTCATAGTCGGAGCCCTGGCCGTGCAGCCCCACCTTCTGCGTGCCCCACACGGCGGTCGCGCCCAGTTCCTCGTTGATGCCGGGCACGAAGCGGACATCGAGTTCGTCGAGACGGGCCGCGTTGCGCACCAGCTCGCTGTCGAGGCCACCCAGCGGCGACCCGCGATACCCGGAATAGAAGCCGGCCGTCGCGAGCCCGGCGGCGCGATCCCGGCGACGCTGATCAATGGCGATGCGGACCAGCGTCTGGATGCCGGTGATGTACACCCGCCCGCGATCGAGCTCGTACTTGTCGCTCAGGCTAACTGCACGTGACATCGACCGGGCTCCGTCCAAGAACTCCTGTGCAGGGTAATTTATTCCACCAGACGGAGTATTTTCATGCTATTTCAGCCATCGAACGAGCCTGGACAGTGACTTTCATCTCCAATGATCCGATCTGAAGATAAATTTTCGCTCGACGTGGTGGACGTGCGAATCCTGAAGGCGATGCAGGACGACGCATCGCGGCCCGTGGCCGAGATCGCGGCCGAGGTCGGGCTCAGCCAGACGCCGTGCTGGCGGCGCATCAAGCGGCTGCGCGACGAGGGCGCGATCCGCGCCATCGTCGCCATCGTCGCGCCCGAGGCGGTCGACCTCGGCTTCACATCCTATGCCTTCGTGAAGCTGGCGCTGCCCTCGACACAGAACATGGAGAAGTTCGACCGCTCCGTGGCGCGCTGGCCTGAGGTGGTGATCTGCGAGCGGATCACCGGCGCGGTCGACTATCTGATCAAGGTGGTGTCGCGCGACATCAAGGAATACGACGAGTTTTTGCGCAACAAGCTGCTCGCCATCGACCTCGTGAGCGACGTGCAGTCGCGCATCGTCGTGGCGACGATCAAGGACACCAAGGCGCTGCCCATCGGCGTGGACTGAGCCGTCGGCCTGTCGGATCGGGCGCAGGGGAAGAGAGCGGCGAGCCCGTCGCCGCCCAGGTTCATCGCATCTCTTTGGTCTCGACGAAGCGCACGTCCGGGTTCTTTTCGCGCACGTAGTTGAGCTCCCACGAGTTGCGGGCGAGGTAGACGGGGTCGCCGTCCACGTCGTCGGCAACGGTAGAGCGGTTGGCATCGACGAAGGTCTTCACCACGCGCTCGTCGCCCGCCAGCCAGCGCGCGGTGCTGTAGGGGGCGGGCTCGAATTCGATCGCCACCTTGTATTCGGCGGCAACGCGCGAGGCCATCACGTCGAGCTGCAGCGCACCCACCACGCCGACGATGTGGTCGCCGCCCAGATGGGTGCGGAACACCTGCGCCAGCCCCTCCTCCGACAGGTCCTGCAGGGCGCGGCGCATCTGCTTCATCTTCATCGGGTCGCCCAGCCGCACGCGGCGCAGTATCTCCGGCGCGAAGCGCGGCAGGCCGGTGAAGCGCACGTTGCCCTTTTCCGACAACGTGTCGCCGACGCGCAGCGTGCCGTGGTTGGGGATGCCGATGATGTCCCCCGCCCAGGCTTCCTCGGCAAGCTCCCGCTCCTCGGCGAGGAAGAAGATCGGCGCCGTCACCGCCATCGACTTGCCGGACCCCACCTGGGTCAGCTTCATCCCGCGCGAGAAGCGGCCCGAGCAGATGCGCGCGAACGCGATGCGGTCGCGGTGCTGCGGGTCCATGTTCGCCTGAACCTTGAAGATCAGCGCGTTGACGTCCTCGGAGTTGGGATCGACCACCGTGTCGCCGGCTGGCTGCGGGCGCGGCGGCGGTGCCCAGGCGGCGAGCCCGTCGAGCAGGTCGGCGACGCAGAAATCGCGCAGCGCCGAGCCGAAGAACACCGGCGACAGGTGCCCCTCGCGATAGGCGGTCATGTCCACCGGCGGCATCGCGGTGGCGGCCAGCTCGGCCTGGGTGCGGAATTCCTCCAGCACCGCCGGATCCACCACGCCGTCGAACGCGGCATCGCCGATGCCGGACAGCTTGCGCGTCCCGCCGTAGCCGGTGCCCCCGCCCGCCTTCACCATGTGATAGTCGTTGGTGGTGAGATTGAAGCAGCCGTGGAACTGGCCGCCCATGCCCACCGGCCACGTCACCGGCGACAGCTCCAGCGCCAGCTTGTCGGCGATCTCGTCCATCAGCTCGAACGGGTCGCGCCCTTCCCGGTCCACCTTGTTGATGAAGGTGATGATCGGAATGTCGCGCAGCCGGCACACCTCGAACAGCTTCAAGGTCTGCGCCTCGATGCCCTTGGCGGCGTCGACCACCATCACGGCCGAATCGACCGCCGTCAGCGTGCGATAGGTGTCTTCGGAGAAATCTTCGTGGCCCGGCGTGTCGAGCAGGTTGAAGACGATGCCCTCGCGCTCGAACATCATCACCGAGGACGACACGGAGATGCCGCGCTTCTTCTCGATCTCCATCCAGTCCGAGCGGGTGCGGCGCCGCTCGCCGCGCGCCGCCACCTCGCCGGCGAGATGGATCGCGCCGCCGAACAGGAGGAGCTTTTCCGTCAGCGTCGTCTTGCCCGCGTCGGGGTGCGAGATGATGGCGAACGTGCGCCGCCGCGCGATCTCGGGCTTCAGATGGGCCTCGGCCGGGAAATCGGACAAAAGAGTGTTCATGCGACCCGATCTAGTGTGACCGCGAGGCGCACACAATCACTATCGCCGCCGACCCCGCCCGCGATGAGGCTCGAACACGGCCGCGACGCCGGCCAGCCACGCACGCGCCACGTCGCCGGGGCGGGCGGGCTCTGGCGGCGGAACGTCGCAGGGAGCCTGCGAAAGGGACGCCGTGCGCGCCGGGACCGATTGCGCGTCTCCTCGCCGATCCACTTGCGCTTTTTCGGCCGTCGTGGACAAGAGAAAGCCATGCTCAGGATTCGCAAGCTCACCTACCGTATCGAGGGTCGCACACTCATCGAAGGCGCCGACGCGACCGTTCAGGACGGCGCCAAGGTAGGCCTCGTCGGGCGCAACGGCTGCGGCAAGACCACCCTCTTCAACCTCATCTGCGGCGAGCTGGCGCCCGAGAGCGGCGACATCGTGCTGTCGGACGGGCACCGCATCGGGCGCGTCACGCAGGAGGCGCCCGGCACGGATGCCTCGCTGATCGACACCGTGCTCGCCGCCGACACCGAGCGCGCCGACCTCTTGGCCGAGGCCGAGACGGCGACCGACCCCCACCGCATCGGCGAGATCCACACCCGCCTCGCCGACATCGGCGCCTATGCCGCCGAAGCGCGCGCGGCCTCGATCCTCGCCGGCCTCGGCTTCGACGACGAGGCGCAGCGGCGGCCGTGCGCGTCCTTCTCCGGCGGCTGGCGCATGCGCGTGGCCCTGGCGGCGATCCTGTTCCTCGAGCCGGACCTGCTGCTGCTCGACGAGCCGACCAACTATCTCGACCTGGAAGGCACGGTGTGGCTGGAAAACTACCTCACCCGCTACCCCCACACCGTGGTCGTCATCAGCCACGACCGTGACCTCCTGGACGTGGTCGCCCGCGAGATCGTCCACGTCGACAACGGCAAGCTCGTCAGCTACCGCGGCAACTACTCCAACTTCGAGCGCCAGCGGCGCGAGCGGGCCCAGGCGGTGGCGCGCGAGGCCGAGCGCGTCAACGAGCAGCGCGAGCACATGCAGGCCTATGTGGACCGCTTCCGCTACAAGGCGTCCAAGGCCCGCCAGGCGCAGAGCCGGCTCAAGATGCTGGCCAAGATGGGCCCGCCGGAGCCGATTCTCGACGAAGCCGTCGTCCCGATCCGCATTCCCGCACCCAAACGCGCGCTGTCGCCGCCGATCATCGCCGCCGAGCGCGTCGTCCTGGGCTACGGCGAGACGGCGGTGCTGAAGCGCGTCAACATCCGCATCGACGACGACGACCGCATCGCGCTTCTGGGCGCCAACGGCAACGGCAAGTCCACGCTGGCCAAGATGCTGGCTGGCAAGCTCGCCCCGATGGAAGGCAGCGTCGTGCGGGCGGACCGCATGAAGATCGCCTATTTCGCGCAGCACCAGCTCGACGAGCTGGTGGCGGGCGAGAGCCCGGTCGATCATGTGCGCCGCCGCCTGCGCTTCGAGGAGGGCGAGGCGCAGGTGCGCAGCCGGGTGGCCCAGATGGGCCTCGGCACCGAGCGGATGGACACGGCCGCCAAGGACCTGTCCGGCGGCGAGCGCGCCAAGCTGCTCCTCGGCCTCGCCACCATGGAGGGCGCCCACCTCCTGATCCTCGACGAGCCCACCAACCACCTCGACATCGACAGCCGCGCCGCGCTGATCGACGCCATCAACGGCTACGAGGGAGCGGTGATCCTGATCAGCCACGACCGCTACCTGATCGAGGCGTGCGCGGACCGGCTTTGGCTGGTGGCCGACGGCAGCGTGCGCCCCTACGAGGAGGACATGGCGGCTTATCGCGATTTCATCCTGAGCGCGGCGCGCAAGTCCAAATCGGAGTCGGGGCCGGCGAAGGACAAGCCGAGCGCGCAGGACCGCCGGCGCGATGCGGCCGAAGCGCGCGCCGCCCTCGCGCCGCTGCGCAAGCGCATCAAAGCGGCCGAGAAGGAGATCGCCCTCGCCACGGCCGAGATCGCGAAGTGCGAGGCGGCGCTCGCCGATCCGGCGCTCTACACCAGCGATCCGGCCAAGGCGACCAAGCTGTCCACCGAACGGGCACGCTGGGTTGGGCGCAAGGAAACCGCCGAGGAAGAGTGGCTCGCCGCCTCCGAGGACTATGAGGCCGCCGGGTCCGAGACCCAGCCCGCCGGCGCCTGAGCCTTACCGGCGCAACCGCAGCGCCCGGCGGGCGACATCGTTCTGCGCCCGGTCGAAATTGAAGCTGCCGACGGCGAACATCGCGCACGCCAGGGCGAACGTCGCGTCGGCCGGCAGCGCGAACAGGCCATTGGCGAGATAGCCGAGCGCCAGGAGGCGGGCCGGCGTCACATGCCATGCGAGCGCCATCGCCGGCGAGCCGGTCTCCTCGCGCCGCTGCGGCACGAGCACGAAGGCGCGGGCCAGCCCGCCCAGCGCAAAGGCCATCGCCAAAGGATCGATGCGCACCGGATTGGCGCAGATCGCGCTGATATCGGCGGCGCTATAGAAGGCCATGTTGGTGTTGGCCGGAGCGCGGTCCATCGTGCGCACCAGCAGCGCCGGCGCCCCCGAGGCGTTGCGCGCCCAGTCCGCCGCCTCCCGCGCGCCGGAAAACAAATGCCCGATGCCCCAACCGACGATGGCGCCGGCCGCGAGCAGGTCGCCGCGCGCGTGTGGGCCGAACGCGGCGAGTTCGCCTGGCGACAGCACGGACAGCACATGGCCGAGGGCCAGCAGCCCCGAAACCAGCGTCAGCGTGCCATGAATGAAGAAGGGCAGCCGCGCCGCCTCCCCCCGCCGGTGCGCCGACGCGATGGTCGCGAGGATCAGCCCCGCGCTCGCGGCGGCCGGCAACGCGCTGACGATCCCCGACACATGCAGCGCGAGGACCGTGTTGCCGGCTGCCAGCCAGGTCGCCGGATGCGAAAGGACCGCATCCGCCAGTCCACCCGCATCCGATCCGGCCGGCCCGCCCATTCAGCCGCGGTAGCCGAGCAAGGCCATCAGCGCGTCCACCATGCCCTTTTGCATGTTGGAGCCGTGAACCGCCTCGATATTGAAGTACTCGCGGTTGTCGTTGAGGGCGACGTGGTTGGAAAACGAGCAGTCGTTGTTGGTTTGGGACACCTGCTCGTGCACCACCGAAAGGCCGGCCCGCAGCAGATTGTCACGCGTGGCGCTGGCCCGGCGGTCGGCCTCGATGGGGTTCGTCCCGGCGGTGAAGATCATGTGGTCCGGGTCGGAGAAGGTGCCGGACGTGCGGTAGCCCTTGGCCTTGGCCGTGTTCACGCCCACCGTCACCGAGCCGCCGCGGCTGTTGTTGTGCATCGACAGGATGTGCCGCGCGCCGCCGAACTGGTCCATCACGAAGTTGGTGTAGCGCGGCGCCGGAAAGCGCATCGCGCACGGCCCCGCCTGCGCCAACGTCATCGCGAACATGCGATTCGGGTCGACGCCGCGATAGTTGCGCCCCTCGCCGCCGTCCACGGCCACGAGCCGCCCGCCATAGCGCGCCACGGCATAAACGGCCGCGTCGAAGGCGGTCTGCTCATCGTCGTGCGGCAGATACCAGACGGGACCGCGCGGCGCCTTGGTGTTGGCGATGGTGGTGAAGCGCCAGTCGATGCCGTTCTCGGTCAGCTTGTCCTGGCTGACGCAAAGGTCGGCGTTCTTGATGGCGTGGAGGTTGCGGCGCACGTCCTGATCGCGCACCGCGTCGGGATTGACGCAGCCGCCGCCGCCGAAAAGCCGGCCCAGGAAGGCGACCCGCAGGCGCTCCTCATCGGGCTTGGGCTTGACCGGCGGGGGCGCGGCCGCCCCCTCGGCGAACAGCACGGCCAAGGCCACCGCACAAACCGCAATCGCAAGCCGGCGAACACTCATACATCTTTCCACCAGTTCGGATCCTGCTCGAATCCGGCGCGAATCAGCGGCTGCGTGAAGCCCGCCCCATGCAGGCGTGCTTTCTCGTCCGGGCCCAAAAGGGTCCGCCACTTTCTCACACCCTCGGTGTCGAGCCAGCGATCCATCATCGATCCCTGCGGGTAGATGCGCTCCCGCGCCCAGTTCGGGCTTTGCGCCCGCAGCTGCGTCTCCTTCTCCGCCGCATTGTCTAAACCCTTGGCGTAACGCTCCCGCGACAGATCGACGCCCGCCCCGGCCAGAGCCGCCGCCACGATGCCGAAGCTGTCTTCCGCCATCAGCGCGTCGTAGGTCACGATGGTGAGGTCGCCCCCCGCCTCGCGCCAATCGAGCGCGGCGCTCATGTGGCGGGGCCAGCCGCCGAATGCCGGTGCACCGCCCGGTCCCGGCTCGACGATCATGGCGAGGCTGTCGGCCCCCGCGGTGATCGCCGCCTCGCCGGCCTCGGGCCGGCGCAGCTTGAAATCGTTGAACGACAGGCAGCAATCGCGCCCGTCCCGCGCGAGATAGATGACGGGGTTCTGCCGATATTGGTCCCGCAATGTGTGGTCTTTGACGAAGGCCGGGCCGTTGACCACCGAGCCGCGCCCGTGCGGCGAGACATAACGTCCCTCGCCGAACAGGGCGGTGTATCGCGAGTTGGGAAACGCACCCGCCATGATGTTGAGGAAACGCGTGTTGCCGGAACGCGGATAGGACACGACGAAAACGATCGGCCGACCCTTGCCGTCGACCAGCGGACCGTCGAGCTGTTGGGCGGCGCGCTCCAGCGCGTCGAGAAAGGTGCGCAGAACCGGGCTGGGCCGGCGCTCCACCGCGAGCGCGCTCAGCGCCAGCGCGTCCTCGATGCGCCCCTCTTCGGCGCGAGCGAGCATCATCGCCAGCGCCACCGGCTGGACGTTCGTCGTCCCCAGGGCGCGCGCGACGGGCCCCGGCCGTTCGGCCCATTTGGCCTGCGCGATAAGCTGATCCACCGATTGAGACAGGCCCGCCTCGGCAAGGCGCTCCGCCAGAAGCGCGCGAACGGCGCCGGTCCCGTTCATCGCTCGCGACGTTGACTTCTGCACGCGTCCTCCCCTTGGCTGGGTTACAGTGGCGGAGACAGCCCGTGCGCGCTAGCTGTGCCTTCACGGTGTGACAAACAAGGCCAACACATTGACCGAGGACGACGATCTCATCGCCCGCCGCAAGTCGCTCGAGGCCAAGCTCGCCAAGCGCGAGGCGGTCGAAGCGGCCAAGGCCAACCGCGGACCGTCGGCGGCGGCCGGCTATGCGATCGCATTTCGGCTTTCCACCGAGTTCATCAGCGCGATCGCGGTCGGCGCCGTCCTCGGTTATGGGCTCGACTGGGTGCTGGGCACCTCGCCCTTGCTGATGATTGTGTTCTTTTTGCTGGGCTTCGTTGCGGGGGTGCTCAACGTTTTGCGCTCTGCGGGCTTGATTCAATCGCCGCAAGTCGGCAAGAGACCGCCTGAGCGCGGGGACGACAACCCGTAGCTCTCCCTTGGCGTGCGCCCCAGGGCGCAGGACGTGCAGGATACTATGGCGACGAAAGAAGGCGGCGGTCTCGACCCGATTCACCAGTTCGAGGTGAAGTCCCTGATCGATATTCAGGTGGGCGGTCTCGACCTGTCGTTCACGAACGTTGCGCTGTTCATGATGGTGACGACCCTCGCCGTCATTGCGCTGATGGTGCTGCCCACCAGCCGCCGCGCTCTCGTGCCCGGCCGATGGCAGAACGTGGCCGAGATGTGCTACGAATTTTCGGGAAATATGCTGCGCGACTCGGCAGGAGCCGCGGGTATGCGCTTCTTCCCGCTCGTCTTCTCGCTGTTCATGTTCATCCTGATCGCGAACATGATCGGCATGTTCCCCTATTTCTACACCGTCACCAGCCAGCTCATCATCACGGTCGCCTTCGCGATGATCGTGTTCCTGACGGTGATCATCGCCGGCATCCGCATGCACGGCATGTCGTTCTTCAAGCTGTTCGTGCCGTCTGGCGTGCCGGGCTACATTTTGCCGCTGGTGTCGCTGATCGAGGTGATCTCGTTCCTGTCGCGGCCGATCAGCCACTCGGTGCGACTGTTCGCCAACATGCTGGCCGGACACATCACACTGAAGGTGTTTGCCGCGTTCGTGGTGTCGTTGTCGGCGCTCGGCGCGATCGGGGTGGTCGGCGCCATGCTGACGCTCCTCATGACGATCGCGATCACGGCCCTTGAATTCCTCGTTGCGGCACTGCAGGCCTACGTCTTCGCAATCCTGACCTGCATCTACCTCAACGATGCGATCCACCCTCACCACTGACCCAAGCGCAAGACAACATTCCGCGCATTCGAAGGAGCCTTTCCATGGAAGCTGAAGCTGCCAAGTTCATCGGTGCTGGCCTTGCCACGATCGGTCTTGCGGGCGCCGGCATCGGCGTTGGCAACCTGTTCGGCCAGTTCCTGTCGGGCGCGCTGCGCAACCCCTCGGCCGCCGACGGTCAGTTCGCCCGCCTCATCTTCGGCTTTGCGGTGACGGAAGCGCTCGGCATCTTCTCGCTGCTGGTCGCGCTGCTGCTCCTCTTCGTCGTTTAATCGCTCGAAGGGCGCTGATGTCGAACCAACTCGCACAGGCGGATCACACGCCGGCTGACACCGGCGCGGCCGCAACCACGCCGAACGTCGGCCACGGCGGCGCGCACAACGTCGAGCTGCCGGCAGCGCATGGCGATCAAGTCATCGTTCCGATCCAGCACGGGCCGGGAGGCGCCGAGAGCCTCTTCCCGCCTTTCGACGTCAGCGCATTCCCCTCGCATCTGTTCTGGATCGCGATCAGCTTCGGTCTGCTCTACTTCTTCGTGAACCGGCTGATCATCCCGCAGGTGGGCGGAATCATCGAGGATCGGCGCGACCGCGTCGCGTCCGACCTCGGCGAAGCATCCCGTCTGACGCGTGAAACCAACGAGGTGATCGCGCTCTACGAGAAGGAACTCGCCGACGCGCGCCAGAAGGCCTACGCCATCGCGCAGGAACGGCGCGACGCGCTCAAGGCCGAGCAGGACCGCCAGCAGGCCGAGACGGAGGCGCAGCTCGCCAGCCGCATCGGCGAGGCGGAAGCGCAGATCGCCAAGCGTCGCGATGCCGCCCTCGCGGATGTCGACGGTATCGCCAGCGAAGCGGCCGGCGCCATCGTTCTGCAGCTCTCGGGGCTGACCGTGGATCAAGCGACCATCAACGCGGCCGTCAAACGGCATCAGGAGGCCTGAGGTGCTAGGAACCGATACCTTCTGGGCCTTCGTCAGCCTCGTCATCTTCCTGATCCTGGTCTTCGCTGCCGGGGCGCCGAAGCAGATCACCGCCCTGCTCGACCGCCGCTCCCAGCGCATCCGGGACGAGCTGGAAGATGCCCGCAAATCTCGCGAGGAAGCGCAGTCGCTGCTCTCCGAGTACCAGCGCAAGCGCCGTGAGGCCGAGAACGAGGCCGATGCCATCGTCGAGGAGGCGCGCCGCGAGGCCAAGCGTCTCACCGAAGAGGCCAACCAAAAGCTGGCCGAAATGGTCGACCGCCGGACCAAGGCGGCCGAGAACAAGATCGCGCAAGCCGAAGCGAGCGCCATCGGCGAGGTGCGCGCTCGCGCCACCGACCTCGCCGTCGCCGCGGCAGCCGACATCCTGGCCAAGCAGTTGTCCGGCAGCGCCGGCGCCAAGATGGTCGACAGCTCGATCGACATGGTGCGCCAGCGCCTCAACTAAACCCAAGGCGCAGGCCCCGCGGTGGGCCTGCGCCTTGCTTTGCTTGCTGACCGCTGGTTCAGCAACGGCGCGCTCCGGGCGCAGCCATCCGGAGCGCTCTGCGCAAAAACCCTGCCCGCCTCCGATCCAGCCACCTGCGCTGCCCTGCAGCCGCTGCGCGTCCGACGCGACATCCCAACGCAGCCCAGATTCCAGGAACTTATTCAGGAAGGCTCGCGTTTTCCCGGTAAGGCGGACATCGGTTCGCCGAGCCAAGAAGGGGAAATTAAATGGGACTGTTCAGCAAGGACATCAGGACGATGGACGACCTGTTCGTCCACACGCTGCGCGACATCTACTATGCCGAGCACCAGATCCTGAAGCATCTGCCGGAGATGGCGGCCAAGGTAACCTTCGACCGCACCGAACCAACATAAGAGAACGGCTCACAACCGAGAGAGAAACGTCCATGACGAACGCGCTCATTGAACTCAACGACGTGGCCAAGAGCTACCAGCGCGGCCAGGAAACGCTGTCGATATTCGATCACCTGAAGCTCACCATACCGCACGGCGACTTTGTCGCGATCATGGGGCCGTCGGGGTCGGGAAAAACGACGCTT
>JAUIJH010000149.1 GCA_030431335.1 Alphaproteobacteria bacterium
GCTGCGAATCGGACGCGGCCGGCGCCGCCTGGCTCTCGGCCACGGCTTCGGGCTGCGCCGCGACAGCGGCGGGCGCTTCGGCAACGGGAGCGGGCGCGGCCTGCGCCTCGACCTCGGCGGCCGGGGCGGCGGGGCGCTTGGGCTCGGCAGCGGCCTGCGGCGCAGCACTCGGCGCGGCCGCAGCGGGGGCTGCGGGCTTGCGCGGTGCTTCGGGCGCGGCCGGCGCGGGAGCAGGCGCATCGCCCTGCCCTGGCACGACGATACGCCGCTTCTTCTTCTCGACCACGACCGACTTGGTGCGGCCGTGCGAGAAGCTCTGACGCGTGGTCGACTTCTCCACACCGCCACGGCGCAAGCTTAACGTCTTCTTGCGGCCGCCAGCCTGTTCGCCGGTGTCGTTCGTTTCGCTCATACAGTCAAAGGTCCTGCGAACGTCTGTTCGCGTAAGTGTCCGCGGATTTCACTATCACTCGGCGGTCCGTACTCATAACCACGCAGGCGCAGCGCATCCGTGAAGAAGAGATCACTCGCTCGGCCGGGCGACAGTGCGACATGGACCACACGGTTCCGCCCTAGGGTTCTCTCCAGCTCCGCCGAAGAAAACACGTCAGCCAATATCCTGTTCTTATGGAGATCGCGAGCCTTTTTGGCAAGAGTCTCCAGCTTTTCACGCCCGTCATCCGCGGCATCGGAGCCAAACACGAGCCCCGCCAATGGCTCACGCTGGACCACGGCCCGCACCTTTTCGAACCCGCTTGTAACAAGTCCGGCCTTGCGGGCAAGGGCCAAGCGCTGCAATGCAGCCTGTCGCAGGAGGGACCCCACCTGCTCGGCAAGGTCCTCCGGCGCCTCGACGGGCGCCTTGAATCCGCGCGCGAACGCACGCCGGCGTACCGCCTCGTCGACGCTTTTGCGCGTCCCGTCGATCCACACGCCGCGGCCGGGCAGCCGCCGCCGCACGTCGGGCGTGACGATCCCGTCCGGCGACAGGACGAAACGGACCATCGTGTCCGGTTCGCCCGACCGGCGCGTCAGCGCGCAGGTGCGCTCGGGGGCGCGTGCGGCCTTCAGGAGAGCGCCTCGACCGGCGCGTCGCCCGCATCCTCGGCACCCTCGTCGACGAGTTCGCCCTCGCCCTCTTCGGGCTCGGCATCGGCGGCAAGGTCAGCCTCGGTGATCCAGCCCGCAAGCACGCGCGCCGTCATGATCATCGCCTCGGCATCGGCCCGGCGCACGTCGAAGCTCGACAGCGGCCCCGTGTGGTGCACGCTCTCGGCGCCGCGCCGCTCGGTCCAGCCGACCAGGTCGTCCGGCACCGCACCGGCGAAATCTTCCAGGTTCTTGATGTCGTCCTCGCCGAGCGCCACCAGCATCGCGGTGGTCAGCCCTTCGATCTGGCGCAGATCGTCGTCGACACCGAGTTCGCGGCGCTTCTCGTCGTTCTGGCGCTCGATCTCCTCGAGATGCTCGCGGGCGCGGGCCTGGATCTCCTCGGCCGTCTCCTCGTCGAAGCCCTCGATCCCGGCGATCTCGTCGAGCTCGACGTAGGCCACCTCTTCCATCGAGGTGAAGCCCTCCGACGCCAGGAGCTGGCCGACCACCTCGTCGACGTTGAGGCCGTCCACGAAGAGCTGGGTCCGCTCCAGGAACTCCTTCTGGCGGCGCTCCGATTCCTCGGCCTCCGTCATGATGTCGATATCCCAGCCGGTGAGCTGGCTGGCGAGGCGTACGTTCTGGCCGCGGCGGCCGATGGCGAGCGAGAGCTGCTCGTCCGGCACCACCACCTCGATGCGCTCCGAATCCTCGTCCAGCACCACCTTCGACACCTCGGCCGGCTGCAGCGCGTTGACGATGAACGTCGCCGCATCGGGCGACCACGGGATGATGTCGATCTTCTCGCCCTGCTGCTCCTGCACCACCGCCTGGACGCGGCTGCCGCGCATACCGACGCAGGCGCCGACGGGGTCGATGGAGCTGTCGTGCGAAATCACCGCGATCTTGGCGCGGCTGCCCGGATCGCGTGCGACCGACTTCACCTCGATGACACCGTCGTAGATCTCGGGAACCTCCTGGCGGAACAGCATCGCGGTGAACTGCGGGTGCGTGCGCGACAGGAAGATCTGCGGCCCGCGCGGCTCGCGGCGCACGTCCATGATATAGGAACGAATGCGGTCGCCAGGGCGGAAGATCTCGCGCGGGATGAGCTGGTCGCGCCGCACGATGGCCTCGCCGCGGCCGAGATCGACGATGACGTTGCCGTACTCGACGCGCTTGACGATGCCGTTGATGATCTCGCCGACGCGGTCCTTGAACTCGTCGAACTGGCGGTCGCGCTCGGCTTCGCGCACCTTTTGGACGATCACCTGCTTGGCCGACTGCGTCGCGACGCGGCCGAATTCGATGGGCGGCAGCGGGTCGGCGATGAAGTCGCCGAGCTGCACGTCGGGGTTCTTGGCCAGCGCATCGACGAGGGCGATCTGGGCCGAGGGGCTCTCCACCTCCTCCACCACTTCCATCAGGCGCTGGAGCCGCGTTTCGCCGGTCTTCGGGTTGATCTCGGCGCGGATTTCGGTCTCCTGGCCGTAGCGGGCGCGGGCGGCCTTCTGGATCGCGTCCTCCATCGCCTCGATGACGATGGAGCGGTCGATCTGCTTCTCACGCGCGACCGCATCGGCGATCTGCAACAGCTCCAGCTTGTTTGCGCTGACTGCCATGTCTCTTCCCTTCGAATGGGCCGCGGCCCCTCGCGAGCGCTGCTCGCTAGTTCACGGATGCCTTCTTGCCTGCCCGTAACGATTGTTCGATCAACTCATCGGTCAGCACCAGCCGCGCTTCGGATATCTCCGATAGCGGCAATTGGACGGTCTCGGCGCTGTCGGCAAGCCGCATCGCGAGCTTGCCATCCGCCACGCCCAGAAGGATGCCGCGGAAACGGCGGCGGCCTTCCAGCGGGATCGCCGTCTCCAGCTTCGCCTCGCTGCCGGCCCAGCGCACGAAGTCCACCTCGCGCACCAACGGCCGGTCGAGACCGGGCGAGGACACTTCGAGGTGATAGGCACGGCCGATCGGGTCATCGACATCGAGCGCGGGCGAGATCGCCTGGCTGGCCGCCTCGCAATCCTCGATGTTGAAGGTGCCGTCCTCGCGCTCGGCCATCACCTGCACGGTGCAGCCGTTCTGCCCGGTGACACGCACCCGCACGAGGCGGTAGCCCAGCGCTTCGAGGCTGGGAGCCACGACATGCGCCACGCGCGCATCGAGCCCTGTCTCTTTGATGAGCCGATCGTCTGCGATCAACGAATCCTCGCCATGATGCCAGTCAAAAAGCCGAACGGGCCGGCGCGTTTTCCGCGAGCCAACCGATCAGCCATCGAACTAATCTGGAATGAGACTTAGATAGCTCGCGGTGCCGCGCCGCGCAAGTGCGCATTTTCATCGGCGAACCCGGCGAATTCTTTCACCACACGCTCATAGACGGCGCGCTTGAAGGGAACCACCACCTCGGGAATGGCCGACAACGTCTCCCATCGCCACGTGGAAAACTCCACCGGGTGGCCGTCCGGCGGATGGGCGACATCGATCTCCGCCTCATCGCCCTCGAAGCGGAAGGCAAACCAGCGCTGCGCCTGGCCTTTGTAGCGCCCGCGCCAGGAGGCGAGATCGCCCGGCAGATCGTAGTGCAGCCAGCCTTCCATCTCGCCGATCACGCTGGCGGAGCGGACGCTGGTCTCCTCGTAGAGTTCGCGCACGGCGGCTTCGAGCGGCTTCTCGCCACGGTCGATGCCGCCCTGGGGCAGTTGCCAGGAATATTGCGGCACAACGCCTCGCGAGGCGCGCTTGCCTAGAAACACGCGGCCGTCGGGTCGAAACAGCGCAATGCCCACGCAAGGCCGGTACCCTTTGCCGGGGCGGTTGCGTCTGATGTCGCTCAAATGGACGGCGCCTCCGGTGCGCGTTGTGAGATCTTCATTCATTGTGCAGGGCGGGCGGACGTGTCCGCGCACCCGATCCTAGCGCGATTCGCGGCGGCGGAAGCATGCGACGATCTCGCGCGAGGCTTGCGCCGGCCTCGCGTGGCCGGCGCGAAAGGCGGCACCGTGGCGCCGCCGCCTCAATCGTCACGAATGCGCTCCAGCACGCGGTTGGCGCGCACGAAGGCCTTGCCGAAGGCCGACCGTGCGAGGGCCACGGGCGCGAACGCGGCCGCCGATGCCGGCCCGATCACCACCGTCGACTGGCGCCCGAGCGCCGCGAGCGTCGCGGCCGCCACCTTGTCCGGCGACATCGCGCCCGGCATCGTCCGGCCGCGATAGCCGGCCCGGTCGGCGAAGGCGGTGCGGGTCGCGCCCGGACAGGCGACGAGAACGTCGATGGCCCGGTCGCCCATCTCGGCCGCGAACGATTCGGTGAAGGACAGCATGAACGCCTTGGCGGCCGCATAGGTCGCAAGGGTCGGCACGGGAAGGAACGCCAGCGAGGAGGCGACGTTGATGAGCCCCGCGCGCGTCCCGTCCCGTTCGGCGCGCGCCAGCATCCCCGGCACGATCCGGTGCGTCAGCGCCAGGAACGCCTCGACGTCCACCCGCACCGTCGCGACCTGGTCGGCCAGCGGAACGTCCAGGAAATTGCCGCTCTTGCCGATGCCGGCATTGTTGATCAGGAGATCGCACCCGGCTGCCTCGGCCGCCTGCGCGACGGTCTCGATCCCCTCCGCCGTCGCCAGGTCGGCCACCACGGTGGTCGCGCGGCCCAGGAACGTCTCGCCCATCGCATCGAGCTTGGCCGCGTCGCGCCCGGTCAGGACGAGGGAGGTTTCGGGGGGCAAGGTCCGGGCGAACGCCTCGCCGATCCCGCCCGTGGCACCGGTAATCAGCGCGCACCGGGCGGGCGCGCGCGCATCGCGAAGAAATGTCGGCTTGAGCGAGGAATTCACCATAGGGCGAATTCAATAAAAGCGCCGGCGCGATTTGTCGATTGACGATGCGACGCGCCCCCCGCCATCGCGGCCCCGCTACTCGGCCGCTTCGGCGACCGGGGCGCCGCCCTCGTAGGTGAGCACGGGCTTGCGCGCGGCGCGCGTTTCGTCGAGCCGGCGGCGCGGGGCGTAGCGCGGCGCCTCCTTGAAGCGCGCGGTATCGCCATCGCGAGCGGCCATGGCGAGGTCGCGCATCGCGGCGATGAAGAGGTCGAGCGAGGCGAGGCTCTCCGACTCGGTCGGCTCCACCAGCATCGCGCCCGACACCACCAGCGGGAAATACATCGTCATCGGATGAAAACCCTCGTCGATCATCGCCTTGGCGAAGTCGAGCGTGGTGATGCCGGTCCCCTTGAGGAAGGTGTCGTCGAACAGCACCTCGTGCATCGCGTGGTGGTCGGGGAAGGAGACGCTCATCACGTCCTGCAGCGAGGCCTTGATGTAGTTGGCCGCGAGCACGGCATCCTCGGAGGCCTGGCGGAGCCCGTCCGCGCCGTGGCTCATCATGTAGGCGAGCGCGCGCACGTACATGCCCATCTGGCCGTGGAAGGCGGTGAGCCGGCCGAACGGCATCTCGCCCTCGGCGCAATCCTCGGCCCGCTCGACCAGCGTGCCGTCGGCGCGCAGGAACGGCACCGGCGCGTAGGGCGCCAGCCGCTCCGACAGCACCACCGGCCCCGCCCCCGGCCCGCCGCCGCCATGGGGGGTGGAAAAGGTCTTGTGCAGGTTGATGTGCATGGCGTCGACGCCGAGGTCGCCCGGCCGCGTCTTGCCGACGATGGCGTTGAAGTTGGCGCCGTCGGCATAGAAGTAGGCGCCCGCCTCGTGGATCGCGGCGGCGATCTCGGCCGCCTCGCTGTCGAACAGGCCGCACGTGTTGGGGTTGGTCAGCATGATGGCGGCGACGTCGTCGTCGAGCGCCTCGCGCACCGCGGCGGCCGACACGAAGCCGGACGGCTCCGCCTTGATCGGCCTCACCTTGTAGCCGAGGGCGGCGGCGGTCGCCGGGTTGGTGCCGTGCGCGCTCTCCGGCACCAGCACCGTGCCGCGCGTCTCGCCGCGGGCGGCGATGGCGGCGCGGATCGCCATCATGCCGGCGAGCTCGCCCTGCGCGCCCGCCTTGGGCGACAGCGCCACCGCCGCCATCCCGGTCATCGTGGTCAGCCAGCGCGACAGCTCGCCCATCAGCTCCAGAGCGCCCGGCACCGTGGAGACCGGCTGCAGCGGGTGGATGTCGGCGAAGCCCGGCAGCCGCGCCATCTTCTCGTTGAGGCGCGGATTGTGCTTCATGGTGCACGAGCCGAGCGGGTACATGCCCAGATCGATGGCGTAGTTCTGCCGCGACAGGCGCACATAGTGGCGCATCGTCTCCGGCTCGCTGAGGCCGGGCAGGTCGATCGGCGTCTTGCGCGCCAGCCCGCCCAGGCGCGAGGCGAACGCGGCCGGCTCCTCCAGGTCGACGCCGGTGGTGTCGTTGCGGCCGACCTCGAAGATCAGCGGCTCCTGGATGCGAAGTCCCTGGTTTCCGGTGAACGTCATGCGGGGGCTCCGTCGTGGGCGGCAGCGGGGCCGCGGTCGTAGCGCAGGTGAGACTCGCCGAGCTGCGGCGGCACGAGCGGGGTGCCGGCCTTCGGGCGGATGAACGCAATCCCGCTCATCGGGACCCGAGCGCCTTGGCGAGGCTGGCGATGTCCTCGTCCGTGGTCAGTTCGGTGGCGGCGACGATCAGGAGATCGCCCGGCGCGGAACTGTCGAGCCGCCCGACGGGGAGGCCGGCGAGGATCCCCTCCCCCGCAAGGTCCTCCACCACGCGCTCGGCATCGGCCACGCGCACGGTGAACTCGTTGAAGAAGGTCTTGCTGACGATCTCGAGCCCCGCGCCGGCGAGGGCGTCGGCCGTGGCGCAGGCGCGCGCGTGATTGAGCCGCGCGAGGCTGGTGAGGCCCGCTTCGCCGAGCATCGTCATGTGGATCGAGAACGCCAGCGCGCACAGGCCCGAGTTGGTGCAGATGTTGGAGGTCGCCTTGTCGCGGCGGATGTGCTGCTCGCGGGTGTTGAGCGTCAGCGTGAAGCCGCGCTGGCCGTCCGCGTCGACCGTTTCGCCCGCGAGGCGGCCCGGCATCTGGCGGATGTGCTTCTTGCGCGTGGCGAAGAGGCCCACATAAGGCCCGCCGAAATTGAGCGCGTTGCCGATGGACTGCCCCTCGCCGACGACGATGTCGGCCCCCATCGCCCCCGGCGGCTCGATCGCCCCCAGCGCCACCGCCTCGGTGAACACCGACACCATCAGCGCGCCGGCCGCATGGGCCGCCTTCGCGATCGGCGTGAGGTCCACCAGATGGCCGTAGAACGCGGGCGTCTGGACGACCACGCAGGCGACGCTCTCGTCGATGGCGCCGACGATGTCCTCGGCCCCGGCGGGGTCGGCCGGCAGCGCGACCACCTCGATGCCGCTCGCCACCGTCTCGATCACCGCGCGATATTGCGGGTGGAGGCCGCCGGACAGCACCACCTTGGAGCGGCGCGTGAGGCGGGCGGCCATCATCACCGCCTCGGCGGCGCCGGTGGAGCCGTCATACATGGAGGCGTTGGCCACCTCCATGCCGGTGAGGCGCGCCACCTGGGTCTGGAACTCGAACAGCACCTGCAGCGTGCCCTGGCTGATCTCGGCCTGGTAGGGCGTATAGGAGGTGAGGAATTCGGAGCGCTGGATGAGGTGGTCGACGGTCGCCGGCACGTGGTGGCGATAGGCGCCCGCGCCGACGAAGAAGGGCCCCGCCCCGGCCGCCCGGTTCTTGGCCGCGAGCCGGCCCAGCGTGCGCTCCACCGCCATCTCCGGCTGGCTCGGCGGCAGGGGCAGCTGCTCCTTCAGGAGGTAGCGTTGCGGGATCGCGTCGAACAGGTCGTCGACATTGTCGACGCCGATCTTGCGCAGCATCAGCGCGCGATCGTCGGCGGTGAGGGGGTGGTAGCGCATAATGGGGCGTCAGCTCTCGTTGGCGACGAAGGTGGCGTAGGCCTCGCTGTCCATGAAGGCGGCAGCGGCGCCCGCGTCGGCGAGGCGGATCTTGATGAACCAGCCCTCCCCCTCGGCCGCTTCGTTGACGAGCTGCGGGTTGTCCTCCAGCGCGCCGTTGACCTCGACCACCTCGCCGTCGAGCGGTGCATAGACGTCCGATGCGGCCTTGACGCTCTCCACCACGGCGAGGCTTTCGCCCTTTTTCACCGTGCGGCCCACCTCGGGCAGCTCCACGAAGGTGATATCGCCGAGCGCGTCCTGTGCGTGGATCGAGATGCCGACGGTGGCGACGTCGCCGTCGAGCTCGAGCCACTCGTGTTCTTCGGTGTAGCGCTTCATCGTCATCCCTTTCGTTTGGTGCGGGCCGGCACGAACGGCAGCTTGGCAACCTTGAGCGCGATCGCCCGGCCTCTCACGTCCGCTTCAAGGGCCGTGCCGGGATCGGCAAATTCGCTGGCGACGAGCCCCATCGCGATCGGCGCGCCCACCGTGGGGCCGACCCCGCCGGAGGTGACCGTGCCGATGCGGGTGCCCGCATGGGTGATGGTGGCGCCGGCGCGCACGGGCACGCGGCCTTCCACGGCGAGACCCACGCGGCGCCGCGCCGGTCCGTCGGCGATCTCGGCGAGCACGCACTCGGCGCCGATGAAGCCCCCCTCCGCGCGCCGCCGCCGGGCGATCACGAACAGGAGGCCGGCCTCCACCGGGCTGATCTCCTCGGTAAGGTCCTGGCCGTAGAGGCTGAGCCCGGATTCCAAGCGCAGCGTGTCGCGCGCGCCGAGCCCCACCGGGGCGACACGCGGGTCGGCGAGCAGCGTCTCGTAGGCGCCCATCGCGGCCGCTTCGGGCAGCGAGATCTCGAACCCGTCCTCGCCCGTGTAGCCGGAGCGCGCCACCAGCGCCGGCGCGCCGAAGGCTTCCGTCTCCACCGCGCTCATGAAGTCCATGCCGGACAGGTCCGCCGCGACATGGGCGGCAAGCACCGCCTCGGCCGCCGGCCCCTGCAGGGCGATCAGCGCGCGGTCCAGAAAGCGCGCCTCGACGCCCGGCGCGGGGTTGGCGGCAAAATGCGCCGCCACGGCCGCCCGCCGGGCGCCGTTGACAACGAGGCGGAAGCGGTCGGCCAGCCGCGTGATGATGAGATCGTCGACGATGCCGCCGGCCGCGTTGGTGAGGACGCTGTAGCGCGCGCCGCCCTCCGCGAGCCCCTTGATGTCGGCCGGCGTCAGGCGCTCCAGCCAGTCGGCCGCGCCCTCGCCCGTCACATCGATCTGGCCCATATGGGAAACGTCGAACAGGCCGGCACTGTCGCGCGTGGCCTGATGCTCGGCGATGATGCCCTTATACTGGAGGGGCATCAGATAGCCGGCGAAGGGCACCATCTTGGCGCCGGCGGCGCGGTGGGCCTCGAACAGCGGTGTCTTTTTGAGTTCGCCGGTCGCGCTTTCGCCCGAATGGCCGGTCTCGTTCGGCTGAGTCACACATCCTCCGGTTCCACGACAGTACGTCGGCCGCGCTCTCGCAGCCGTTGCCCTTCTGTCATGGAACCTGAGAGATTTCCCGGCCTGGCCGCGGGCACACCGCGGCTCGGCCAGCTACTCCTTCGGTGGGCCGCCTGCGACCGCTTTCCAGAATGCCGTCCCTTGCGCGGTCCTTTTGCCTGAGAGTTTCCGGGCCGTTGCTCCTTCGGCGCCGCCTAAGCGGTCTCTCCCGCGCAACAATGACACAAGCCCGCCGGGCGCCGCGCTGTCAAGTCGCTCTCGACCAGCCGGCCTATAACTCTGTGCAATGCCACCGGCGGCATAGACGCCAACCCACAGATGCAACCTTAGCTTGCCGTACAAAATCAAAATTAACTAAAGATTAGTATACTCACTCTGCTATTGCGGCAACCCTTCGTGGGGAATCGGTTAAGTTGCGGTCGCACACCCTGCCTGGGTTAAACCACCTCTCTGGACAGGCACAACGCAACGTATGGTAACTCGTGACTAATGCTTCGACGCTCCCCTTCGGTCAGTGTCTGAAATGACCAATTTCCAAAATTTTGCGACCGTACCACTGCAAAAATATGCAGGATACTTTCGCAATCACGGATGTTTGTGGATCTTCCAGCATATTCCCAAGACGGCAGGTTCATCTGTTACGCGGGAATTGTCGGGGGTCTTGCCCCCTTACTGCAATATTCACTTGGCTACCTCGTCCCAGGATGAAGCCGAAAGTCGATCCAAATCGTTGATGAAAGAAGTTGATTCTTTTATTGAGAGATACAAATCGAGACGCTATTCTTCCGCCTCGGGTCACCTAAGGCAACCACATCTCCGTCGGATCTGCGAGTCATTGCCCCATGCAAAGATTTTTTCATTTCTGAGAGAACCAGCCGAGCGGCTGATATCCGACTATCGGTACGCAAAAACGCCCAAACATCCTCCTCATCAGGAATTCAGTCGTCGATATCCTACGATTGAATCGTATATCGACGATCCATCCAACAACAACAAGATGTGGCGATTTGTGAGGCCAGGCAATGCGTCGGCCGACAAGGAAGCGCTTAGTATGGTTTTCCGGCGATATGCATTCTTCGGAACCGTATCACGACTGGAGCAACACTTTCAGTTTCTCACCGGGCTGACGACCTGTCCAAAACCGCCCCGAGCCCGCATCAATGTAACGACCGAGCAAACAGACAACTCGGTGGCGCTTTCAGCGGATCTGAGAAGTCGGATCGAGCAAGCCAATACCGACGACTACAATTTCTACACCGCCGTGAAACAGATTTTGGACGAGAAATCACGAGAAATCGACGAATTCATCAACGATAGGCGAGGATTTTATTTTTAACAATGGTGAATTGTCTGGCGAGAAGGTTACGCGTGGTGAGTGAGGCATGCGCCCCCTCCGGGCCCGGTCGGAAGACATGCGATGGCGCGATAATTGGAGAAGGGACTTGCCTGAAGCTGCTGGCGGCGCGCGTCGGGCTGCAAATTGGTCGCGATGACATCACCGCAGCTTCGCACATGAACCAAATGCCTGTCCCCGCCCGGCCGTGCAGGGTGCGATGAGCCGCCTGGCCGCCGTCGTACGGGCGCACACGGGGGAGGATGTCCGGGCGCGCACCGTCGCGAGCGCTCTCGCGGAAGCGCACGACACCATCGTCATCGCGCCCGACGAGACCGGCGGAACGATCGACGCTGGCCTTTTCGAGAAACGACCGCACACACTCGCCGGCCTCGCCGCCACCGGCTTGAGCATCCCAAAGCCGCACAAGAGAGCGCTGTGGTATCTCGGCGACTACGCGTTCTATGGCAGCTTTCTTGCTGACGACGACTTCGATTTTTACTTCATGATCGAGTATGACGTCGGCCTGCGTCATCCTGGCGACGGCTATTGGAAGACGCTTTTTTCCGCGTTGCGGGCGGCGGTGATCGAAGGCGTCGATATGATCGGCCTGCACTTCGGTCCCTATCGCAAGACTCATTTCAGGCACCCCTACGCCGATCCACAAAAGGTGCTGTTCGCGATCATGGGATTGTCGCGGCGCGCGGTGCGGCACCTGTACGAAGCGCGCCTCGCCGAGCAGGGGCTCGACTTGCCGGATCCGATGGCAGCCACTCATTGCGAGGTCTTCGTCCCCTCGGTCCTCGTGCGGGACGGCTTCACCTGCATGGACCTCAACGCCGTGCTTCCAGGCAGCTACGACCGGGCGGGGGTCAACTCGCAGTTGATCACGCCGATCGGCTTCGAGGCGTTCTCGCATACCCACGGACGGCTGCTACACCGGGTCGCGGACGTGCCGGCCTACCTCGCCAAGGGGCCCACGCTTGCGGCGCGGCATGGCTGGGGACCGGAGTTCGAGCGTCAACTCAATGTACTCGCCGCAGCTGGGGTGGATGCCGGAGCGATCTCATCCGCGCGCGTCCAGTTCGAATCCACGGCGCACGCATTCGCCGAACGCAGGCAAAGCGCGCCGTGAGAACGTCACCCGTGCGAAAGACGGTCCGATCTTTCGAATTTGTTGGGAGCGAAAAGAGTTAGTCATGGATCCGGTGATATTTTCCGATGACGTTTGGGAAACCCTTCTCAGGGAACTGCACGTCGATGCCGTGTCACGACGCCTGCTGACGGCGCAGCTCGAGGATCTCTACCTCGATCTCGTCGCGCTGGTCCGCCCGGACATCATATTGGAGATCGGCGCCCACGAAGCCGAATTTTCGACCAGATGCAGAAAACTCCTCGGCTCCGCTCCCACCATCATCGCGGTCGAGGCCAATCCGGCGGTTGCGGCGAAATTCGGCGCGGCGGCCTCGTCACAAGGTGTGGACTACCGCAATATCGCAATCGCGCGCGACAAGGGCCCGCTCAAGTTCAACGTTCCGGTCGGTGCGGATGGGCAGACGCTCCTCACTCAAGGGAGCCTGCACAGCCGCACGTTTGATCAGGAGGTGAATACGATCGAGGTCATCGCCGACACCCTCGACAGCCTGACGAAGGCTCAGCGCAAAGCCGATACCACCTTCGCGCTGTGGGTCGACGTCGAGGGTGCCGCGATGGAGGCGCTGACGAGCGGCCCGGAGACGTTGCGCCAGACGCGCATCCTCTATGTCGAGACTGAGATCGGAGACAGATGGCGCCAGCAAGCTAAGACCGAGAGCCTGGTCGAAACGCTCTCAAGCTTCGATCTCGTGCCGGTCATTGCCGATGCCTACCGGCCGAGATGGCAACGAAACGTAATCTTCGTGGCAGCCGAACTCGCGAAGACACCCGTCATGCAGCGCTTCGTCAGCCGCTTCGTGCAGACTGCCTTGAAGGATCTGTGCCGAGCAGCTCTTCCGCCAGCGCGGGGCTGAGGCGGGCGCTTCCGGATCGAGCGTCGCGCAGGGCCGCCCTCAGCCCCCGTCGAAGCCCACCAGGATCTGGGTCGCGTTGGGGTCCTTGACGACGATCGCCTCATCCACCAACGCCCACGATTGCGAGGTTCCGGTGCGATTGACGATGACCTTGTGCAGCTTGCTGTAGGTGGTCTCGCTGCCCTCGCGCACGGCGATCCGCACCGGCAGCTCGAACTTCGCCGGCCCGCCCAATGCGCCCTCCACGATGCGGCCCGACACGCCGACGCGCATCGCCACCCCGGCCTCGGTCTTGGTGCACTCGCGCGCGGTCTTGGTGATGCTGGCCTGCCAGCGCAGCTTTTCGTCGTCGCCCTCGCCGGAGGTGCGGCGCAGCGCCTCGGTGCCGAGCTGAACCTCGACCGGCGGGCACAGCACCGCCGGGCGGATCAGCTCGGGATCGATCTCCTTCTGCTCGACACCGGCCTGGAAGAACGAGCCCACCGCGTCCTTGGTGCCTCCGCCACAGGCAGCCAGCGTCAGAGCCGCGCCCAGCGCCCCCCCAACCCCGGCAATCCGCCACCAGAGCCCGACGCCGAAACGGAACCGCACGGAAGGACCCATCGCAAAAGCGCTCCTTGACTTCACCCACCAAGGCACCTCTATGACCCTCATGGCGGCAAATCAACGCGAAGGGCGGAGAACGATGTCTGAAGCGCGGCCGATGAACGTGATCCTGTGCGCCCCGCGCGGTTTCTGCGCCGGTGTCGACCGTGCGATTCAGATCGTCGAGGTGGCTCTGGAGCGCTTCGGAGCCCCGGTCTACGTGCGCCACGAGATCGTGCACAACCGCTTTGTCGTCGCCTCGCTGGAGGCCAAGGGTGCGATTTTTGTGGAAGAGCTGGAAGAAATCGAGGGCGACGACCGTCCGGTGATCTTTTCCGCCCATGGCGTCCCCAAGGAGGTGAAGGCGGACGCGGTCGGCCGCAACCTCTTCTACCTCGACGCCACCTGCCCGCTGGTCTCCAAGGTTCACAAGGAAGCCGAGCTGCACCACCGGCGCGGCCGCGACATTCTGCTCATCGGCCACGCCGGCCACCCCGAGGTGGTGGGCACCATGGGCCAGCTCCCCGAGGGCGCGG
>JAUIJH010000150.1 GCA_030431335.1 Alphaproteobacteria bacterium
CGGCGGCGAGGCGGCGGCGCCCCCGCCCGAGACCGCGCCCATGACCGCGCCCGGGACCCCGCCCGAGCGCGAGGCCGCGCCCGAGCCCGTCGCGGCGGCACCGCCGCCGCCGCCCCCGGAGCCGGACGAGCAGCCCGCCCGCGCCGCCATCGGCACCAAGCGCCCCCGGCCCGTGCCCTCGTTCCAGTTCGAGCGGCGCCCGGACCCCACGGAGGGCGAGGGGCCCCCGCCGGCCGATTTCGACAATCCGCTGTCCAACATCTTCTTCAAGGACGTGCGCGAGAATTTCGATGCCGTCCACGCCGGGCAGGCCGACGAGTTCGACGAGGATCCCGGCTTCCAGATGGAAGACCTCGGGCCGGACGGGCTCGACGACGAGTACGCCTTCGACGACGAGGACGAGGACCGGCTGCCGCCCTCGCTCAGCCGCGTCGCGCGGCGGCGCACGGGCATGCGCAGGGCGAGCGTCCTCACGGCGGCCGGCGTGTGCGCGGCGGTGATCGTGGCCGCGGTGGTGGGCTTCAACGTGTTCGCCGGCGGCGGCGATCCCAGCAAGTCGGCGCCGGTGATCCACGCCGACGCGCGCGACGTGAAGGTCATCGCCGACAACAGCACGGTCGACGCCGAGCCCGACATCGTGGAGCGCACCCGCCTGGGCGAGACCGAGGAGCTGGTGATGCCGGACCGGGTCGAGATCGGCCGCACCGGCACCCCCTCGATCACGCTCGACGACGCGGAGGACGCCATCGTCGCGCGCCGCGTCAGCACGATGACGGTCCGGCCGGACGGGACCATCGTGCCATCGGGATCGGGCCAGCCGAGCCGCCCCGCCCGCACGGTCCGCACCGAACCGCCCGCCACGCTGGACGAGAGCGCCCCCGCCCGCTCCAACGAGCTGACGCCCTACGACGTTGCCGCCGTGGCCCCCGCCACGACCAACGACGCCACCCGGCTGTTGCCGGAGGAGGGGGAGGTCCTCGCCGCCTTCGCCCCCCAGCCCGACGCCGATGTGGCGCCCGAGGCCGACGAGGCGCCGGACGGCGTGGCATTGGAGGGCGACACCGAGGCGGTCGCGCCGAGCTCGACCCGGCCGCCGCGCCGGCCGTCGCCGCCGGTGCGCACCGCACGCGCCGAGCCGCCCGCCGCGGCGTCCGCCCCGGCGGCCCCCGTGACGACGCAGGCCGCCCCCGCGACCGGCGCGTCGAGCACGCGCTATTCGCCGTGGGGCGTGCAGGTGTCGTCCCAGCGGACGCGCGCGGATGCGGAAAAATCCTTCGCCAATCTCCGGGCGCGCTATCCGTCGATCGTCGGCGGGATCGAGCCGATGATCATCGCCGCCGACGTGGGCGACCGCGGGCTGTTCTACCGGGTCCGCCTGCCGGCCAACTCGCGCGGCGAGGCGGCGAGCCTGTGCCAGCGCCTGAAATCGGCCGGGGCGGATTGCTTCATCGGGCGAAACTGACGGCAATGAGCGCACCCCTCATCGTCGGCCTCGAAGGGCTCGAGCTCACGCCGCGTGAGCGGGATTTCCTGGCCGACGTGCGCCCCATCGGCGTCATCGTGTTCGCGCGCAACGTGCAGTCGGGCGAGCAGCTTTCCGCCCTGGTGGGGGCGGCGCTGGACGCGGCCGGCGCGAGCCTCGCCTTCGTCGACCAGGAGGGCGGGCGCGTGCAGCGCCTGCGCCCGCCGCTGGCGCCGCGCTATCCCGCCGCCCGCGCGATCGGCGCTCTTTACGAGCGCGATGCGGAGGCCGGCCGGCGCGCGGCATGGCTCGCCGGGCGCCTGATCGGCGAGGATCTCGCCCAATACCGCCTCAACGCTCCGTGCCTGCCGGTGGCCGACGTGCCGGTGCCCGGCGCCAACGACGTGATCGGCGACCGGGCCTATAGCGAGCGGCCCGACGCGGTGGCGACGCTGGCGGCGAGCGCGGCCGAGGGCGTGCTCGCCAGCGGCGCGCTGCCGGTGGTCAAGCACATCCCCGGCCATGGCCGCGCCGGCGCCGACAGCCACTTCGCGCTGCCGGACGTCGACGCGTCGCTGGCGGAGCTGGAGGCCGATTTCGCCCCCTTCCGCGCCCTCGTCCACCTGCCGATGGCGATGACCGCGCACGTGCGCTACCGCGCCATCGACGCGGCCGGCGCGGGGACCTTGTCGGCCGCCGTCATTAAGGCGATCCGCGAGGACATCGGCTTCGGCGGGCTGTTGATGAGCGACGACATCTCGATGGGCGCGCTGGGCGGCAAGGTTGCGGACAACGCCCGCCGCGCGCTCGAAGCGGGCTGCGATTGCGTGCTCCACTGCAACGGCAAGTTCAAGGAGATGGCCGCCATCGCCGAGGCGCTGCCGCCGATGGGGGAGGCGGGCGCGGCGCGGCTGGCGGCCGCTCTCGCGGCGCGGCGCACGCCCGGCGCCGACGACATCGCCGCCTTGCGCGCCGAGTTCGCGGGCCACCTGGGCGTCGGCGCATGAGCGCGGTCGACCCGTTCGAGGACGCGCCGCGGCAAAAGCCGCAGGACGACGAGGAATTCCGCGTCGACCTTGCCGGCTTCGAGGGGCCGCTCGACCTCCTCCTCGCCCTCGCGCGGCAGGAAAAGGTGGACCTCACCAAGATCAAGATCCTGCCGCTCGCGGAGCAATATCTCGCCTTCATCGCCAGGGCGAAGGACCTCAAGATCGAGCTCGCCGCCGACTTCCTGGTGATGGCCGCCTGGCTCGCCTGGCTGAAGAGCCGGCTCATCGCGCCGCAGGACGCGAGCGACAGCGAGAAGGGCGAGGAACTGGCCGCGGACCTCGCCTTCCGCCTGCGCCGCCTGGAGGCGATGCGCGAGGCCGCGACCCGTCTCTTCAAGCGGCCGCGCCTGGGCCATGACGTGTTTGCGCGCGGGATGCCCGAGGCGGCGCCGGTGCGCCTCAGCCTCTCCTTCCGCGCCTCGCTCTATGACCTCCTGCGCTCCTATTGCGGCATCCGCGAGCAGGAGATCGTGCGCACCATGACGATGGAGAAGCGCTCCGTGTTCTCGCTGGTGGACGCGCGGCGCATCATGGAGCGGCTGATCGGCCCGGGGGCGGACTGGATGCCGCTTCACGTGCTGATCAGCGCGATGCCGCCGGGCCAGGACCGCCGCACCGTCACCGCGAGCACCTTCGGCGCGGTGCTGGAGATGGCGCGCGAGGGGGCCATTTCGGTGCGCCAGAGCGAGCCGTTCGCGCCGCTCTATATCCGCGGGCTGCCGGGGGACAAGGCCGATGGCTGAGACGATCGCGCTCTTTGCCGGCGGCCCTGGCAACGGCGAGATGCTGCGCCGGCTGGAGGCGCTGCTGTTCGCCGCGAGCCGCCCGCTCACCGAGGCGGAGCTTTCCGCCCGCCTGGGCGAGGAGGAGGACATGGCCTCGCACCTGCGCCAATTGCAGACGGTGTACGCCAACCGCGGCGTCAACCTCGTGAAGGTGGCGGACGGGTGGGCGTTCCGCACCGCGCCCGACCTCGCCGACCTTTTGGCAGAGGAGCGCACCCAGGAGCGCAAGCTCTCCCAGGCCGCGATGGAGACGCTGGCCATCATCGCCTACCACCAGCCGGTGACGCGGGCGGAGATCGAGGAAATCCGCGGCGTTGCGGTGGCCAAGGGCACGCTGGACATCCTGATCGAGTCCGGCTGGGTGCGCCTGCGCGGGCGCCGCCGCGTGCCGGGCCGGCCGGTGACCTTCGGCACCACGCCCGCCTTCCTCGACCAGTTCTCGCTCGGCGCGATCACCGACCTGCCGGGCCTGGAGGACCTCAAGGGCGCGGGCCTCCTCGACGGCACGCCGCCCGACGGCTTCACCGTGCCCGTGCCGCGCGACGACGACGCGCTCGACCCCGACGAGGATGCGCTTGACGACGACGACAGTGTCACGAGCGGCTGAGGCGCTCGCGGGCGCCGCGCCGCTGTCGCTGGAGGGGATCGTCTATGCCGTGGAGCGTCAGCCGATCCTGAAGGGCGTCTCGCTGGAGGTGCGCCGCAGCGAGATCGTGTGCCTGCTCGGCCCCTCCGGTTGCGGCAAGACGACGCTGCTGCGGATCGCGGCCGGGATCGCCCGCCAGAGCGCCGGCACGGTGCGGGTGGCGGGCGAGATCGTGGCCGACGACACGCTGTTCGTGCCGGCCGAGCGGCGCAGCCTGGGCCTGGTGTTCCAGGACCTCGCGCTGTTCCCGCACATGCGCGTGGTCGACAACGTGGCCTATGGCGTCAAGGGCGCCGACGCCAGGGCGCGCGCGGGCGAGGCGCTGCGCGGCGTCGGCCTGGGCGGCTACGAGCGGGCCTATCCGCACCAGCTTTCCGGCGGCGAGCAGCAGCGCGTGGCGCTCGCCCGCGCGCTGCTGCCGGCGCCGCAGGTGGTGCTGTTCGACGAGCCCTTCTCCGGCCTCGACCGCAACCTGCGCGACGTGGTGCGCCAGGACACGCTGTCCGTCCTCAAGGCGCGCGACGCGACCGCGGTCATCGTGACGCACGACCCGGAGGAGGCGCTGGCGATGGCCGACACCATCGCGCTGATGCGCGCGGGCAGCATCGTGCAGGTGGCGAGCCCGGAGGACATCTGGCGCTGGCCGGTGGACCTGGAGGCGGCGCGCATGTTCAGTCATGTCAACGTGTTCGAGGGGCGCGTGAGCGACGGGGTGGTGGAAACCGCCATCGGCCGCGTGCCGGTGGGCGCCCGGCGCGAGGGGGAGCACCTCACCATCGCCTTCCGGCCCGAGGCGCTGCGCGTGTTCGCCGAGGACAGGGGCGGGGGCGTGGAGATCGACGTGGAGCGGCGCACCTTTTTCGGCAGCACGGTGGAGATCGTCGGCCGCATCGGGGGCACGCTTCTCAAGCTGCGGGCCGACCCCTATGTGGTGCCCAAGGCGGACAAGGTGCGCGTGGTGCCGGATCTGCGCCAGGCGATCGTTTTGCCGCGTGCGCCGCGCGGTTGATGGGGTCGGCCCTCGCCACCACCCGCGCCATCCTCCGTGCCCCCACCCGCGCCACCCCCCCTCGCCATGGGGCGAACTTCACCTTAGGGTTATGGCCTGCGGCACAGCGACCGGCATAGTTGCCTGTCCAACAATAGGCATAGGCAAGCTGGCCATATTTTCGCTATAGGGGAAGTGTGGCGCCAAGCGCCAACGACACAAAAAATCCGCCGACATATGCAAATGCCTGTGCCGTCGGCGGCAAACGAGGGAAGATCAATGGGTATCAGCGTTTGGCAGATCCTCATCATCGGCGTGATTCTCGTGCTCCTGTTCGGGCGCGGCAAGATTTCCGATCTGATGGGCGACGTGGCAAAGGGCATCAAGAGCTTCAAGAAGGGGATGGCCGAGGACGAGGACGACGATGCGAAAAAGACCATCGATCATGACCCCACTCCGCCGTTGAACGCCAAGGAAACCGAGAAGAAGACCAGCGCCTGATCGCGCTGCGTCGGGGCGTACCGTGTTTGACATTGCCTGGACAGAACTGCTCGTCGTTGCCGTGATCGCAATCATCGTCGTCGGCCCGAAAGAGCTGCCCTCGATGCTGCGCGCGTTCGGCAAGACCTTTGGGCAGGTGCGCCGTACGGCGCGTGAGTTCCAATCCACCTTCAACGACGCGTTGCGCGAAGCCGAGCGGCAAGCCGGGCTCGACGACGTGAAGAAGGACCTGTCCGCGGTCTCCAAGATCGATCCGGCCAAGGACCTGCGGAAGTCCCTCAGCGACACCAAGAAGGCGTTGGGGGAAAAGGTGACGGACGCCAAGTTCCCGCATCCCGACACGGCCAAGGGTGCCGGGGCCGGCAGCGAGGCCGGCACGGAGGCGGCCGCGCCGCCCGCCGAGCCGCCGAAGACGACCGCCGCGCCTGCGCCTGCACCCGTGGCCGCGCCGACACCTGCGCCGGCCGAGAGTGCCGTCGAGACGCCGCCCAAAGGTGGCCCGACGCCGCCTGCCGCCCCTGAAGCGACGCCGCGTGCCGCGGCCGGAGCCGAACGGCAATGAGCCAGGACGACATCGAAGCCTCCAAGGCGCCGCTCCTCGATCACCTGATCGAGCTGCGCACGCGGCTGATCCGGTCGATCATCGCCATCGCGATCGCCTTCGTGATCTGCTTCTATTTCGCGGCCGACATCTTCAACATCCTGATCGTGCCGTACGAGCGGGCGGCCGGCACCGGGCACGACATCGAGTTCATCTACACGGCGCCGCAGGAATATTTCTTCACCCAGCTCAAGCTGGCGCTGTTCGGCGCGCTGTTCCTGGCCTTCCCGGTGATCGCCTCGCAGGTCTACATGTTCGTGGCCCCCGGCCTCTATCACAACGAGCGCGGCGCGTTCCTGCCCTTCCTCATCGCGACGCCGCTCCTGTTCCTGGCCGGCGCGGCGCTGGTCTATTTCATGGTGATGCCGCTCGCGATGGCGTTCTTCCTGTCGATGGAGCAGGCCGGCGGGGCCGACCAGGCCTCGATCCAGCTCCTGGCGCGAACGAGCGAATATCTCGGCCTGATCATGGTGCTGATCTTCGCGTTCGGCATCGTGTTCCAGACGCCGGTGGTGCTGACGCTGCTCGGCCGCGCCGGGCTCGTGTCGGCCGAGACGCTGCGCAAGAAGCGCAAGTACGCCATCGTCATCGCCTTCATCCTCGCCGCGGTGCTGACGCCGCCGGACCCGGTGAGCCAGATCGGCCTCGCCCTGCCGGGGCTGCTTTTGTACGAGGTTTCCATCCTTCTGGTGCGCCGGATCGAGAAGAACCGCGAGAAGCGCGAGGCGGAGGAGGCCGCGGCCTCTTAGCGCGCCGGACAAAATCGCCTATGTGGGGTGGTGGAGGGTTTGTCCCTCGCCAACCTCAACCGAGCGAGACCGATGTTCGATATCCGCGCGGTGCGCGAAGCGCCCGATGCCTTTGACGAAGCCTTGAAACGCCGCGGGGCCGAGCCCGCCGCAGCGCGCCTGGTGGCGCTCGACGACCAGCGCCGCTCCGTCATCTCCCGCCTGCAGGACGCGCAGACGCGGCGCAACGCGGCCTCCAAGGCCATCGGCAAGGCCAAGGCGCAGAAGGACGAGGCCGAGGCCGCCCGCCTCATCGAGGAGGTGGGGGCGCTGAAGGGCGCGATCCAGGCCGACGAGGACACCGAGCGCACCGTGACGGCCGAGCTGGAGGAGACCCTCGCGGCGCTGCCCAACATGCCGCTGGCCGACGTGCCGGTGGGCGTCGACGAGAGCGACAATGTGGAGCTGCGCCGCGTCGGCGAGCCGCCCGTGTTCGACTTCGCGCCCAAGGAGCACGACGAGCTGGGCGAGGCGCTCGGCCTGATGGACGTGCCCGCCGCCGCCCGCATCGCCGGCACCCGCTTCACGGTGCTGCGCGGCAAGCTGGCCCGGCTGGAGCGGGCGCTCGGCCAGTTCATGATCGACCTCCACACCGGCGAGCACGGCTACACCGAAGTGAGCCCGCCGCTCCTGGTGCGCGACGAGGCGGTGTTCGGCACCGCGCAGCTCCCCAAGTTCGCCGAGGATCTTTTTCACACAACCGATGGGCGCTGGCTGATCCCCACCTCGGAGGTGCCGCTCACCAATCTGGTGCGCGAGCAGATCCTCGACGCGGCGGCGCTGCCCATCCGCGTCACCGCGCTGACGCCGTGCTTCCGCTCCGAGGCGGGATCGGCCGGGCGCGACACGCGCGGCATGCTGCGCCAGCACCAGTTCCAGAAATGCGAGCTGGTTGCCATCACCACGCAGGAGGACTCCCTCGCCGAGCAGGAGCGCATGACCGCGTGCGCCGAGAAGGTGCTGCAGGCGCTCGGCCTCGCCTACCGCGTCGTGACGCTGTCGACGGGCGACCTCGGCTTCGCCGCGCAGCGCACCTTCGACATCGAGGTGTGGCTGCCGGGGCAGGGGACCTATCGCGAGATCTCGTCCTGCTCGGTGTGCGGCGACTTCCAGGCGCGCCGCATGAACGCGCGCTATCGCCCGGCGGCGGACGAGGCGCCGCGCTTCGTGCACACGCTGAACGGCTCCGGCGTCGCCGTCGGCCGCGCGCTGATCGCGGTGATGGAAAACTACCAGGACGCCGCCGGCACCATCACGATCCCCGAGGTGCTGCGCCCGTACACGGGGTTCGACACGATCGCGCCATGATCGAGCCCGAGGAGGAGGACGAGGCCGAGACCGTCGCCCGCGCCGAGCTGGTCATGGACCTCCGGCGGCAGAACGTGGCGGGCCGGGCGACCCTCGCCGCGCTCGAAAGCGTGCCACGTTCCCTCTTCCTCGACGCGCCGCACAAGTCGCTGGCCTACCGCGACCGCGCCGCGCCGATCGATTGCGGCCAGACCATCTCGCAGCCCTCCGTCGTGGCCATGATGACGGAGGCGCTGGCGCTGGAGCCGCACATGCGGGTGCTGGAGATCGGCACCGGCTCGGGCTACCAGTGCGCGATCCTGGCCCGCCTCGCCGCCGAGGTGGTGAGCGTGGAGCGCTACAGGCACCTGTCCGAGCTCGCCGCCGCGCGGCTCGCCGTGCTCAAGATCACCAACGTTTCGCTCCACGTGGCCGACGGCCACGACGGCTGGCCCGCGGGCGCCCCCTATGACCGCATCATCGTCACCGCCGCCACGGAGGCGATCCCGGCGGCGCTGGTGGACCAGCTCGCGCCGGAGGGAATCCTGATCGCGCCGGTGGGGCCGGCGGGGGGCGTGCAGGAGTTGATGCGATGCCGCCACGGCGCCGGAGGGCTCGTGGGCGAGCGCCTCGCGGACGTGCGTTTCGTGCCGCTGACGCCGGGCATCGCGCGCATCTTGTGACCTCACCGCAACAGTCCCGAACGAAGGCCGGAGCGGGGCCTTTGAGGGCCGTTCCATGGGCAATTGCGCGGGCCTACTTAAAGATCCGTCAACAGTCTCGGCCTCCTTATGCGGAGTGTATTTCGCGGGGGCACAAGGGTGTTGATCATGCGCGGCTGGCGACAGATTTGCGAACGGTCTCAGGTGTCACGCCTTGTTGTGGCGTTGTCGTTGGCCGGACTGGCGGCGGGCTGTTCGTCGGGTAATGTGCGCTTGGCAGGGACGCCGCTGTTTGCGTCGAACACGGGCGAGCCGACGGCACTCGCGCCGATCGAGAGCAGCGACCTGGGGCCGGTCTCCGCCGCGCCCGCCGGCCAGCTCACCACCTCCGCCAGCCTCAAGGCCAAGGGCTATTCCTTGGAGAACGCGCCCATCGTCCAGGTCGGCCCGGCCGACACGGTGAACACCCTGGCGACCGGGTTCGGCGTTCCGGCCGACGTGATCCTGGAGGCGAACGGCTTCACGTCGGGCGCCGAGGTGCGGCCCGGCCAGCGCCTGATCATCCCCGTCCGCGCGCCGCAGGCGCCGGTGGCGACCGCCGCCGTGTCCGCCAATGGGGCGAGCGCGTTCGGCGCGCCGCCGTCCTCGCTCGACCAGCAAGCCACCGAAGGCCGCCACGTGGTGCAGCCGGGCGAGACGCTGTCGACGATCGCCGCCGCGCACCGCGTCGCACCCACCGAGATCGCCCAGCTCAACGGGCTGCCGCCGAGCGCCTCCGTGTCGCCGGGCCAGACGCTGCGCGTGCCCTCGAGCACCCTGGCGGGGCAGGTCGCGTCCGCAGCGCCCACCGGGACGGTCGCCGCGCAGCCGCCTCTGGAGCTCGCCGCCGCCCCCGCCGCGACGCCGCCGGCCGAGCAGCCCCAGGTGATCCAGGCCAGCGTGCCGGCCGCCGCGACCGCCGCCGTCGAGCCGCAGCCGGCCCAGTCCGCCGCCTCGTCCGGGACGGGCTTCCGCTGGCCGGTGCAGGGCCGCATCATCGCCGGCTTCGGCAAGCAGGCCGACGGCGCCCGCAACGACGGCATCAACCTGGCCGTCCCCGCCGGGACGCCGGTCCACGCCGCCGAGGCCGGGACCGTGATCTATGCCGGCAACGAGCTGGAGGGCTACGGCAACCTGGTGCTGGTCCAGCACGAGGACGACTGGGTCTCCGCCTACGCCCACAACGAGACTTTGACCGTGTCGCGCGGCGACAAGGTCACGCGCGGCCAGACCATCGGCAGCGCCGGCAAGACCGGCTCGGTGAGCCAGCCGCAGGTGCACTTCGAGCTGCGCAAGAAATCCAAGCCCGTCGATCCGCTGCCGCATCTGTCCGGCGCCTGATCGGCGCTTGCGGGACACACGGAAAAGGCCGCCATCGCGCGGCTTTTTTCGTGTCCGGCACCCTGTGTCGGGCGGGGGTCGCGGGGGGGGCGGGATGAGCTGTCCGGCCGTGACGCGCCCTAGACGAAGATGTCGTCGGTGATGAGCGCGAGGTCGACGACGCGCAGGACCAGGCGGTCGCCGTCGCCGAAATCGAATGAGACATCGGCCCCGACCTGGGCGGCGAAGCTGGCGAGGTCGGCCTGCGCGATGTCGGCGAAGTCCATGTCCAGCCGGTCGCTGGCGTCGAAGCCGAATACTTCGTCGGTCCCGTAGCCGGCGCCGAACACGATGGTGTCGCGCGTGTTCGCGCCCGTGTTGGCGAACAGCGTGTCGCTGCCGAAGCCGCCGTCGAGGGTGTCGCCGCCGGGGCCGTCGCCGCTTCGCAGGATGTCGTTGCCGCCATCGCCGCGCAGGAGGTCCGCGCCGCTGTCGCCGTTCAGCGTGTCGTGGCCGAACCCGCCGCGCATAGTGTCCCGGCCCGCGCCGCCGAAGATCTGATCGTCGCCGCTGCCGCCGTCGAGATCGTCCCGCCCGTCGTCGCCGAACAGGGTGTCGTCGCCGCCGATCCCCTTGGCGACATCGTTGCCCGTGCCGCCATGCACGAGGTCGTTGCCGGTGCCGGCTTCGAGGTGATCGCCGTCGTGCCCGCCGTCGAGGGTGTCGTCGCCCGGCCCGCCTTTCACGGTGTCTCTGCCGGCGCCGCCATCGATGGAATCGTTGCCCGCGCCGCCGTCGACGGTGTCTTCGTCGTCGAGCCCGAACAGCACGTCGTCGCCGGCATTGCCGAACACCCTGGTGCCGTATGCGCCGGCTTCGATGGTGTCGTCGCCATCGTTTCCGTACAGCTTGTCGAGACCGCTATTGTCGGAGATCCAGTCGTCACCGTCCCCGCCGCGGACGATGTCGTTTCCATTCCCACCGGCCAGGACATCGTTGCCGGCGCCACCGTAGACGCGGTCGTTGAAATCGCCCCCATGGGCGGTGTCGTTGCCGTCGCCGCCATAGATGGTGTCGTATCCGGCTTCGCCCAGCAGGCTGTCGTTGCCCTCGCCGCCGATGAGGAGGTCGCTGGTTTGGCCGCCGTTGAGATAATCGTCGCCCGTGCCGCCGTTCAAGGTATCATTGTCGACACCGCCAGTGAGGCTGTCCGCCCCGGAACCGCCGCGCAGAAGGTCGTGGCCATACTCGCCGTCGAGGGTGTCGTTCCCGGCCCCCCCGCTCAGCGTGTCCCGCCCGTCGTCGCCGTGCATGAAATCGGCACCGTCGCCGCCGGTCGCGAAATCGTCGCCCTCGGCGGCCATGATCTTGTCGTTGCCGCGCCCGCCGTCGAGCCGGTCGGCAAACTGGTTGCCGATCAAAGTGTCGTTGCCCTTCCCGGCGAAAATGATGAGGGCATAGTCTTCGAGCGCGAGCTTGTGGGACCCCGCCCGGTCCGTCAGCACGATGGAACGTCCGTCCTCGGCCGAGCTGATGTCGTAGGGGTACCTGGCGGGACCGCCGTAATAGTGCCGCAACGCGTCGACATCGACGGGGGCGAGCTGGCGCACGAGGTGTGTGCCGGCCGTGTAGGACATCACGGTGTAGTCGAAATTGTCGTATTGCGGGGCGAGCCTCGGCGCGCTCTCGAACGGGTGCTTGAGACCCATGGCGTGGCCGATTTCGTGCAGCAGGATCTGGTAACCGTCCTCGCCGCGATCGATGCCGGTCCGCACGACCGTCTTGTTGATGACGACGGGCTGCACCTGAGAGCGCGGGTAGTAGGCCCAGGAGTAGCCGTCCGCGCCGACGCCCACCATGAAGTCGAGCTGGCCGTGGTCCGCCATCTCGACGAAGGTGACACCGCTTTTGCGTTCGTATTCGTCGAGCGCGGTGCGCACGGCATCGCGGTCGTCGGCGGTCATCCGCTCGTAGCGCTGAACCGGCCTCAGACCGCTCCTGAGGCCGGGAAATTCGCCCCGTTCGGCGAACGAGTAGGTGACCAACGCGGGCGTGCCGTAGGGATCGCCGCTGTTCTGGCGCGCGCCGTAATCGTTGAGGAGGGCCCGGTAGAATTTGGACGGCGCCAAGCCGCCTCCGCCCGAAGCGCCGATGACTTCATCGTCGGAAAAACCCATACAAAAATGGCACATCGGAAAAATCCAAACGACAAAGCGGTGCGGCTGCAATCGCACATTGTCACGGCCGTCCGCAACTAACGATCAGTTTATGTATCTTATCCTATCTCGTCGCCGCGATGGCAAATTTGGCGGTCGCCCGGCACCGGGGCCGCGGCACGAACGCCGCGGCCCGGGCATGGGGTGGGCGGCGGATGTCAGAGCAGGCCGCGGCCGGCGAGGTTCTTCATCAGCGCGCCGACGCCGAAGGTCCACGGGGCGGCATCGGTCGACAGCGTGACGCGGTTGACGAGACAGCCCAGCTTCGGCGTTTCGATGCGCACCACGTCGCCCACGTGGTGGGTGAAGCCCTGCCCGGGCGCGTCGCGGTCCTTGGTGGGCGCGAACATGGTGCCGCAATAAAGCACGACGCCGTCGGGATACTGGTGGTGGCGGCCGATCAGCGCGCTCACCAGGGCCTCCGGCGAACGGCTGATCTCGGCCATGGAGGAGCTGCCGGTGAGATTGAAGCCGTCCTCGCCGGACACCTCCATGGTGAGGGCGGCGTTGGCCACGTCCTTCGGGCCGAACGAGCCGTCGTAGAGGCGGATGAAGGGGCCGAGGGAGGCGGAGGCGTTGTTGTCCTTGGCCTTGCCGAGGAGGAGGGCGGAGCGGCCCTCCACGTCGCGCAGGTTGACGTCGTTGCCGAGCGTCGCGCCGATGATGGTGCCGTCGGAGCGCACCACCAGCACCACCTCCGGCTCCGGGTTGTTCCACTTGGAGATCGGGTGGAGCCCCACGAAGGCGCCGTGCCCGACCGCCGCCATCGGCTGCGCCTTGGAGAAGATCTCCGCGTCCGGCCCGATGCCGACCTCCAGGTATTGCGACCAGACGCCCTTGTCTTGCAGCACCTTCTTCAGTGCCATCGCGTCGTCCGAGCCGGGCTCGATCAGGGAGAGATCCGCGCCGATGACCCCGACGATCTCCTCGCGCAGCGCGGCCGCGCGGGAGGCGTCGCCGCGCGCCTGCTCCTCGATCACCCGCTCGAGCATGCTCCTGACGAAGGTGACGCCGGAGGCCTTGATGGCGTGCAGGTCGACGGGGGCGAGGGGGTAGGGCTTGTCGCCGTCGCGGCGGGCCTCGTCGGCATTGGCGAGGAGGTCGTCCACGCTGGCGAACGCCTCGCCGGGCGCGTTGGCGACGATGTCGACGCAGCCGGCCGCCTCGGTGATTTCGCGCACGGTGGGGAATTCGCGGCTGGTCAGGTCGACGACATCGCCCTGGCGGATGGCGACGACGCACGGACCGATGCCGGGCCGCCAGACGCGGCCGAGAAGTGTTGCGTCGTCGTCGGCGGGGAGGGTGCGTTGATCCATGGGGTTTCTCTTTGCGTTTTTTTGGCGAGCGGTCGCGCGGTTCGCCGCGAGAATGCGACAGGATCGGCACGTACGCGAGCCATTGGGACAAATCAAATCGCGGCCGCCGCGGCGCCTTGTTCGGCGCCGGCGGGGGGCGCGCCGGGGCGGGCCGGCATCGCGCGCGGGGGCGGCTTGCGACAAAGGGCAGGATGTCGCGTCATTTGGGTGCCGAGGGACCTTGCCGCGGCGCGGATGGACGACTACGTTGCGCGCCGCGGGAGAGGTGCCGGAGCGGTCGAACGGGGCGGT
>JAUIJH010000151.1 GCA_030431335.1 Alphaproteobacteria bacterium
GCGGCGGCCGGGCTCGCGCCGGTGGTGCTGGGGCCGAAGGAGGGCATCGGCCTCATCAACGGCACGCAGATCTCGACCGCGCTGGCGCTGGCGGGGCTCATCGAAACGCACCGGCTGGCCGAGGCGGGCATCGTCGCCGGCGCGCTGTCGTCGGACGCGGCGATGGCCTCGGCCGACCCGTTCCGCCACGAGATCCACCTGTTGCGCGGCCAGCCGGGGCAGATCGACGTGGCCGCGCGGCTCGTGGCGCTGATGGCGGGCTCGGAGATCCGCGAGAGCCACCGCGAGGGCGACACGCGCGTGCAGGACCCCTACTGCATCCGCTGCCAGCCGCAGGTGGCGGGCGCCTGCCTCGACATCCTGCGCTTCTGCGCCGGCACGCTGACGCGCGAGGCCAACGCCGTGACGGACAACCCGCTGATCATCGGCGAGGACATCGTGTCGGGCGGCAACTTCCACGCCGAGCCGGTGGCGTTCGCGGCCGACCAGATCGCGCTCGCCATCGCGGAGCTGGGCTCCATCGCGCAGCGGCGCATCGCGCTCCTGGTGGACCCGGCGCTCAGCTTCGGCCTGCCGCCGTTCCTCACGCCCAATCCGGGGCTCAATTCGGGCCTGATGATCGCGGAGGTGACGTCGGCGGCCCTGATGAGCGAGAACCGCCAGATGGCCACGCCCGCCTCGATCGATTCCACGCCCACCTCCGCCAACCAGGAGGACCATGTGTCGATGGCCTGCCACGGCGCGCGGCGGCTGACGCCGATGGCGGAGAATCTGGCCGGCATCATCGCCATCGAGGCGATGGCGGCGGCGCAGGGGCTGGACCTGCGCGCGCCGCTGAAGACGAGCCCGGCGCTGGAGGCCGTGCGCCTCGCGATCCGCGACAAGGTGCCGTTTTTGCAGGAAGATCGCCTGATCGCGCCGGACATCGAGGCGGCGCGCACGCTGGTGCGCGGTCCCCTGGCCGCCGCCGCCCGCCTCGAACCGCTTCAATTGGAGAGCCCATGAGCCGCCTCGGTCACAACCGCCCCGCCGTCCATGCCGCCCGCGGCCCGGAACGCACCGCCAAGACCTGGGGCGCGGAAGCGGCGATGCGGATGCTGCACAACAATCTCGACCCCGAGGTGGCCGAGAACCCGGCCGAGCTGGTGGTTTATGGCGGCATCGGCCGCGCGGCGCGCACGTGGGAGGATTTCGACCGCATCGGCGCCGCGCTGACGGCGCTGGAGCCGGACGAGACGCTACTGGTGCAATCGGGCAAGCCGGTGGGCGTGTTCCGCACCCACGCCGATGCGCCGCGCGTGCTGATCGCCAACTCCAACCTGGTGCCGGAGTGGGCGAACTGGGCCCACTTCCACAAGCTCGATCAGGCCGGGCTGATGATGTACGGCCAGATGACCGCCGGCTCGTGGATCTATATCGGCACCCAGGGCATCGTGCAGGGCACCTACGAGACCTTCGCCGAGGCCGGCCGGCAGCACTATGGCGGCGACCTCACCGGGCGCTGGATCCTGACCGCGGGGCTCGGCGGCATGGGCGGCGCGCAGCCGCTGGCGGCGGTGATGGCGGGCGCCTGCTGCCTCGCCGTCGAGTGCGACCCGAGCCGCATCGATTTCCGCCTGCGCACCCGCTACGTCGACGAGCGGGCCGACACGCTGGACGAGGCGCTGGCGCTGATCGAGCGCTGGACGGCGGCGGGCGAGGCGCGCTCGGTCGGGCTCGTCGGCAACGCGGCCGAGATCTTCCCCGAGCTGATGCGGCGCGGCGTGCGGCCCGACATCGTGACCGACCAGACCTCCGCGCACGACCCGCTCAACGGCTACCTGCCGGCCGGCTGGACGCTGGACGAATGGCGCACCCGGCGCGAGAGCGACCCGGCCGCGGTGGAGGCCGCCGCCCGCGCCTCGATGAAGAGGCACGTCGCGGCGATGGTGGAGTTCCACAAGGCCGGCGTGCCGACGCTCGACTACGGCAACAACATCCGCCAGGTGGCCAAGGACGAGGGGCTCGCCGACGCGTTCGCCTTTCCGGGCTTCGTGCCGGCCTATATCCGGCCGCTGTTCTGCCGCGGCGTCGGCCCGTTCCGCTGGGTGGCGCTGTCGGGCGACCCGGAGGACATCTACCGCACCGACGCCAAGGTGAAGGAGCTGATGCCGGACGACCAGCACCTGCACAACTGGCTCGACATGGCGCGTGCGCGGATCAGCTTCCAGGGCCTGCCGGCGCGGATCTGCTGGGTGGGGCTGGGCGACCGGCACCGCCTCGGCCTCGCCTTCAACGAGATGGTGGCGAAGGGCGAGTTGTCCGCGCCGATCGTGATCGGGCGCGACCACCTCGATTCGGGCTCCGTCGCCTCGCCCAACCGCGAGACCGAGGCGATGAAGGACGGCTCCGACGCGGTGTCGGACTGGCCGCTGCTCAACGCGCTCCTCAACACCGCCTCGGGCGCGACGTGGGTGTCGCTGCACCACGGCGGCGGGGTGGGCATGGGCTTCTCGCAGCATGCCGGCATGGTGGTGGTGGCGGACGGCACGCCCGAGGCGGCGCGGCGCCTGGAGCGCGTTTTGTGGAACGACCCGGCCAGCGGCGTGATGCGCCACGCCGACGCGGGCTACGACATCGCGCTCGACACCGCCCGCGCCAAGGGGCTGAAGCTGCCGGCGATCCTCTGAACGCCGTGCGCACGGTCATTCTTCACCTGGGGATGAACAAGGCGGGCTCGTCCTCGATCCAGGCGAGCCTGCGCGCCTACGACGACGGCCGCATCCGCTTCCTGCGGCTCGGCGCGCCCAACCACTCCAAGGCGATCAGCACGCTGGTGATGGCCCGCCCCGAACAGCTCAACGCGTACCGGATCCAGGGCTTTTCGCGCGAGCGGGTGCAGGAGGAAAAGCGGCTGTTCGAGCGGCGGCTGGCGGCGGAGCTGGCGCTGGAGCGCGAAATCTTCGTCGTGTCGGGCGAGGGGATCGCCGAGCTCGGCCGCATGGACATCGCGGCGCTGCAAGCGCTGTTCGCCGCCAACGGGCTGGTGGCGCGGCCCATCGCCTATATCCGCGAGCCGGTGGGGTTCGCCTCGTCGGTGTTCCAGCAGAGCGTGAAGTTCGGCGGCAAGGATTTTGTCGTCACGCCGCCGGGCTACCGCAACAAATTCCAGAAATTCCTCGATCTTTATGGCGAGGGGGGCGTGGAATTCGTGGAGTTTGCGCGCGGCAGCCTGCGCGGCGGGTCGGTGGTGGCCGACTTCGCGGCGCGCATCGGCGCCACGGGGCCGGTGGAGGACGCGTGGGTCAACGAGCGGCTGGCGCCCGAGGCCGTGGCGCTGCTTTATTTCTGGAACCGGGAATCGAAGGGCGGGGCCGGGTCGAAGGCCATCGTCGACGCGCGGCGGGAGGTGATCCGGCTCTTGGAAGCGGGCTTCGAGGGGCGGTTCCGGCTGGGGCCGAAGGCGCTGGCGGCGGCGCTCGACCCGCCCGACATCGCGTGGATGGAGGACAAGGCCGGCTTCGCGCTGGCGCCGGACGGCGGCGCGGCGGGAGAGAGCGGCACGACGGTCGACGGGCACGACGACCTCGCGGCGCTGCGGGCGGCGAGCCGCGAGGGCCTCGTCGCCATTCTCGACCGGCACGGCGTCGCGTCGCCGCGCGAGGCGGGCACGAGCCGGCTCCTCGACCTGCTGCTCGGGGCGCTGATGGCGGGCACGGCTTCGCCCCAGCGGCCCGCGCCGGCCGTCGCCGCCGGGCCGGGGCCGCAGCCCAAGGAGGCGCAGCCGCAGGAGGCGCCGGAGGGGATCGCCGAAGCGCTGGCGCAGGCGATCTTCCGGGTGGAACGCCAGGCGGGCGGCACCGGCCGCTGGGCCGATCAGAAGGACGCCCGGCTCGCGGCCGCCGACGCGCTCATCGAGGAACTCGCGGCGAGCGGGGTGCGGTTCACGCGCACCCCGTGACGTGGCGGCTCAGTGCGTACCGTGCGGGCGCGACTTGCGGTAGGAGCTGCGCAGGAGGCCGAGCAGGCTGCTGCCGGTGGCCATGCCGAGGATGTAGATCACGATCACGAACACGGCCTTCGGCGCCTGGATGGACAGGCCGAGGAATTGCAGCGTGACCCCATCGAAATTCTGCAGCGCGAAGATCACGATCGCCACCGCAAAGACGATCACCACGGCCGTATAGAACCAACGCATCTTATTCTCCTGTCGTTTGCCGGCAGCGCGCACATGACATGCAAAAGCGCCCGCCTGATGGCGAGCGCTTCAGTTTTGGCCGATTTCAACGGCGACCGGAAGCGCCAAACGGGCGCTCGGGTGTGGGCCGCTATTCGGCGGCGGCCTTGCCCTCGGCGCGCTTGGCCCGCTCGATGGCGGCCATCACCTTTTCCTTGGCGACGCTCTCGTCGGCCCAGCCGGTGATCTTGACCCACTTGCCGGGCTCCAGATCCTTGTAGTGGGCGAAGAAGTGCTCGATCTGCTCCAGCGTGATCGCCGGCATGTCGGAGTACGTCTTCACGCCCTCGTAGCGCAGCGTCAGGCGGCGGGTGGGCACGGCCAGGATCTTCTCGTCCTCGCCGCTCTCGTCTTCCATCTGCAGCACGCCGATGGGGCGCGCGTTCATCACCGCGCCGGGCACGATGGGGCGCGTGTTGGCGACCATCACGTCGATGGGATCGCCATCGTCGGACAGGGTGTGCGGCACGAACCCGTAATTCACCGGGTAGCGCATCGGCGTATAGAGGAAGCGGTCGACCCACAGGGTGCCCGATTCCTTGTGCAGCTCGTATTTGATCGGCTCGCCGCCGACCGGCACCTCGATGACAACGTTGAGGTCCTCCGGCGGATTGTTGCCGATCGGAATGGCGTCGATGCGCATGTGCTGAACTCCGTGCTGGTCTCGTGCGGACCCGCCTTCCTATCGCAAACGATCGGCCGGTTCACCACTGCCTTTCTATAGCTGCAACCCACCCTTGCAAGGTGCGTCGCGGAGGCGCGTGCGCATCGCACCGGCGCCAGGCGGCGCTTTGCAACGGGTCCGGCGAGGGCCATAGTCACGAAAAACAGAAATATGGGAGGGACCGATGATCGCAATCACCGGCGCAAAGGTGTTCGACGGGCACGACGTCTGCCGCATGGGCACCGAGGTTCTGGTCGAGGGCAACCGGATCAAGGCCGTCGGCGAGGGGATCGTGCCGCCAGGCACCGAGACGCTCGACGGCACCGGGATGACGCTGATGCCAGGCATGGTGGAGGGCCACTGCCATCCGAGCTTCACCGGCGTCGCCGAGCCGGCCGAGCTCGGCCGCATCGCGCCCGAGCGGCACATGCTGCTCACCGCGCAGAATTTGAAGCTGTTGCTGATGCACGGCTTCACCTCGATCTTCGAGGCCGCGTCGGCCAAGCCGCTGCTGGGCGTAACGGCGCGCGACGCGATCAACGAGGGGCTGCTCGTCGGCCCCCGGATGCGCGCGGGCAGCCCCGAAGTCACCACCACGGCCGGGCTCGGCGACGAGCGGCGCCGGCACATCTACCAGGAGAGCTTCGGCCTGGTGGCGGACGGGCCGGACGAGTTCCGCCGCGTCGCCCGCGAGTGCGTGCGCGACGGCGTCGACGTGATGAAGATCAACATCTCCGGCGACGAGTTCGTCAGCCACGCGCGGGCCGAGATCACCCCGCTGGAGGACGAGGAGCTGGCCGCCTACATCAAGGTGGCGCGCGCCTACGGCAAGACCGTCGCCTGCCACGCGCGCTCCTCGCAGAGCGTGAAGATGGCGGTGCGGCACGGCGTCGATTGCATCTACCACTGCGATTTCGCCGACGAGGAGGCGCTCGACATGCTCGAGAGCGTCAAGGACCGCGTGTTCGTCGGCCCGGCCTTCGGGCTGGTGCACAATTGCGTCCACGAGGGCGCGGCGGCCGGCATGACGCCCGACGTGGTGGAATCGATGGGGCTCTACCGCAAGTTCGAGCACACGGTGGCGACGCTGAGCGAGATCCGCAAGCGGGGCCTGCGCGTGGTGGTGGGCGGCGACTACGGCTTCTCCATCACCCCGATGGGCACCAACGCGCGCGACATCGCCCATTTCGTCAAGTATTTCGGCTACTCGCCGGCCGAGGCGCTAGCCTGCGCGACGAGCGTGGGCGGCGCGCTGACCGGCTTCGAGGTGGGCGAGATCCGCGCGGGCATGCTGGCCGACCTCCTGTTGGTGAAGGGCGACGTGCTGGCCGACGTCGCGCGGCTGCAGCACCGCGAAAACCTCGCCCTGATCATGAAGGACGGCGTGATCTACAAGAACGCGCTCGGGGCGACGACGGCCGATGCCGGCCTGATCGCCGCCGAGTGAGGGGGCGCCCTCCCCCGTTGAACGTCATTGTCCGCGCCACCCCTGGTTGTCTAGAGTGGGGGCGGCCGGGCGACGAACAGCAACAATGACAGCCCGGCAGGAGGGACCAAGGCATGGCTGAGCGCGCCATCCCGCCCGGGCAAGCCCGCGGCGATACCTTTCCCAAGCTGCTGCTGGACAACGCGCGCACCCGCGGCGACCGGCCGGCCATGCGCGAGAAGGAGTTCGGCATCTGGCGCACCTGGTCGTGGGCCGAGGTGAAGGACGAGGTGATGCGCTTCGCCCTCGGGCTGGAGGCGCTGGGGTTCGGCCGGGGCGATGCCATCGCCATCATCGGGGGCAACAAGCCGCGCCTCTACTGGACGTTCATGGCCGCGCAGTCGCTGCAGGGCATCCCCGTGCCGGTCTATGCCGACGCCATCGCCGAGGAGCTGGCCTACGTGCTGGCGCACGCCGAAGTGCGCTTCGCGATGTGCCAGGACCAGGAGCAGGTCGACAAGTGCCTCGCCGCGCAGGACAGCCTGCCCCGGCTGGAGCGCCTGATCTACGACGAGCCGCGCGGCTTGCGCGAATACGACCACACGAGCCTGCACGCCTTCACCCAGGTGCAGGAGATGGGCGACGAGGTGCTGGCCGTCGCGGGCACGGCGGAGCGCTGGGAGGCGCGCATCGCCCAGGCGCCCGGCACGGACCGTTCGACGATCCTCTACACCTCCGGCACCACCGGCCAGTCCAAGGGGGTGGTGCTGCAGGCGGCGGGCGCGGTGCAGGCCGCGCGCGACACGGCCGCGTTCGACCACCTGAGCGACCGGGACGAGGTGCTCGCCTACCTGCCGCTCGCCTGGGTCGGCGATCACTATCTCAACTATGCGCAGGGGCTGGTGGCGGGGCTGTGCATGGCCTGCCCCGAGGGGCCCGACACGGTGCAGCAGGACCTGCGCGAGATCGGCCCCACCTTCTATTTCGCGCCGCCGCGCGTGTTCGAGAGCCTGTTGACGCGCGTCGTCATCCGCATGGAGGACGCGGCGGCGGTGAAGCGCGCCGTGTTCCGCTTCTTCATGGCCGTCGCCAAGCGCTATGGCGAGGCGATCCTCGACAAGCGCAAGGTGCCGCTGCACGGGCGCATCGCCTACGCCGTCGGCGAGGTGCTGATCTACGGGCCGCTGAAGAACGTGCTCGGCTTCTCCAACATCCGCACCGCCTATACGGCGGGCGAGGCGATCGGGCCGGACCTGTTCTCGTTCTTCCGCGCGCTCGGCATCAACCTGAAGCAGCTCTACGGCCAGACCGAGGCGTTCCTCTACCTCACCGCGCAGCCGGACGGGGCGGTGCGGGCCGACACGGTGGGCCCGCCGACGCCGGGCGTCGACATCAAGCTCGCCGACAACGGCGAGGTGCTGTTCAAGTCGCCGGGCATGTTCATCGAGTACTTCAAGGATCCGGACAAGACGCGCGAGGCGATGACCGCCGACGGCTACGTGAAGACCGGCGACGCCGGCATCTTCGCCGAGGACGGGCAGCTCCGGATCATCGACCGCGCCAAGGACGTGGGGCGGCTGCAGGACGGCTCGCTGTTTGCGCCGAAATACCTGGAAAACAAGTTGAAATTCTTTCCCGAGGTGCGCGAGGCGGTGGCCTTCGGCGACGGCCGCCCATTCGTGACGGCGATGCTGAACATCGACCTGCTGGCGGTGGGCAACTGGGCCGAGCGCAACAACATCTCCTTCGCGTCCTACCAGGAGCTGGCGCAGCATCCGCGCGTGGCCGCGACGATGGCCGAGCACGTGGCCGCCACCAACGCGGCGCTGGCCCGCGAGCCGCAGATGGCGAAAATGCAGATCCGCCGCTTCCTGGTGCTGCACAAGGAGCTCGACGCGGACGACGGCGAGCTGACGCGCACGCAGAAGGTGCGCCGCGCGTTCGTGGCGGAGCGCTACGCGCCGCTGATCGCGGCGCTGTACGACGGGTCGGACAGCTGCTTCGTGCGCACCGAGGTGACGTTCGAGGACGGGCGGCGCGGCCTCATCGAAGCGACGGTGGCGATCCACGAGGCGGCGACGGTGGGGGATCCACCTGCCAGGGCGGCGGCATGAGGGTGCGCCCGCAGCCGACGAAGGCGCGCCGCTCGCTCGCCTGGGCGAGGTGGGCGCGGGCGCAATCCGCCTTGCCGAAATATTCCCGCCGGATGGACAGCCAGCGGCCGAACTGGTGCTGCCAGGCCGCGTCGAGCAGATCGTCCAGCTCGGCGACGTTGCGGCTGAGGATGATGCTGGCATCCCCGTCCAGCAACCGCTCGGCGTGCGGGCAGACGGAGACGCGCCCCTCCTCCCCGCAAGAGCAGCTCACGGACATGGTGCGGGGGCTGATGACGGCGCGCACCACATGGATGTGGCCGCCCTGTCCTTTGACGCTGAAACGTATCGTTCTGTTGTGCATGACCGATCCCTCGGGCTGCAGCTAAGGTATACAACTCAAAATTGCTATGCAAGGCAAAGCATCCATGACGACAGCCCCGGACAAGCTTCCCGTTCTGCTCTCCGTCGACAACGTTTCGTTGTCATTCGGCGGGGTGAAGGCGATCCGCGGCGTGTCGTTCGACATCGAGGAAGGCGAGATCCGCGCCATCATCGGCCCCAACGGCGCGGGCAAGACGTCGATGCTCAACGTGATCAACGGGTTCTACCACCCGCAGGAGGGCACGATCACCTATCGCGGCCGCCCGCGCCGGCGCATGAAGCCGCACGACGCGGCCGCCAGCGGCATCGCCCGCACGTTCCAGAACGTGGCCCTGTTCAAGGGCATGACGACGCTGGACAACATCATGTCCGGCCGCACGCTGAAGATGCACGCCAACTTCCTGTTCCAGATGGTGCGCTTCGGCCCGGCGCTGGCCGAGGAGGTGGCGCACCGGCGCCGGGTGGAGGACATCATCGACTTCCTGGAGATCGCGGCGATCCGCAAGATCGCGGTGGGCAAGCTGCCCTACGGGCTGCAGAAGCGCGTGGAGCTGGGCCGCGCGCTGGCGATGGAGCCGCAACTCCTGCTGCTCGACGAGCCGATGGCGGGCATGAACCTGGAGGAGAAGGAGGACATGTGCCGCTTCATCCTCGACGTGCGCGAGGAGTTCGGCACCACCATCGCGCTGATCGAGCACGACATGGGCGTGGTGATGGACATCTCCGACCGCGTGGTGGTGCTCGACCACGGCGAGAAGATCGCCGACGGCACGCCCGACGACGTGCGCAAGAACCAGGCCGTGATCGACGCCTATCTCGGCGTGCCGCACTGAGGTGTTTTCTTTGACACGTACTTGCTAAGGCCGATCAATCCGCCTTGAGCGGCGGCGCGAGCCCAGCGGCGGCGCCGTGCCACCGGCGGGCTCGGGTCTCACCAACAATCAGGGCCGCCCGATCGGCGGAGCTGCCGTCGCGCCTGCCTCCTGGCAGCGGACGAGGGCATGCGCAAGGGCAAGCCGCTGCGCGGGCCTTCGGCCCCTTGCCCATCCCCGCGTCCGCCGCCCTTCGGAGGGCGCGACGGCGGCTCCGACGATCAGGCTCCGAGGCTGGATCTGTGCGAGGGGGCCGAACCGGGGCGCGCGGGCGAACATGGCCGGGTCATGCCGGCATCAATCGATGCCGGCATGAGGGGCGTTATTCGCCCAGCTTGCCCAGGACGTGCTTGAGGATCGCCTTTTGCGCGTGCAGGCGGTTCTCCGCCTCGTCGAAGACGGCCGATTGCGGGCCGTCCATCACCGAATCGGTGACTTCCTCGTTGCGGTGCGCCGGCAGGCAATGCAGGAAGATCGCCCCCGGCGCCGCGCGGGCCATCAGGGCGTCGTTGACCTGGAACGGCGCCAGCAGGGTGCGGCGGCGGTCCTCGTCCTCGTCGCCCATGGAGGCCCAGGCGTCGGCCACCACCACGTCGGCACCGGCGACGGCCTGGTGGGCATCCTCGCCCACGCTGACGTCCGCGCCGGCCGCGCGGGCCTCGGCCACCGCGTCCGCCGGCAGCGCGAGCGCCGAGGGCGTCGCGATGCGCAGCGAGAAGCCGAGGTGGCGCGCCGCGTCGAGGAAGGTGGCGGCGACGTTGTTGCCGTCGCCGACCCAGGCGATGGTGCGCCCGGCGAGCGGGCCGAGGCGCTCCTCCACCGTCATCAGGTCGGCGATGATCTGGCACGGGTGGCAACGGCGCGTGAGGCCGTTGATCACCGGCACGGCGGCGTGCTCGGCAAAGCCGACGAGGCCATCATGGTCGAGCATGCGGATCATCACCACGTCAACATAGCGCGACAGCACCTGCGCCGTGTCGGCGAGGGTCTCGCCGCGGCCGAGCTGCATCTCCGCGCCGGAGGCGACGATGGTGTCGCCGCCCAGTTCCTTCATGGCCACGTCGAAGGAGAAGCGCGTGCGCGTGGACGGCCGCTCGAACAGCATGGCGAGCGTGCACCCCGCCAGCACGGCGCTGCGCGGACGCGGTCGCCCGCCGCCCGCCTTCAGCCGGTGCGCTTCGTCGAGGATGGCCCTGAGGTCGGCCGGCGTTTGGGAGGCGAGGTCGAGAAAGTGCTTCGGCGTCACGAACCCACCTCGGCCAGCTTCTTCTCCAAGGCCACGGCGGCCTGGTCGAGACGGTTGGCCGCCTCGCGCAGGTCCTCGTCGGTGGCGACGAGGCCGGGAATGAGCCGCGCCGTGTCTTCCGCCGCCGGGATCACCAGGAGGCCCGCATCGCGCGCCGCCGCGGTGACGTCGGCGACGCCGACGCGGCATTCGACGCCGAGCATCAGCCCTTCGCCGCGCACGCCCTTGTAGATCTCGGGGTGCGTGTCGACGACGCCGGCGAGGAGCTGCTTGGCGAGGAGGCCCTTGCGGCGCACCTCCTCCAGGAAGCCCTCTTCCAGGATGACGTCGAGCACGGCGTTGCCGACGGCGCAGGCGAGCGCGTTGCCGCCGAAGGTGGTGCCATGGGTGCCCGCGACCATGCCGGCCGCCGCCGCCTCGGTGGCAAGGCACGCGCCGATCGGAAAGCCGCCGCCGAGGCCCTTGGCCGCCGCGAGGATGTCCGGCGTGACGCCGACGTGCTGGTAGCCGAACAGCGTGCCGAGGCGGCCCATGCCGGTCTGCACCTCGTCGAACACCAACAGGATGCCGTTCTCGTCGGCCAGCTCGCGCAGGCCGCGCAGGACGGACTTGTCCATCACGCGGATGCCGCCCTCGCCCTGCACGATCTCCACCATGATGGCGGCCGTCTCGGGCGACAGCGCGCGCTTCACCGCCTCGAGGTCGCCGAAGGGCACCTGGTCGAAGCCGGCGAGGGGCTCGCCGAAGCCTTCCAGGTATTTGGGCGAGCCGCCGGCCGCGATGGTGCCGAGCGTGCGCCCGTGGAAGGCGCCCGTCATGGTGATGATGCGGGTCCGCTCCGGCGCGCCGTTGACGAAGTGGTAGCGCCGCGCCGTCTTGATGGCGGCCTCGTTCGCTTCGGCGCCGGAGTTGCAGAAGAACACCCGGTCCGCGAAGGTGGCCGCCGCGAGGCGCTCGCCGAGCCGCCGCTGCTCGGGGATGTCGTAGAGGTTGGAGGTGTGCCACACGCCGGCCGCCGCCTTCTGCAGCGCCTCGACGAGGTGGGGGTGCTGGTGCCCGCAGGAGGTCACCGCGATGCCGGCCCCCATGTCGAGATATCGTCGCCCGTCCGACCCGTTCAGCCAGACGCCGTCGCCGGTCGCAAACGACACGGGGGCGCGGTTGTAGGTCTTGAAGAGCGATGTCTCTGTCATGGCGATATAGCGCTGTTCGCGCTGCTCCACAGTTTCGGGGTTTTTTCACCGAAGGTGAAGCGAGCGTTGTTTACCGATGGTTGGGGAAAAAGCAACTCTTGAGTCTTGTGCGAGTCCGCGACTCTAGACCGTGATTCGTCCGATCTTGTACGATTCCGGGCATCAAGGCCGCAGCGGCGAGCCTCACAGCCTTCTCCACATGACGCGGCACACCGCGCCGATTTCGGCGTGGCGCCTGTGGATTCCCTGTGGGCTCGTTGTGGACAGAAGGAACGATGCCATGAGCTGGACCGACGAGCGTATCGAGGAACTGCGCAAGTTGTGGGCGGATGGACTGTCCGCCTCGCAGATCGCCAACACGCTGGGCGGGGTGTCCCGCAACGCCGTCATCGGCAAGATCCACCGGCTGGGCTTGTCCGGCCGGGTGAAGGCGGCCCGCGCCCCCGCGCGCCGCACGACGACGGTCGCCGCAGCGGCCGCAGCCACCGCCGCACGGGCCAAGCCGGCCTCGCCGCCGCGGGTGATGGCGGTGGGCTCCACCGTCGTCAAGGTGGTGGAGCGCGAGGCTTACGAGGTGGCGCCGGAGCCGGTCGTCACCGCGGCCGTGCTCGCCCTGCACGAGGGCGTAACACTGCTCGACCTCAAGCAGAGCTCCTGCCGCTGGCCGGTGGGCGACCCGTCCAGCGAGGGGTTCCGCTACTGCGGCGCGCGCACCGGGCAGAGCGAGACCTATTGCGCCGCCCACGCCGAGGTCGCCTTCCCCTCGCGCACCCGCAACAAGACGCGCAAGGACGACTGAGACCCGGCCGGGCGGCCGCCGCCCGCCCCGCGCGAGGCGGCGGGCGCTGACATCGTATTCGTTGGCTGTTCGAGCTGGCATAGCCGCACGAGACCATCCGTAGGGGATCGGCGGCGAGGGAAACGCATTCCCCCTCGGCGCCGATCTCTACCAACAGGTTTAAAGATTCATGGTCGACGCCAGCATGCTGGCTTCGCGTAAAAAGTGCGCCCCAACCATCTTGGACCCACCCCGTGTTGCGGCCCGGCGTCAGACGAAGACGAAATCCGCCTCCGTAATCGCCTCCACGTCGACCTTGAGCAGCATCACGTAAGTTTCTTCGCGGTCCGGGGTCTGAATCACGACGTTGTCACCGGCCTGACGTATGGAGAAGAACTGGTCGAAATCACCGTCGAAATCGTCGTGTTCAAAGACCAACTTGTCCTTGTTGGGATTGAAGTGCTGAATCTTGTCAGCAAGCGACGGCAGGTCAGCAGTCCGGCCTTCAAAGACGAATTCATCCGCGTTGCGGCCGCCATCGAGCGTGTCGGCGTCATCGTCGCCGAACGCGATCACATCCTCGCCGGAACCGCCGTTAATCTTATCGCTGCCGGCGCCGCCTTCGATCGTGTCGTTGCCGCCGCCCCCACCGATCGTGTCCTCGCCATAACCACCATAGATGGTGTCGTTGTTGCCATTGCCCTTCAACAGGTCGTTCCCGTCTTCGCCTTCGATGTAATCGTTGCCGCCACCGCCAAACACGGTGTCGTCGCTGCCACCACCGAAAATGCGGTCGTTCCCCTGCCGGCCTTCGATCGTATCGCGGCCCAGCCGTCCGTCACAGGCATCGTCGCCGGCGCCCAAAATGATAAAATCATTGCTGTAATCGGTGTACCAATCGGTCAAACCATAGACGGTGTCGTCGCCGGCGCCCGACTTGATGGTGTCATCACCCCAGCCGCCTTACCGGCGGCGCGGACCTTTCTGATCCCGTCGATCACCGCCTGTCGCCGATCCAGAAGGTCGGCATAGCCCGCATCCGAAGCACGTGTGCGCAGGATCTCGGAGTTCAGCTCCG
>JAUIJH010000152.1 GCA_030431335.1 Alphaproteobacteria bacterium
GGATGCCGGCTCGCTCATTCCCGGCCATGGCGGCGTGATGGACCGGGTCGACGGCATCATCGCCGCCTCGCTGGTCGCCTGCCTCGTGGGCGGCGTGCGCTCCGGCGACGCGCCCGCGGAAGGGCTGTTCGCGCTGATGGGCGGCTGAACGGCGACCGCTGCGACCAATGGCGTCAAGCGCCCCGGGTGCGGTTTGGCTGCACTGGCGTGGCTGCAACCGATGCGCTAAATCCATAGGGTCGGCAAAACTGGACCGCCGCAGTCGCCCCTCGTCGCGCCGCGCCCTAGATGACGTTTTGGCCCCCGGCCACCGCGGTCTCCGCGCGCATGCGAAGGGCCGGGCCGTCGGGGCGAGCGAGCGGCAGCGTTTCCGCGGGGTTACGCGGACCGGTCCCGCGCGTCGCCGCTGTGACATAAGGGTAGGCCCCGATTTCGCGCATCGGCCGAATCGCCGATCATGGGCGCGGGGCTGAGGAAGGTTGACGGATGGACTTCATATCGTCCCTCGGAGTGAATGCGGCGGGCTACATCCTGCCCTTCCTCTTCGTGCTCGGGATCATCATCTTCGTGCACGAAATGGGGCATTTCCTGGTCGCCCGCTGGTGCGGTGTCGCCGTGGATGCCTTCTCGCTCGGCTTCGGCCCGGAGCTGTTCGGCCGCTACGACCGCCACGGCACGCGCTGGAAGGTCTCGGCCATTCCGCTGGGCGGCTACGTCAAGTTCGCCGGCGACGAGAACGCGGCCAGCGTGCCCGACCGCGCCCACATCGCCTCCATGTCGCACGAGGAGCGGGCCAGCAGCTTCTTCCTCAAGCCGTTGTGGCAGCGCGCGGCCATCGTCGCGGCCGGGCCGATCGCCAACTTCATCCTCGCCATCGCGATTTTCGCCATCTATTTCGCCGTGTCCGGCCGGCCGATGGCCGATGCCGTCGTCTCGTCGGTGGAGCCGGACAGCCCGGCGGCGATCGCCGGCTTCGAGCCGGGCGACGTGATCCTGGCCATCGACGGGCGCAAGATCCATAGCTTTTCCAACGTGCAGCGCATCGTGGCGAGCGCGGCCGGCACGCCGCTCGTCTTCACCGTCGGGCGCCGCGGCGACGAAGTGGCGCTGACGGCGATCCCCGAGCAGCGCGACCTTACCGACCCCTTCGGCAATCCCTATAGCCAGGGCGTGCTCGGCGTGCGCCGCGAAGTGGGCGCCGAGGGCATTCCGCGCGAATATCTCGGCCCCGTCGGCGCCTTCAAGGCCGGCGTGGAGGAGACCTGGTACATCACCCGGCGCACGGTCGAGGTGGTGGGCGGCATCGTGATCGGCACCCAGTCGGCCAGCCAGCTGGGCGGGCCGATTCGCGTGGCGCAAGTGTCGGGCGAGGTCGCATCCATCAGCATCGCCGCCCTATTCAGCCTGGCCGCGATGCTGTCGGTCTCGATCGGCCTCATTAACCTTTTGCCGATTCCGATGCTCGATGGCGGTCACCTCCTGTTCTACGCCATCGAGGGATTGCGCGGCCGTCCGCTGTCGGATCGGGCGCAGGACGTCGGATTCCGCATCGGTCTGGCGCTGGTGTTGCTCCTGATGGGGTTCGCCACGTTCAACGATATCATGCAGCTCACGTCCTGATAGCGTTGCTCTGGCGCAACGGTGGGCACCAAACGGCCCAAGACAAAGGCCGATTGCCTTGTCCTATCAGCCCGAGGCGAGCATAGCTGAGTCCGACCGCGTAGTTGCGCGGCCGTCAATTCAGCGAGGCATCGTCCCGATCATGTTTGTCCGTCCGGGCCCCTTGATGAAACATCCGCTGCGCTCGGTTGCGCTGTTTCTCGTATTTTGTTGCTTCGTGGTGGGGGCGGCTGCGCCCTCTTTGGCGGCGGTGGCGTCGCGGATCCAGGTCGAAGGAAACCAGCGCGTCGACGACGAGACCGTCCGCGCCTACCTCACCATTCAGCCCGGCGCCTCCTACGGCGCCGCGCAGGTCGACGAGAGCATCGACGCCCTTTACGCGACCGGTCTGTTCGAGGACGTGACCATCACCAGCCAGGGCAGCACCGTCCTGGTGCGGGTGGTCGAGAACCCGATCATTTCGCGCGTTTCGTTCGAGGGCAACCGCCGCGTGTCGGACCAGATCCTGGCCGCGACGGTGCAGAGCCGCGAGCGCGTGGTGTTCAGCCGCGCCACGGTGCAGGCGGACGTCCAGCGCATCCTCGAGATCTACCGTCGCCGCGGTTCCTACCTGGCGACCGTCGAGCCGCAGACGATCGACCGCGGCCAGAACCGCGTCGACCTCGTGTTCGACATCACCGAGGGCAGCAACGCCCGGGTCGGCCGCATCACCTTCATCGGCAACCGCTCGTTCTCCGAATCGCGCCTGCGCGACCAGATCAAGACCCGCGAGAGCGGCCTCCTGGGCTTCCTGCGCTCCACCGACAGCTACGACCCCACGCGCCTGCTGCAGGATCAGGAGCTGCTGCGCCGCTTCTATTTCAACCACGGCTTCGCCGACTTCCGCATCGTGTCGGCCACCGCCGACTATGACCGCGAGCGCAACGAGTTCTTCATCACGTTCTCGCTCGACGAGGGCGAGAAGTACGAGTTCGGCGAGGTTCGCGTCGACACCACGCTGGCCGACCTCGACCCGAAGGAGCTGCGCGGCAAGGTCAGCACGCGCCCCGGACGTCGCTACTCGGCCTCGAAGGTTGAAGAATCCCTCGAGGACCTGACCCTGGCCGCCAACCGCGAGGGCTACCCCTTCGCCGAGGTGGTGCCGTCGGGTGAGCGCAACTACGAGACCAACACCATCGACGTGGTCTACCGCATCGACCAGGGCACTCAGGCCTACATCGAGCGCATCGACATCGTCGGCAACACGACGACGCGCGACTACGTGATCCGCCGCGAGTTCGACATCTCCGAGGGCGATGCCTACAACCGCATCCTCATCGATCGTGCCGAGCGCCGGCTGACGGCCCTGGGCTTCTTCGAGACCGTCCGCATCACGACGGCGCGCGGTTCGGCGCCCGACCGTGTGGTCGTCACCGTCTACGTGGAAGAGAAGGCGACGGGTAAGATCTCGTTCGGTATCGGCTATTCGAGCCAGGACGGCGTGGTCGGCGACGTCACGGTGGAGGAGCGCAACTTCCTCGGTCGCGGCCAGTATGTGCGTGCCACCGTCGGCGGCGGCGCCAAGACCCGCAACCTGGAGTTCTCGTTCACCGAGCCGTACCTGTTCGGCCGCAGGCTCGCGGGCGGGTTCGACGTCTACCACCGCGCTGCGGACGCGACCGACAGTGTCGCCTTCGACAGCGAGGAGACGGGTGGCGGATTGCGGCTCGGCGTGCCGATCACGGAAGAGACGAGCGTTCAGCTGTTCTACAACATCTTCAATCGTAACGTTGACGTGATCGACGAGTCCCTGTGCCGGATCGGCTCCAACCGGGTCTCGCTGGCGGTCTGCGACAGTGAAGGCTCGCGCCTCACCTCGCTGATCGGCACCTCGCTGATCTACAACACGCTCGACAACCAGCTCTTCCCGCGTGAGGGCCTCTACGCCAACCTCACGGGCGAAGTCGCGGGCCTGGGCGGCGATGCCTTCTTCGTGCGTGGCACGGTCAAGGGTCGCTACTACCAGGAGATCCTGCCGGCCATCGGCATGGTGGGCATGTTGAGCTTCGACGGCGGCGCGATGCAGTCGCTCAACGACGACCTGAAGATCCAGGATCAGTTCTTCCTGGGCGGCAGCAAGCTCCGCGGCTTCGAGAGCGGCGGCGTCGGCCCGCGTGACCGGGTCACCGGCGACGCGCTCGGCGGTCGCTACTACTTCGTGGCCACGGCGGAAGCGACCTTCCCCATTCCGTTCCTGCCCCCGGAAATCGGCCTCTCGGGTGCCGCCTTCACGGACGCGGGTTCGCTCTGGGGCGTCGATCCCGACATCGTGACCCGCAACGGCGGCGCCAACACGATCCTGTCGGACGGCTTCGACATGCGCTGGACCGGCGGTGTCGGCATCCTGTGGAACTCGCCGCTCGGCCCGATCCGCGCCGACTTCGCGGTGCCGTTCGTGGAGAACGACGCCGACCGCACGCAGGTCTTCCGGATCTCCGGCGGCACGAACTTCTAAACAATCGGCGGAGCACCCATCTCAGGGGGCTCCGCCATCCCGCCGGACCGGCTCCCCCGCGGCGGCCGGGGGTCGCTCAGACGGGTTTGATCATGACAAGTCGTTTCTTTCCTCCCGCCGAGCCGCAGAGGCTGGGTGCCATCGCCGAAGCCGTCGGCGCCAAGGTCGACCCCGCCCATGCCGGCCGCATCATGTCCGATGTGAAGCCGCTTTCCGAAGCGGGGCCCGAGCACATCTCCTTCATTCGCGACAGCAAGGCCTTGAGGGAGGCGGCCGAGAGCGCCGCCGGCGCGATCTTCTGCGAGCCCCGCTTCGCCGACAGGCTGGCGCCGGGAACGGTCGCTCTCCTCACGCCCTATCCCGGCAACGCGTTCGGCCTCGCGACGGGGCTGTTTCACCCCTCCGCCATGCGTCCGCGCCCGATGACGGCCCGTTCCGGCGGCGAGATCGCCGCCAATGCGGTGATCGAGGATCCCGATGGGCTCGAAGCCAACGTCATCGTGGAGCCGTTCGCCGTCATCGCCCGCGACGTGGAGATCGGCCGCGGCAGTGTGATCGGTCCCAACGTGGTGATCGGGCAGGGCTGCACCATCGGCCGCAACACGGTGATCGGGGCCAACACCACCATCCAGTGCGCCCACATCGGCGACCGGGTGATCATCCACCCCGGCGCCCGCATCGGCAAGGACGGTTTCGTTCTCGCGCGCACGCCCCACGGCTACGTCAAGATCCCGCAGACGTATGCGGTCATCATCCAGGACGACGTGGAGATCGGCGCCAATGCAACCGTGGATCGCGGCTCGTGGCGCGATACGGTGATCGGCAAGGGCTCCAAGATCGACAACAGCGTGATGGTGGCGCACAACGTCGTGATGGGCTGCCATTGTGTGGTAGCCGGCTGCACCGGCATTGCCGGTTCGATCACAATGGGCGACTATGTAACCCTCGGTGGTCACGTGGGTCTGCGCGACGGCATCACGATTGGTGACGGAGCGTCGGTCGCTGGCAAGTCGGCGGTGGCGGGGGATATCCCGGCCGGCGCGCAGTTTGCCGGCGCTCCGGCGGTGGAAAAACGGCAGTTCATTTCTGAGATGATGGTACTAAAGCGCTTGGCGAAGCTTCCGCCGGGAGCTTTAAAAAGCTAATCGGGCACCTTAAGCTGCCTAAGGTTTTAGACACACGGGAACGGAAGTCGTCGCATGGACGGTGGACAGAGCCTCACAGAGGCCAACAGGACGGTCGAAGCGGCGAATATCCGCGAGATCCTGCAATATCTGCCCCATAGATATCCGTTCTTGATGATCGATCGCGTCATCGAGATCGATGAGGACAATTTCGGCATCGGCATCAAAAACGTGTCGATCAACGAACCGCAGTTCCAGGGTCATTTCCCGTCCGAACCGGTGATGCCGGGGGTGCTGCTGATCGAGGGCATGGCCCAGACGGCCGGCGTCCTGTGCGTGGTCTCGCAGCGCTTGGCCGCCCCTTCGGTCGTCTACTTCCTGACCATCGACAAGGCGAAGTTCCGCAAGCCCGTCGTGCCGGGCGACGTGGTGCAGTACCGCATGGTCAAGCAGCGCAAGCGCGGCAACATCTGGCGCTTCCACGGCGAGGCGATCGTCGACGGGCAGACCGTGGCCGAGGCCGACGTCAGCGCCATGATCGTGCGCGACTGACTTTGTCCATCCACCAGAGCGCCATTGTCGCGCCGGGCGCAAAGCTTGGCCGCGACGTCACCATCGGCCCCTATGCGGTCGTCGACGCCGAGGCGAGCCTCGGCGACGGGGTCGTGCTGGGTCCGGGCGCCATCGTCACCGGACGCACCACCATCGGGGCGGGCTCGCAGCTCTTCGCCGGCGTCGTGGTCGGCGGGCCGCCGCAGGACATCTCCTATCGCGGCGAGCCGGTCAGCGTGTCGATCGGCGAGCGCAACATCCTGCGCGAGCACGTCACCGTGCACGCCGGCACGCCCAGAGGCCGCGCCCACACCGCCATCGGCGACGATTGCTACCTCATGGCCGGCGTCCACGTCGGGCACGACTGCATCGTCGGCAACAAGGTGATCCTGTCCAACAACGTGCTCCTGGCCGGCCACGCAACGGTGGGCGACCATGTGCTGATCGGCGGCGGGGCGGCCATCGTGCAGCGTGTGCGCATCGGGGCGCACGCGTTCATCAGCGGCCTGTCGGGCGTCACCAAGGACGTGGTGCCCTACGCCTACGTGATCGGCCACCGAGGCCGGGTCGACAAGCTCAACCTCGTCGGCCTCAAGCGGCGCGGCTTCAAGCGCGAGACGATCCGCACGCTGCTCGACGCCTATGCGATCCTGTTCGAGGGCGATGCGCTCTACCGCGACCGTCTCGCACGGCTGCGCGCCGAGATGGGCGACGACCCGCATGTGGCGACGATCCTCAAATTCATCGACGATGCGCCAGGCCGGCCGCTGCTGCAGCCGCTGTCCCATCGCCTGCGCGAGAACCTGAACGACCTCCTCGAAGCGGGAGTATGAGCGCGGCCCCTCTCGCGATCGTCGCCGGGTCGGGCCCGCTGCCCTACGAGGCGGCCGAGGCGATCAAGGATCGCCGGCCGGTCATCGTCTTCGCCATCGACGGGGAGGCGGACGAGGCGCCGCCGGGCATCGAGACGCACCGGCTGGGCTACGGCCAGATCGGCCGCATGATCAAGCTGATGAAGGCGCACGATTGCCACGATCTGCTGTTCCTCGGGGCCATCCGCAGCCGGCCGGACTACAGCCGCATCCTGGGTGATTTCGAGACGCTGAAGCTGGTGCCGCGCATCGTGGCGGCGGCTGTGGGGGGCGACGATTCCGTCGTGCGCAACGTGCTCGCCCTGTTCGAGAGCGAGGGCTATCACGTCGTGTCCGTCGCCGATGCGGTGCCGGAGCTGCTCGCGCCGGCCGGCCGGCTCGGCCGTCACGCGCCGCGGGCCGACCACGAGGCCGACATCGCGCTGGGCGAGCGCTTTCTCGATGCGTCGGCGCCGTTCGACGTGGGCCAGGCCGTCATCGTGGCGGGCGGGCGCATCATCGCTGTGGAGGGTGCCGAGGGCACCGATGCGATGATCGAGCGCTGCGTCGGGCTGCGCGAGGTGCGCCGCTTCCGCGCCAAGCGCGGGGCGGGCGTGCTGGTGAAGCGCGCCAAGCGGGGCCAGGACATGCGCGCCGACGTGCCGGTGGTGGGGGCGGGCACGCTGAACCGCGTGCTCGAGGCCGGCTTCGGCGGCATCGCCGTGGAGGCGGGCCGCACCATCCTCGCCGAACGCCGCAAGCTGATCGAGGACGCGGACCGCGCCGGCGCCTTCGTGGTCGCGGTGTGAGCGGCCCGCTGCGGGTCGCCATCCTCGCCGGCGAGGTGTCCGGCGATCATCTGGCCGGTGCGCTGATGGGGGCGCTCAACGCGGTGCGCCCGGTCGAGTGGCGCGGCGTCGGCGGCGAGACCATGGAAGGGCAGGGCCTAGCGCCGATCTTCCCCATGGACGACATCGCCGTGAACGGGTTCGACGCCATCGTGCGCAGCCTGCCGCAGCTCCTGGGCAAGATCCGGGAAGCGGCCGACGCCGTGGTGGCGATGGCGCCGGACGTACTCGTCATCGTCGACGCGCCGGAATTCAACCACCGCGTCGCCAAGCGCGTGCGCCGGGCGCGGCCGGACATTCCCATCGTCAACTATGTGAGCCCCACGGTGTGGGCCTGGCGCTCCGGCCGTGCCCGCGCCATGCGGCCTTACGTGGACCTGGTGCTGGCGCTGTTCCCGTTCGAGCCGGCCGCGCACGCGCGTCTCGGCGGCCCGCCCTGCCTTTATGTCGGCCACCCGCTGTTCGAGGCGATGCGCCGCGAGGCGCCGCCGGCGGGCGAGGCGCTGCTCGTCCTGCCGGGGAGCCGGCGCGGCGAGATCGAGCGGCTGATGGCCCCGTTCGGGGCGGCTGCCGCGCTGGCGGCCGGCGATCGGCCGATCCATCTACTCGCGGTGCCGCGCTTGCGCGCGCGCCTCGAGGAGCTTGCGGCGTCCTGGCCGCGCCAGCCGGTGATCCTGAGCGGGCCCGGTGCCAAGGAAGCCGCGTTCGCCGGCGCGCGCGCGGCGCTCGCCGCGTCCGGCACGGCGACGCTGGAGCTCGCGGCCGCGCGCATCCCGATGGTGGTCGCCTACAGGCTCGACACCATCGGCAAGATCATCAAGTGGCTGCACCCGGTGTTTCCCATCGTGAAGGCGCCCTCGATGGTGCTGGCCAACATCGTGCTCGGCCGCAACGCGATCCCCGCCTTCCTGGAAGAGGAAGTGCAGCCGGCGGCCCTCGCCGCCACGCTCGGCCCGCTCCTTGACGAGGAGGCGGCGCGGGAGGCGCAGGCGGCCGCGTTCGACGATTTCCACGCCGCGATGCACGTCGACCGCTCGCCGGCCGAGCAGGCCGCCTCCGCGATCCTCGACCTTCTCGCCAGCCGCGGCTGAGCGGCTCAGCGCCGCTCGATTTCCGGCGCCACCTGCCAGGGGCGGGTGAACCCGTACGGCCGCGCGACCACGAGCGACCATTTCGCCCCCTCGCGCCGCGCCGCGACCGAGCCGTGCCGCTTGAGGAAGGCCCGGTCGATCACCAGCGCCGGCGAGTTGCAGGCGAGGTTGTCGGGCGACACCACCACGGCGGCGCGCCTGCAATCCTCCCGCGCCGCGCTCGGCGTCGCCGGCAGCGCGAGGAAGCCGGCCGAGAGGGGCAGCGTGCAGCCGCCGCCATCGCACATCTTGCGGCGGGCCTCCTTCACCGGGCGCGTATCGCCGTCCGCGCGCAGGGCCATCGACCCAGCGAACTCGCTGGTGGTCGGGGCGAGGGCGAGGCGCCCTTGCGGCCCGCGGGCCGCGATGCTGCGCCCGTCGCCGGCCACCAGCACGTCCGGGGGCGCGCGCAGCGGGACCAGCACGAGGCCGAGCGCGATGAGCCCGGCGCCGGCGAGCCGCCAGGGCGCGATCAGCACGCTCAACACGACGAGGCCCGAGGCGGCAAGGCCGGCCGACGCGGCCGGGATCGCGCCGAACGTGCCGGCCGACCCGGTCCACTGCGCCACGCGGTGGGCGAGGACGAGGACCACGTCGAGCGAGCCGCCCATGACGGCCAGTGGCACGCCTTCCAGCCCGAACGGCATGACGAAGAGGGCGAGCACCCCCGCCGGCATCGCGATCAGCGTGAAGATCGGCATCACCAGGAGGTTGGCGACGAGCCCGAGCGGCGCGAGGCGGTGGAAGTGGTAGAGGCCCATCGGCGTCGTCGCCAGACCGGCGATCAGCGAGGTGGCTGCGAGGCCGATCACGAATGCGGCCACCGGCCAGCGCCTGCGCGTTTCCACGCGACGGCTCGCCCACCACTCGTAGGCGCCGATGAGGGCGATCACCGCCAGGAAGGACATCTGGAAGCCCGGCTCCATCACGCTCACCGGGTCGATGGCGATCAGCGCCGTCGCCGCGATGGCGACCGTGCGCATGGTGAGCACCGGCCGGTCGGCGAGGATCGCGACGACGCCGATCAGGAGCATCACATAGGCCCGCACCGTCGCCACCGAGGCGCCCGACAATGCCAGGTAGGCGGTGGCGGCCAGGATACCGGCGATGGCGGCCCATTTCTTGATCGGCCAGCGCAACGCGAGGTGCGGCACCAGCGCGAGGGCGAAGCGCACGCTGGCGAACACCGCCCCCGCGAACAGCGCCATGTGCAGCCCCGAAATGGCGAGGATGTGGCCCAGTCCCGATACGCGCAGCGCCTCCACGTCGGCCGGATCCATGAAGCCGCGCTCGCCCACCAGCAGCGCGACGGCGAACGGCGCGCTGGGCACCCCGCGCGCCAGGATCGTCTCGGCGATGGAGTGACGCACCCGCGCGAGCCACGCGGCCGGCCCGCCCGAAGGCGGCTCCACCACCTGCGGCGGGCCGTAGGTGAAGCCGGTGGCGCCGATGCCGTCGAAATAGAGGCGGCGGCCGGGATCGTAGCCGCCGGGCATGGACGGGCCCGGCACCGGGAACAGGCGCGCCCGCGTCTCCACCACCGCGCCCACCGCCAGCGGCGGCCCGGAGCGCACCGCGAGGCGGAGGCGGCGCGGGACGGCGCCGGTCAGGCTGGTGGCGAGCGGCGCTAGCACGATGCGAGTTCCCCCACCCGCGCGCGGCTCCACCGCGACGACACGTCCGGTGATGGTGGCGGTTTGGCTGCGTTGCAGCATCGCGGTGCCCGAGAGGCGGCTCTGGGCGCCGATGGCGAGGGCGCCGGCCGCCACCGCCGCGAGCGCCAGCGCGACCGGCGCCAGGGCCGCGAGGCTGCTGCGCGCGGCGAGGACGCGCAGCACGAGCAGTCCCACCACGCTCAGCGCCAGCCACAGGAGCGGCGGATCGGCCGGCAGTGCCGCCCACGCGAAGACGCCGACCACGGCGAGCCCGGGCAGGAAGAAGACGAGCCGCCCGTGGTCGATCTCGCGTGCGAGTTGGGCGCCGAGCCAGGATGCGATGGGCGGCCGGACGGCCGCTGATAGGGTGAGGGACACCGGAGAATGCCTTTTTATTATCCGCTTCGGGTTGGCGTTGGCGGGCGGGCTTCGCTACACGGATGACAACGGCCAGAGAGTAGCGTGTATCGGATGCAAACTAAATCCAAGGTAGTGACGCGCTTCGCGCCGTCTCCCACCGGCTTTCTTCACATCGGCGGAGCGCGCACGGCGCTCTTCAACTGGCTCTACGCGCGCCACCACGGCGGCGAGATGAAGCTCAGGATCGAGGACACCGATCGCGCCCGCTCCACCGATGCGGCGATCGGCGCCATCCTCGACGGCCTCGGCTGGCTCGGCATCGAGGGCGACGGCGCGCCGATCTACCAGTTCGCCCGCGCCGAACGGCACCGCGAGGTGGTCGAGGGGCTGGTCGCGGCCGGCCACGCCTATCGCTGCTACGCGAGCCAGGCCGAGCTTGCCGAGATGCGCGAGAAGGCCGCCGCCGAAGGCCGCCCGCCGCGCTATGACGGGCGCTGGCGCGACCGCGACCCGTCCGAGGCGCCGGCCGGCGCGCTTCCCGTCATCCGCCTCAAAGCGCCGCAGGTCGGCGAGACGATGATCGAGGATGCGGTGCAAGGCACGGTGCGGTTCGCCAACAAGGAGCTCGACGATCTCGTCATCCTGCGCTCCGACGGCACGCCCACCTACATGCTCGCCGTGGTTGTCGACGATCACGACATGGACATCACCGACATCATTCGCGGTGACGACCACCTGACCAACGCCGCCCGCCAGTCCCTCATCTACCAGGCGGCCGGGTGGGAGGTGCCGAGGATGGCCCACATCCCGCTGATCCACGGGCCGGACGGGGCCAAATTGTCCAAGCGGCACGGGGCGCTCGGCGTCGATGCCTACCGCGACATGGGCTATCTGCCGGAGGCGCTGCGCAACTATCTGGTGCGTCTGGGCTGGTCGCACGGCGACGACGAATTCTTTTCCACCGAGGAGATGGTGGCCCAGTTCGGCCTCGAGGCGGTGGGCCGCTCGCCGGCCCGCTTCGACTTCGCGAAGCTCGAAAACATGAACGGCCACTATATGCGCGCCGCGACGCCGGAGCGCCTGCGCGAGGCGCTCGATCCGGTGATCGACGTCGCGGAAGACGGCGCGGCGGTGCGGGCGGCCTTGTCGGCGGGGGCGGAGGCGCCGCTGCTGCAGTTGCTCCCCGGCCTCGCGGAGCGCGCCAAGACGCTGGTGGAGCTCCTCGAGAACGCCCGCTTCCTGTTCAAGCCCCGCCCGCTGGCGCTGGACGAGAAGGCGGCCAAGATCCTCGATGCCGACGCCCGCCGCCACCTCGGCGCCCTGCACGCGGACCTGACGGCATTGCCCGACTGGACCGTGGAGGCGGTGGAGGGGGCGGTGCGCGCCTACGCGGAGCGGGCGGAGCTGAAGCTCGGCAAGGTGGCGCAACCGCTGCGTGCGGCGCTGACGGGCACCTCCACGTCGCCCGGCATCTTCGATGTCCTGGTCGCGCTGGGGCGGGAGGAAGCGCTGGGCCGGATCGCCGACCAGGCGTCCTGAACTCGCGCGGCGGCTTGCCGCACCTTGTGGCTAGCTGCCCTGCGGGGCCGCGGCGTCGGGCCCCTGGGGGTCCGGCTCGGGCGGTTCGTGCGATTGCACCGGCCGCTCCGGAAGGGCCGCCCTCAGGCGCGGGGCGATGACCGCCATGATCACGGTGACCGCGAGGCAATAGGCGCTGAGATAGAGCGCCTGTTGGGGGAAATTGACGCCCTGGTCGATGATGAGGCCGGTGATGCCCGGCCCCGCCGCGGTGGCGAACACCATGGCGGCGGTGAAGATCGCCTTCACGCTGCCGATCCAGCGGGTGCCGTAGAGGGTTGCCCACAGCGAGCCGATGATGGTGACGACCACGCCCTGGCTGAGCCCGATACCCATCATCACCACGAACCAGACCCACACGCCCCCCGGCAGCGCCAGCGCGGCGATGGCGAAGGTGAGCGGCAGTAGGAAGTAAGGCAGGATCCGCGTTGCGCCGACCTTGTCGACCACGTGGCCGGCGAACAGCGACGTCGACACCGACACCAGCGCATAGAGCGGGAAGGCGAGGGTCATGGTGGCGAGGTCGAAGCCGCGCACCTCGGAGATGTGCACCTGGTGGAACATGGCGCAGGTGCCGATGAAGGGCGAGGCGAGGATGCCCGGCAGCAGTGCGTAGAACGACCAGTGGCGCAGCACCTCGCCGCGCGTCCAGTGGCGACCGTACATGCCGACCGCGCTCTCGCCGCCGCCCTCGTTCTGGGGCGTGCGCCCGTGCCTGAGCAGCAGGAACAGCGCCGGCAGGACCAGCCCCAGCAGGGCGACGATGACCAGCCCCCACACGAAGCGCCAGCCCATCGCGTCCTTCAGCGTGACGGTGACCACCGGCAGCGTGGCTTCGGCGATCGGCAGGCCGAGCACGGCGATCGCCACCGCGCGGCCGCGGTTGGCCGAAAACCAGCGGGCCATCGCGGTCATGCCGATGTGCGTCATCATGCCCTGGCCGCAGAAACGCAGGCCGAAGATGGCCGCGATCAGCATCACCACATGGACGGAGGTGGTCATGATCAGCGCCGCCACAGCGTAGCAAAGCACGATGATCACGCACAGGCGCACCAGCGGCACGGTGTCGGCCAGCCGTCCCGCCTGGACGAGGAGCGCAGCAGAGCCGATGGTGGCAATGGTATAGATCCCGCCCCAGGCGCCGTTGGACAGCCCGAACTCCTCCCGTATCCCGCCCGCGAACAGCGAAATGAAGTAGGTTTGGCCGAAACACGACGAGAACATGAGCAGCAGCCCGGTGCCGAGCCACCACGCATTGCGGCGGTAAAAGGAGAAGTCCATGCACCCTGCTAATGGATCCGCACGCGGCGCGGAACCAACCTGAGGCTTTCTATCTGAGCATGCTAGCACTTGATGGGGGGAAGCCCATAAAGTATGGCGCTGAGCAGCTATGTCTGAATGCATCGTGAAGGAGCGGGCCGCACGCCTTGCCCTGCGAGCGCAACCAGCACAACCGACAGGAATTGGAGGCGACGATGACCACTGATCACAATGCGCAATTTGCGATCGGCGCCGACACGGTCGACTACGAGGTCATCCACGGGACCGAAGGCCCCAGTGTCATCAACATCGCCTCGTTCTACAAGGACACGGGGATGTTCACCTACGACCCCGGGTTCACATCGACCGCGGCTTGCGAATCGAAAATCACCTACATCGACGGCGATAAGGGCGTTCTGCTCTATCGTGGCTATCCCATCGAGCAACTCGCCGAGCAGG
>JAUIJH010000153.1 GCA_030431335.1 Alphaproteobacteria bacterium
GGCCGCACGGCGCCGAGCGGGTCCGCCGCAGGGCGCGGCACGGGTGCGGCGACGGGCGTCGTCACGGGGCGCTGCTCGGCGGCGGGACGCGGCATCTCTGCCTGACGCGGCGCCTCTGCCTTCGGCGGCGCGGGCGGTGCAGGCGGCGCGGGCGGGGGCGGACGGTCCAGCTCCTCGCTGAGGCGCTGCGCGAACGCCTCGCGCCGCGTCAGCGCCGGCGCGCGGGAGAAGGCCGCGTCGGATGCCGCCTGCTCGCCGTCGTCCTCGATCGGCAGCTCCGCATCGAGATCGGCATCGGGTTCGGATTCGGGCTCGGAATCTTGCGCGCGCGGCGGCTCCGCATCGCCGAGCGTCTCGGCAACGGCGCGCCGGGTCGGCCGCTCGGCCCACCCCACGGGTTCGCTATCGACGAAGCGATCCAGCTCATCGAAGAACGCCGCAGAAGGAATCGAACGCCCAGTTGTCACCAAGGGACGGCGTTGATCCTTGCGTATGGGTCGCGTTGGACCATTCATGGGTCGCCCGCCACTCAATCGGCGCACTTGGAGGCGAATTGCCGGCTGTGCCTGCGCTTGCCCAAAGTGCGGTTACCGCATCTCATCAGGTGCCATCACGCCAAGCGCCGCAAGGCCCTGCGCAATCACCGCTCTCACCGCTTCGACCAAAGCCAGACGATCGCGAGTCGAGCTTCGATCATCCGGATTAACAAAGCGTAGCGCTGAGTTATCCTTGCCTCTGTTCCACTGCATATGCAAGGTCGAGGCAAGCTCGTGCAGGGCGAAGGCAATGCGGTGCGGTTCCGCCGCGTCCGCCGCGTTCGCCACCGTTACCGGCCATGTGGCGAGCTGACGCATCAGGGCTCTTTCTCCTTCATCCGTCAGAGAAAGCGCCGAAACGTCGGCCAATCCCTCGATCACCTGCGGCCCCAGCGCCTCGACGGCCTGCCGCTTGACCGATTGGCAGCGCGCGTGGGCGTACTGCACATAGAAAACCGGATTGTCGCGGCTCTGTTCCGTCACCTTCTCGAAATCGAAGTCGAGCGGCGCGTCGGCCTTGCGGAACAGCATCATGAAGCGCACCGCGTCGCGCCCCACCTCTTCCACGACCTCGCGCAGCGTGACGAACTCGCCCGAGCGCTTGCTCATCTTCACCGGCTCGCCGCCGCGCGTCAGCTTCACCAGCTGGCACATGAAGCAGTCCAGCCGGACCCGGCCGCCCGACAAGGCGGCCACCGCCGCCGTCATCCGCTTGACGTAGCCGCCATGATCGGCCCCCAACACATCGACCAGCCGGTCGAAACCTCGCCCGATTTTGTTGTCGTGGTAGGCGATGTCGGACGCAAAGTACGTGTACGAGCCATCGGATTTCAAGAGTGCACGGTCTATTTCGTCGCCGAACTGCGTGGAGCGGAACAGGGTCTGCTCCCGGTCCTCCCACTCCTCCGACTGGCCCTTGGGGCGGGGCAGCGTGCCCTCGTAGATCAGGCCGTCGCGCCGCAGCCGCTCCACCGTGGCCGCCACGAGGTCCTCCGGCTGGCGCAGGCTGCGCTCGGAAAAGAACACGTCGTGGGTGATGTTGAGGGCGGCGAGATCCTCACGTACACGTTCCATCATCAGATCGATCGCGACGTCGCGCACCACCGGCAGCCACTCGGCCTCCGGCTGGTCGACCAGCGCGCGGCCGTGCGTGGCGGCGAGCGCCTCGCCGACGGGCACCAGATAGTCGCCCGGGTAAAGGCCGGCGGGGATGTCGATGGTCTCGCCCAGCGCCTCGCGGTAGCGCAGGTACGCCGAGCGGGCGAGCACGTCCACCTGCGCCCCGGCATCGTTGATATAATACTCGCGCGTCACCGTGTGGCCGCGCAGCTCCAGGATGCTGGCCAGCGCATCGCCCACCACCGCGCCGCGCGCGTGGCCCACGTGCATCGGCCCGGTCGGGTTGGCCGACACGTACTCCACGTTCACCTTCTGCGGCGTGGCGGACCGGGCGAGCGCCGTAAAGGCGGCCCCGTCCTGCGCGGCGCGCACCACGGAGGCCAGCGCCTCCTGCGTCAGCGTCAGGTTCACGAAGCCCGGCCCGGCCACGCTCGCCGCCACGACGAGATCGCTCTGGCCCAGGCGCGCGGCGATCTCCTCGGCCAGCTCGCGCGGCTTGCGGCCGGCCGGCTTGGCCAGCACCATCGCGGCATTGGTGGCGAAATCGCCGTGGCTCGGGTCGCGCGGCGCCTCGACCGTCACACGGTCGAGCCCCTCCCGGAGGCCAGCCTCCTGGACGATGTCGATGATGAGCGCGCGCAGCGTATCTGGCAGATGCATGGTCAATCCGGTCGGGAAAACGTGGCGGCGTCTTAGCGCGGCTGCGCGCGCGATGCGAGGGGGCCACCCCCGATTGCACCGGGGCACCCTCGCCTCATCGTCGCGGCTCGCTCACCTTCGCCCACCATCGCCTCCCACGCGCACACGGCACGCGTTTCCAACGATGAGGCTACAACTTTTAATTATAACACGCAGCCAACGCGCTTGGTTAACGCAGGCTTAGCGGCGCGGGCCGGGTCAGCCGAGCCCCACGTCGGGCGTGCCGCCGATCAGCCTGGCATGCTCGCGCAGGGCGAAGCGGTCCGTCATGCCGGCGATATAATCGCAGGTGCGGCGCAAGCGGCGGGCCTCGTCGTCGGCGGGGTCGCGCCAGCTCGCCGGCAGCAGCGCCGGGTCGTCGGCAAACACGGCGAACAGCTCGGCGACCACCCGCCCCGCCCCCTCGCGCGTCTGCAGCACATCGGCGTCCGCATAAAGATGCCTGTGCAGCACCCGCTTCAACGTGCGCTCCGCGTCGGCCATCGCGGGAGAAAACGCCACCAGCGGCCCCGGCTGCGCCGCCACGTCCGCCGCCGTCGCGATCCCCGCGCGCGCGATCCGCCCCACCGTCTCGCCGATCACGTCCTCGATCATGCGCGTCAGCAGGCGCCGCACCAATTCGTGGGTGCGGCGGATCGGCTCCAGCACCGGCGCCTCGGCCGCCACCTCGCGCAAGATCCCCGCCACCAGGTCCACCTCCTCGAGGTCCGCCAGCGTCAGGATGCCCGAGCGCAGCCCGTCGTCGATGTCGTGGCTGTCATAGGCGATATCGTCCGACAGCGCCGCGATCTGCGCCTCCAGGCCCGCCTGGTGGGTGAGGTCGAGGTCGGCGAGCTCGCTCTCGCCATAGAACGGGCCCGCGTCCTCGCCCGGCGGGCCGTTGTGCTTCACCAGCCCTTCCAGCATCTCGTAGGTGAGGTTGAGCCCGTCGAAATGCGCGTAGCGCCGCTCCAGCCGCGTCACGATGCGGTAGGCCTGGACGTTGTGGTCGAACCCGCCGTGCGCGGCCATGATCCCGTCGAGCACGTGCTCGCCCTCGTGGCCGAAGGGGGTGTGGCCGAAATCGTGCGCCAGGGCGAGCGCCTCGGTCAGGTCCTCGTCCAGTTGCAGGACGCGGGCGATCGAGCCGGCGATCTGCGCCACCTCCAGGCTGTGGGTCAGGCGGGAGCGGAAATGGTCGCCGTCGGTGGTGATGAAGACCTGCGTCTTGTGCGTCAGCCGGCGGAAGGCGGACGAATGGACGATGCGGTCGCGGTCGCGCTGGAAGGGCGTGCGGGTGGCCGAATGCGGCTCATTGATGCGCCGGCCGCGGCTTCTGGCCGGATCGGTCGCATAGGGGGCGAGCAGCCGCGGCGAAGGGCGAACGTTCTGCAAAAATGGCTCCGTTGGTTGTCCGCGACGCCCGCGCCCCGACGCCGCGCTCGCGAATCGCCATATGGCGTTACCATGCGGGCAACTATATACCCCTTAAAGAGGTCAGTATGGGACCAACGCACATGTCCGAAGCCACATTCCAAGTCACAGACCGCGCCTTCACGCGCGTTTCGAAGATCCTGTCCGGCGAAGCGGCCAAGGCGCTGCGGGTCTCGGTGGAGGGCGGCGGCTGCTCCGGCTTCCAGTATCGCTACGACCTGGTCGACGGCCCCGCCGAGGACGATCTCGTCCTGGAGGGCGACACGGCGACCGTGGTGGTCGACCCGGTGTCCCTGCCCTTCCTCGCCGGCGCCGAGCTCGATTTCGTCGACGACCTGATCGGCCAGTCCTTCCAGATCAAGAACCCCAACGCACAGTCTTCGTGCGGCTGCGGCACGTCCTTCTCGCTGCTCTGACGTGCGGATCGCGACCTGGAACATCAACGGCGTCAAGGCGCGCCTGGAAAACCTGACGCGCTGGCTGGAGGAGAGCGGGCCCGACATCGTCTGTCTCCAGGAGATCAAATCGGTGGACGAGGCCTTCCCCGGCGAGGCGGTGGAGCGGCTCGGCTACAACGTCGCCACCCACGGGCAGAAGGGCTTCAACGGCGTCGCCCTCCTGTCCAAGCGCCCGCTGGAGGACGTGACGTGCCGCCTGCCGGGCGACGAGGCGGACGAACACGCCCGCTGGATCGAGGCGACCGTGTCGACCGAAACGGGGGCCGTGCGCGTGGCGAGCCTCTACCTGCCCAACGGCAACCCCATCGATACCGATAAATTCCCCTACAAGCTCGCCTGGATGGACCGTCTGCTGGCCCATGCGGAGGGGCTCCTCGCCACCGACACGCCCATCGTGCTCGCGGGCGACTACAACGTCATCCCCGAGCCGGCGGACGCCCGCTTTCCCGACCGGTGGACCGACGACGCCCTGTTCCAGCCCGAGAGCCGGCAGCGCTACCGCGCCCTCGTCAATCTGGGCTACTGCGACGCGCTGCGCGCGGTCGACGCGTCGGACGGGATCTACACCTTCTGGGACTATCAGGCCGGCGCCTGGCAGAAGAACAACGGCATCCGCATCGACCATGTGATGCTGTCGCCGGGCGCGGCCGACCGGCTCGAGGGCGTCAGCGTCGAAAAGCACACCCGCGCGTGGGGCAAGCCGTCCGACCATGTGCCCGTGGTGGTCTCCATCGACCTCTGAGCGGCGCGGCGCCGCACGGCGCCCGCTCCCCGCCCGCCCGCTGCCCGCGGCAGCCCGATCCGCATTTTACGATTGCGGCGGCCTTTCAATGGCTTCGTGCCGTGTCATATTCCCGCCGGTGGAGGAAACGCCCCGGCCGTCTCGGGGCACCCACGTGACAACCGGAGACGCCAAATGCTCAAGATTCTCAGCCTCAGCGCCGTCATCGTCGCCGCCTTCGCGCTCGCGCCGGCCCAGGCCGCCTCGGAAAAGGATTGCGAGGACGCCGTGGCCCAGACCCAGGCCGACATGGAGGACAACGCCGGCGCCATGATGGAGAAGGACAGCATCCGCGAACAGTGGGACATGCAGCTGGAGCATGCCGCCGGTCTCGGCATGGAAGGCAAGCATGCCGAGTGCGTCGAGGCCGTGCAGGCCGTCCGCGGCGAGGCCGGGCTGGAAAAGCTCTGAGGCGCGGCCGGCCTCAGGGCCGAGCCGGAAACACAGCCCGAGGCAGGGCCGAAAACACAATAAGGACCGCTCGAAGCGGTCCGGAAACACACAAAGGGCCGCTCGAAGCGGCCCGGCAAACACAAAAAAGGCCGCTCGAAGCGGCCCGAAAACACAAAAGGGGCCGCTCGAAGCGGCCCCCCGTGGAATAGACGCGGACGGGTCTCGTCCGGCCAATGCCTGATCGGTCAGCGAAGCCCTAGAGGCTGCCCCAAAGTCCACCGATTCGATCCAGACGTCGCCGCCCGCTCAAGAATCCCACTCGACATCGGATCACCTCCTTTCGCTGTGTTGAACACATGAGGATGGTGTCATGATTCGCCCCATCGGCAAACCCGGCATGTGGCCGCACGGGCCGCGTCGGCGCTCCGCTGTGGCAGCTTCGCCATAGGCCCGCGCAAGCCGGGCCGCCAGAATAGCCGCGCGCAAGCCGGGCCGCCGGAATAGCCGTGCACAAGCCGGGGCCGCCGGAATAGGCGCGCACAAGCCGGGGCCGTCGGAACAGCCGGCGCGCCCCCCCCCCCCCCGGGCGGACCTCCGCGCCAGAGCACGTCCCGCTCAAGTGGGATCACTTGAGCGGGAAAACCGTGCTCGCAATCAAAAAAGATCGCGCATCGATCTCGCGCCCGAACGGGCGCGATACGCGCTAGCGGGCGCCGAGCGCCGCCTCGACCGCGAGGCCCACCGTCAACAGGTCGATGTCGCCGTCCGGCCGCCCGTCCAGCTCCAGCCCCACCGGCAGGCCCGCCTCGGTGCGGCCCATCGGGATGGACAGGCCCGGCGCGCCGTAGATGCTGGACGGATCGGTGTTGCGGATGAAGGCGAGGAAGGTCGGCAGCGAATTGCCGTTGAGCTCCACCGTCTGCGAGGCGGCGAACGGCTGCGCCGGCAGGGGCGTCGTGGGATAGATCACCGCGTCGAGCCGGTGCGCGTTGAGGAGCGCGACATAGTCCTCGCGCAGCACGTCGATGGCCCCGACCGCCTCGTCGTACACCGCGTCGGGCACCGCCTCGGGACCCAGCACCGCCGTCTCGAAGATCCCCTTCACGTCCGGGCTCGCGAGCTGGCCCACCAGCGCGGCGAGGTCCGTGTCCGGCTGGTAGGTGGCGAGGAAGTCGCTCAGCGCCTGCTTCACCTCGTAGAGGGCGATGGGGAAGCCCGCCTTGCCGGCGCGCGCGACGATGTCGGCCATGTCGACGTCGACGATTTCCGCTCCCTGGGCGCGCAGCCGCTCTAGCGCCGCCTCCCAGACGGCGGCCGTGTCCGGCGACAGGTCGTCCGCGTGGGGGTGGGCGAGGCCGAGGCGCACGCCGGTGAGGCCGGTCGGGCCGCGCACCCTGCCGCCGCCCATCACCTCGTTGAACAGCACCACGTCCGAGACGGTGCGGGCCATCGGGCCCACCACGTCGCGCGTGGGCGAGATCGGCACCACGCCCTCCTGCGACATGCGCCAGGTGGAGGGGCGGAAGCCGACGATGCCGGTGAGCGCGGCCGGGATGCGCACCGATCCGCCGGTGTCGGTGCCGAGCCCCGCCGGCACGATGCCCGCCGCGATCGCCGCCGCCGTGCCGCCCGACGAGCCGCCGGCGAAGCGGGCCGGGTCGGCCGGGTTGCCCACCGCCCCGAAGGCCGCGTTGTCGGAGGTGATGCCGAAGGCGAGCTCGTGCATGTTCGCCTTGCCGATGACGATGGCGTCGGCCGCCTGCAGCGCGTCGGCGACCGGCGCGCTCGCCGCCGCCACGAACGTCAGCCCCGGCGTGCCGCCGGTGGTCGCCATCCCGGCCACGTTGATGTTGTCCTTGACGATGACGGGAACGCCCGCGAGCGGGCCCACCTCCTCGCCCGCCTCGATGGTGGCGTCGATCCGGTGCGCCTCGGCGAGCGCCGCATCCTCGTCCAGCGAGATGACGGCGTTGAGCCCCGCGTTGGCCTTGGCCGCCGCGATGGCCGCCGTCACCAGCGCCACCGCGCTGGTCTCGCGCGCCTGCACCATCACGGCAAGCTCGGTCGCCGGTCGCTCCAGCAAGCTCTGGGCGGACACGCCGCCGGCCCAGATCGACAGCGCGGCCACCGCCGCCCACCTCAACATTCGACGCATCGCGACGCTCCCTCTCGCGGACCGCCGCCTATTCCCACTCGATCGTGCCCGGCGGCTTGGAGGTGATATCGTAGACGACCCTGTTCACACCGCGAACCTCATTCACGATGCGGGCCGCCACGCGCCCCAGAAATGCGGTGTCGAAGTGGTAGATGTCCGCCGTCATCCCGTCCGTGGAGGTGACGGCGCGCAGCGCCACCACGTTCTCGTAGGTGCGCGCGTCGCCCATCACGCCCACCGTCTTCACCGGCAGCAGCACCGCGAACGCCTGCCAGATGTGGTCGTAGAGCCCCGCGGCGCGGATCTCCTCGATGTAGATGGCGTCGGCGCGGCGCAGCACGTCGAGCCCCTCGCGGGTCAGCGTGCCGGGGCAGCGGATCGCCAGGCCCGGCCCGGGGAACGGGTGGCGGCCGACGAAGGTGTCGGCGAGGCCGAGCTCGCGGCCGAGCGCGCGCACCTCGTCCTTGAACAGGAGCCGCAGCGGCTCCACCAGCTTCAGCCCCATGCGCTCGGGCAGCCCGCCCACATTGTGGTGCGACTTGATGGTGACGGACGGCCCGCCGGTCGCCGACACGCTCTCGATAACGTCCGGATAGAGCGTGCCCTGGGCCAGGAAGTCGCCGCCGACGGCGCGCGCCTCCTTCTCGAAGATCTCCACGAACAGGCGCCCGATGGTCTTGCGCTTGACCTCCGGGTCGCTGACGCCCTCGAGCGCGTCGAGGAAGGTGTCGGCCGCGTCCACCTTGTTGAAGATGACGTCGTTGCGGCCGGCGAACATCGCCTCCACCTCGGCCGCCTCGTTCTGGCGCAGGAGGCCGTGGTCGACGAAGATGCAGGTGAGCTGGTCGCCGATCGCCTCGGCGAGGAGAACGGCCGTCACGGTGGAATCGACGCCGCCCGACAGGCCGCAGATCACCCTGCCCTCGCCCACGTCGGCGCGGATCCTGGCGATCGCCTCCTCCTTGAAGGTCGCCATCGACCAGTCGCCCCGCGCGCCCGCCACGCGCCGCACGAACGCCTCGATCAGGCGCGCCCCGTCCGGCGTGTGCACCACCTCGGGGTGGAACATCAGCCCGTAGGCGCGGCGCTCCTCGTTGGCGATCAGCGCGAACGGCGCGCCCGGCGAGCGGGCGATCACCTGGAAGCCCGGTGCCGGCTCCACCACGCGGTCGCCGTGGCTCATCCACACCGTGTGCGTCTCGCCCGGCGACCAGATGCCCTCGATCAGCTGGCTCGGCGCCACCACCTCCACCTCGGCGCGGCCGAACTCGCGGTGGTCGCCCGGCTCGACGCGGCCGCCGAGCTCGGCGGTCATCGTCATCTGGCCGTAGCAGATGCCGAGCATCGGCACCCCCGCCTCCACCAATGCCTTGGGCGCGCGCGGGCTGCCTTCCATATGGGTGGAGGCCGGGCCGCCGGAAAAGATGATGCCCCGCGGCTCGTGCGCCTTGAACGCCGCCTCCGCCTCGTGGAACGGGGCGATGACGCTGAAGACCCCCGCCTCGCGCACCCGGCGCGCGATGAGCTGCGTCACCTGGCTGCCGAAATCCACGATGAGGATGGTGTCGTGGCTCATTCTCGTTCCCCTATGAGGCGGCCATGCGCTCCAGCACCGCGACGAAGAAGCCGTCCGTGCCGGTCGAGGCGGGTGTCATGGTGAGGCTCATGCCGTCGGCGCTCCAGGGTTTTGGGCCTCCGACGCCGAACAGCTCCTCCCACGCCTCGCCGGCCGAGACGGCCTCGAAGTCCGGCGCGCGGGCCAGGAACCCGTCCACCTGCGCCTCGTTCTCCTGCGGCAGCATCGAGCACGTGACGTAGATCACATATCCGCCGGGGCGCACGAAGCGGCGCGCGCGGTCGAGCACCGCCTCCTGGTCCTCCAGGCGCTTGTCGAGCGCGCTCTCGCTGAGGCGCCACTTGGTATCCGGCCGGCGGCGCCATGTGCCCGAGCCCGAGCACGGCGCGTCGACCAGCACGCGGTCCATCCTGCCCTCCAACTCGGCGAGGTCGGCGTCGGCGCGGTGGACCTGCACGTTGCGCACATCCGCCCGCTTCAGCCGCTCGAAGATCGGCGCGAGCTGGCTCGGATCGCTGTCGGTGGCGTGGATCTGGCCGCGGTTGTTCATCTGCGCGGCGAGCGCCAGCGTCTTGCCGCCGGCGCCGGCGCACAGGTCGAGCACCTGCTCGCCCTCGCGCGCATAGACCAGCAGCGCCGCCGCCTGGCTCGCCTCGTCCTGCACCTCCACCTGGCCGCGCTGGTAGATCTCCTCGCGCACGATGTTGGCGGCCCGCTCCCACCCGGCGCGGGCCGGCAGGCGCACCCCGATCGGGCTGATCGGCGTCGCCACCGCGCCGAAGCGGGCGAGCTGGCGCAGCACCTTGTCGCGGTCCGATTTCAGCGTGTTGACGCGCAGGTCCAGCGGCGCGCGGGCGGCGAGCGCGGCCGCCTCCGCCTGCCACTCCTCGGCGAAATTCTCCTCCAGCGGCCCGGCCACCCAGTCCGGCACGTCGACGGCGACGGCCGGCGGTGCGTCGGCGATCCGGTCGTCCGCCAGCGCGGCCCGCTCCGCCTCGGTCAGCGCGCCGAAGCCATGGGTGTCGTCGCCCAGTGTCGCGAGGTCGTCCACGCCGACGCCCCAGCGGAAGCGCAAGGTGGCCAGCACGATGCCGCGCTCGCTGTCCGCATCCGCCCGCCAGGCGGAGGAGCGGCGCCAGCGCAGCCCGTCATGGACGAGATTGCCGATGGCCGCCCGGTCGCCCGACCCGGCGAAGCGGTGCGACAGGCCCCAGTCCTTCAACACGTCGGCGACCGGGCGGCGCCGGCGGTCGATGTCCTCCAGCACCTCGATCGCCGCTTGGATGCGCCCCGGCGCCCGCACCCCTCAGCCGCCCACGACGACGTCGTGCATGATCCGGCCCGGCAGCAGCGTGAACGCCCCCGCCACCGCCAGCGCACCGACATAGATCAGCGTCATCGACCGCTTGTGCCGCACGATGTGCCCGCCGCGCGCCGCGAGCACGCCGCGGACGAGGAGCGCGAGCGTCGCCACCGAAAGAAGGTGGATCGGGCTCCACGGCCCCCAGACATGCAGCGTGTGGATGAAGAGGCCCGTCGCCGCGACGTAGGCGAGCCCGATCACCCAGGCCCACCCCATCACCTTGTGCCGCACGGTGCCCTTGGGCAGCGCGAACTGGGCGATGCCGACCACCGCCGCCGCCATCGCCACAAGCGCGTGGGAGGGGATCGGCGGGGCGGCGGCAAGGAGCGGGGCGAGGGTCACGGTCAGCGGTTGCCCGGATAGTTCGGGCTTTCGCGCACGATGGCCACGTCGTGCACGTGGCCCTCGGCGAGGCCCGCGTTGGTGATGCGCACGAAGCGGGCCTTCTCGCGCAGCTCGGCGAGGTCCTTCGCGCCGACATAGCCCATCGCCGAGCGCAGCCCGCCGACGAGCTGGTGCAGCACGTTCTCCACCGGGCCCTTGAACGGCACCTGTCCCTCGATGCCTTCCGGCACCAGCTTCAGGCTGTCGCGCACCTCGGCCTGGAAATAGCGGTCGGCCGAGCCGCGGGCCATGGCGCCGATGGAGCCCATGCCGCGATAGGCTTTGAAGCTGCGGCCCTGGTGCAGGTAGACCTCGCCGGGCGCCTCGGTGGTGCCCGCCAGCAGCGAGCCGACCATGGCGCACTTGGCCCCGGCCGCGAGCGCCTTGGCGAGATCGCCGGAGTTCTTGATGCCCCCGTCCGCCACGATGGGGATGTCGGGCTCGGAGGCCATCGCCGCCGCCTGCATGATGGCGGTGAGCTGCGGCATGCCCACACCGGCGACCACGCGCGTGGTGCAGATGGAGCCGGGGCCGATGCCCACCTTCACCGCGTCGGCGCCGGCGTCGATCAGCGCCTTGGTGCCTTCGGCCGTCGCCACGTTGCCGGCCAGCACCTGCACGCGGTTGGACAGCCGCTTCACCCGGTCGACCGTCGCGAGCACGCTGGCGGAGTGGCCGTGCGCGGTGTCCACCACCACGAGGTCGACGCCGGCGTCGATCAGCGCCGACACGCGCTCCATGCCGGCGTCCGACACCGTGGTCGCGGCGCCCACGCGCAGGCGCCCCTGCGGATCCTTCACCGCGTTGGGGTGCGCCTTGGCCTTTTCCATGTCCTTGACGGTGACGAGGCCGGTGCAGTTGCCGGCGTCGTCCACCACCAGCAGCTTCTCGATGCGGTGCTGGTGCAGGAGCCGCTTGGCCTCTTCCTGGCCCACGCCGTCGCGCACCGTGATCAGGCCCTGCGCCGTCATCAGCTCGCGCACCGGGGTGCGGTGGTCGGAGGCGAAGCGGACGTCGCGGTTGGTGAGGATGCCGACGAGACGGCCCTTCACGTTGCCGCCGGTGCCGCCGTTCTCCACCACCGGGATGCCGGAGATGCGGTAGCGCTCCATCAGCGCCAGCGCGTCGCCCAAGGTGGCGTCCGGGCCGATCACCACCGGATCGACGATCATGCCGCTTTCGAATTTCTTGACCTGGCGGACGGCGCTCGCCTGCTCTTCCACCGTCATGTTGCGGTGCATCACACCGATGCCGCCTGCCTGAGCCATCGCAATCGCCAGCTCGGCTTCCGTCACCGTGTCCATCGCAGCGGACAGGATCGGAATGTTGAGCTCGAGCTCGCGCGTCACCTGCGTCGCGACATATGCTTGCCCCGGGAGCACTTCGGAGTGTCCCGGTGTCAGAAGCACATCGTCGAACGTCAGCGCCTCGATGGTGGCAAGGTTGACGAATTGAGCCATCGCACCCCCTTCCCGGCGCGCACGCCCTGCCGCCGTGAGGCGTCTTAGCGAGCCGCCTCGCGTCCTTCAACGGCCAGCGCCGATTTGGTTGGCGCTCTCCACCACACAAATTGTCGCTGCCCAAAAGCGCGGCAGACTGCCCCCCTCTTGGGTTGCTCGTTTTCGCGTGCTATCACACGTACATCTCTCGGGGGGTGCATTGCGCATCCCTTCTCGCCCGAGGCCACCCTTGACCCGTCCCCAGCTCACCGCCCTGATCATCGCCTCGGCGCTGCTCATGGAAAATATAGACTCGACCGTGATCGCCACGGCGCTGCCGGCCATCGCCGCCGACATCGGCTCCGACCCGATCCGGCTGAAGCTGGCCCTCACCGCCTACCTTCTCAGCCTCGCCACCTTCATCCCCATTTCCGGCTGGGCGGCGGACCGGCTCGGCGCGCGGCTGGTGTTCCGCAGCGCGATCTGCGTCTTCATCGTCGGCTCGGTGATGTGCTCGCTGTCCTCCAACCTCACCGAGTTCGTGCTGGCGCGCATCATCCAGGGCGCGGGCGGGGCGATGATGACGCCGGTGGGGCGCCTGGTGCTCCTGCGCACCACGCCCAAGGCGGAGCTGTTGTCGGCGATGGCCTGGCTCACCATTCCGGCGGTGATGGGGCCCCTGCTCGGCCCGCCGCTGGGCGGCTTCATCGCAACCTTCTTCGACTGGCGCTGGATCTTCTGGATCAACGTGCCGGTGGGCGTCGTCGGCATCGCCCTCGTCAGCATCTTCATCGAGGACGTGAAGGGGGAGGACCGGCGGCCGATCGATTTCGTCGGCTTCATCCTGTCGGGCATCGGGCTGTCGGGGCTGGTGTTCGGCTTCTCGGTGCTGGGCCAGAACATGCTGCCGCTGCCGGTCTCGCTCGGCATGATCGGCGTCGGCGCGGCGTCCATCCTCGGCTACGTCGCCCATGCGCGGCGCTGCGCCAACCCGCTGCTGGACCTGTCGCTGTTCCGCCTGCCCACCTTCTTCGCCAGTTCCGTCGGCGGCTCGCTGTTCCGCCTCGGCATCGGCTCGATCCCGTTCCTGCTGCCGCTCACCCTCCAGGTCGGGCTCGGCATGACCGCGTTCGAGGCCGGGGGGCTCACCTTCTGCTCGGCGGCGGGCGCGCTGTTGATGAAGTTCACGGCCAAGCCCATCGTCCACCGCTTCGGCTTCCGCACCACGCTGATCTGGAACGGGATCATCTGCAGCGTCACGCTGTTGGCGATGGCCTCGTTCGCCACGCGGCCGTCGGCGGTGCTGATCGTGTCGGTGCTGCTGGTGGGGGGATATTTCCGCTCGCTGCAGTTTACCTGCCTCAACGCGATGGCCTACGCGGAGGTGGAGCGGGCGCTCATGAGCTACGCCACCAGCCCCTAGAGCGTCGCCCAGCAGGTGTCGCTGGCGGCCGGCGTCGCCTTGGGCGCGGCGATCCTGGAACTCCAGCGCGCCGCCCGGCCCGACCACCTGATCCTCGCCAGCGACTTCATCGCCGCATTCTGTTCC
>JAUIJH010000154.1 GCA_030431335.1 Alphaproteobacteria bacterium
CGTCGCCTCGTCCAGCGCGGCCGCCGCCGCACCCAGCGAGCAGGCGCCGATGTTGATGCGCCCGCCGTCGAGCCCGGTCATCGCGATCCGGAAGCCCTCGCCCTCCGCCCCGAGCCGGTTGGCCGCCGGGATACGGCAATCGTCGAACGAGACGGCGGCGGTGGGCTGGGAATGCCAGCCGAGCTTCTTTTCCTGCGCCCCGAACGAGAGCCCCCGCGTCCCGCCCTCCACGAGAAAGGCGGAAATGCCCCCTGCCCCTTCGCCGCCGGTGCGTGCCATCACCGCATAGAGATCGGCCCGCCCGCCGCCGGAAATGAACGCCTTGGCGCCGTCGAGCACATAGGTCTCGCCCTCGCGCCGGGCGCGCGTCTTGAGCGCGGCGGCGTCCGAGCCGGCGCCCGGTTCGGTGAGGCAGTAGGCCGCGAAACGGTCCATCGCCGCCAACGCCGGCAGGTGCGCCCGCTTCTGGTCCGCGCTGCCGAAGCGGTCGATCATCGAGGCGACCATGTTGTGGATCGACAGGTAGGCGGCCGTGGACGGGCAGGCCCGCGCCAGCTCCTCGAACACCAGCGCCGCGTCGAGCCGCGTCAGGCCCGAGCCGCCGTTCTCCTCGGCGACGATCATCGCCGCGAGGCCGAGCTTGGCCGCCGCGCGCAAGGTCTCCTCGGGAAAGACGAGGTCGCGGTCCCACGCGGCGGCATGCGGCGCCATCTCCTGCGCCGCGAAATCCGCCGCCATGTCGCGGAAGGCGCGCTGATCCTCGCTCAGCTCAAAGTCCATGACCCGTCCTCCACCGCCGGACAGTCCACGCCCTGCCCGATGTGTCAATGCCCTGCCGGCCGCCCCGGCCGAACGGCGCCGGCCACCCGCGCCCACCCCTGGCAACGAACCTGCAACCCTGCCATGAGTTGCGCGCCCGGAGGGGGCGTGGACGGCGGGGCGGTGTTTATTCTAACGTCGCGCGCGAACGCGGAGATGGTGCCATGGATCAGCAAGCCCGCCGACAGGTCGCGCCGCCCGATATGGCGGAAATCCTGAAGGGCCGCCGTATGCGCCGGCTGCGTCGCACGGACTGGTCGCGCCGCCTCGTGCGCGAAAACACCCTCACCGCCGACGATCTCATCTGGCCCCTCTTCGTCACCGAGGGGACGGGCGTGCGCGAGCCGGTGCCCTCCATGCCCGGCGTCGTGCGCCACTCGGTGGACGAGGTGACCGCCGCGGCCGAGGAGGCGGCAAGCCTCGGCATCCCGGTCGTCGCCCTCTTCCCCTATTCGGGGCCCGACAAGCGCGACGAAATGGGCACCGAGGCGCTCAACGCCGACAACCTCGTGTGCCGCGCCTGCCGCGCCATCTCCAAGGCCGCGCCCACCGTCGGCATCATGACCGACGTGGCGCTCGACCCCTACACCGACCACGGCCACGACGGCATCATGGCGGGCGGCGAGATCCTCAACGACGAGACCATCGCCCAGCTCATCGGCCAGGCGCTGGTGCAGGCCGAGGCGGGCTGCGACATCATCGCCCCCTCCGACATGATGGACGGGCGCGTCGGCGCGATCCGCGCCGCGCTCGATGCCGAGGGCCACGAGAACGTGCAGATCATGGCCTATGCGGCCAAGTTCGCCAGCGCGTTCTACGGCCCCTTCCGCGACGCGGTGGGCGCCACCGCCGCCCTCAAGGGCGACAAGCGCACCTACCAGATGGACCCCGCCAACGGGCGCGAGGCGCTGCGCGAGGCCGAGCTCGACATCGCCGAGGCGGCCGACATGGTCATGGTCAAGCCCGGCATGCCCTACCTCGACGTGGTGTGGCGCGTGAAGGAGCGCTTCGGCGTGCCCACCTTCGCCTACATGGTGTCCGGCGAATACGCGATGATCGAGGCGGCGGCGCAGAACGGCTGGATCGACGGCGACCGGGCCATGATGGAAAGCCTGATGGCGTTCAAGCGCGCCGGGGCCGACGGCATCCTCACCTATCACGCGCCGCGCGCCGCCCGCCGGCTGGCCCTTGGCTGACAATCCCTTGCAGGCGCCCGCGCCCCTTCCGGTCACCGCCGCCGAGATCGCGGACGCGGCGGAGCGCCTCGTGGGCATCACCGCCCACACGCCGTGCCTGCCCGCCCCCCGCCTGTCGGCGCTCACCGGCGCCAACGTCTGGGTGAAATACGAGAACATGCAGGCGATCGGCGCCTTCAAGGAGCGCGGCGCCTACATCAAGCTGTCGGGCCTCAGCGAGGCGGACCGGCGCGCCGGCGTCGCGGCCATGTCGGCCGGCAACCACGCCCAGGCCGTCGCCTACCATGCGGCGCGGCTCGGCATCGCGGCCACCATCGTCATGCCCGAGCGCACGCCCTCGGTGAAGATCGCCGCCACCGAGGCCCACGGCGCCACGGTGGTGCTGGCGGGCGAGACGCTGGCCGAATCGGCCGTCCATTGCGCCGCCCTCGCCGAGCGCGAAGGGCGCATCGTCATCCACCCCTACGACGACCGCGACATCATTCGCGGCCAGGGCACGGTGGGGCTGGAGATGATGCGCGCCGTCCCCGAGCTCGACACCATCGTCGTGCCCATCGGCGGCGGCGGGCTGATCGCCGGCATCGCCATCGCCGCCAAATCGCTGAAGGCGGACGTCGAGATCGTCGGCGCGGAGGCGGCGCTCTATGCCTCCGCCACGGCCGCGCTCGCGGGCCGGAGCCCGGTGTTCTCGGGCCCCACCATCGCCGAAGGCATCGCGGTCAAGACGGTGGGCACGCTCACGCTGCCGGTCATCGCAGCGCTGGTGTCGCGGGTGGTGGTGGTCGAGGAGCCGCTGCTGGAGCGGGCCGTCAACGCCTACCTCACGCTGCAGAAGACGGTGGCGGAGGGCGCGGGCGCGGCGGGCCTCGCGGCGCTCCTGGCCGAGCCGGAGGGGTTCCGCGGCAAGAATGTCGGCCTCGTGCTGTGCGGCGGCAACATCGACCCGCGCCTCCTCGCCTCCATCATGGTGCGCGAGCTGGCGCGCGAGGGCCGCATCATCGCGCTCGAATGCGCCTATCCGGACGAACCGGGGCTGCTCGCCCGTCTCACCAGCGCCGTGGGCTCGGCCGGCGGCAATATTTTGGAGGTCATCCACAACCGGCTCGATCTGGGCCGGCTCGCCAGGGAAACGTCGATCCGGCTGATCGTCGAAACGCGTGATGACGGCCACACTCGACGGGTCATAGCAGCGATCGAGGCGGCCGATCTGAGCGTGCGTCTCGACGAGCACATCGGTGGGCAGTATTAGCGCGGCGCGATCCAGCCGGGCGGCCAAGCCGCCGACCGGCCCTTCGCAGGACGACGTGACGACAACCCCGCCGACACCGGCGACAACCACGGAAGGCCGCAGCCATCCTCGCCCTTGACGCAGACCTTGCCATGGCGGCGACGCTCCTCGTCATCGCCGTCTCGACGGTCCTCTACGCCACGGAGCGGTATTCCATCGAGGCCATCAGCCTCGGGGTGATCGCGGCTTACCTCGTCATCTTCGTCGTCGTCGGCCTGCCCGCGCGGGACGGGGCGCTGGGGGCGGCGGCAATCCTGCAAGGCTTTTCCAACACCGGCCTCATCACCATCACCGCGCTGCTGGTGGTGGGCCAGGGGCTCTATCACACCGATGCGCTGGAGCGGCCGGCGCACAACCTGGTCAAATGGGTGTCGAGCACCGGCACGCTCGGGCTGGCGGTGGTGTTCGTGGTGATCGCCACCTTGTCGGCGTTCATGAACAACACGCCCGTGGTGGTGATGTTCATCCCGATCATCTCCACCCTCGCCCACGCCATGAAATTCCCCACAGCGCGGGTGATGATGCCGCTCTCCTTCGTCACCATCCTGGGCGGCATGACGACGCTGATCGGCTCGTCCACCAACCTGCTGGCCGCCAACGTCGCGCGCCAGTCGGGGGCGGTGGACCTCAGCTTCTTCTCCTTCACGCCCATCGCGCTGGTGCTGGCGGCGGTGGGGCTGCCCTACGTCCTGATCGTGATCCCGCTGATCCTGCGCTCGCGCGGCACGATGGCCGACGCCATCCGCGGCAGCCAGGGCAAGCAGTTCATCGCCGAGGTCCCGATCCGCGCCGGCAACCCCCTGGTGGGGGCGAGCGCCAACGCGGGCATGTTCCCCCAGCTCAAGGACATGACGGTGCGCCTCGTGCAGCGCGGCGAGCGCCCGCACCTGCCCCCGTTCGAGAACCTCACCCTGCAGCCGGGCGATATCGTCATCGTCGCCGCGACGCGCCCGGCGCTGGAGCGGGCGCTGGCCGGCCAGTCCAGCGTCATCCGCGGCGAGGACGAGGAGCGCCCGCTCGGCGTCGTCACCCTGGCGGAGGCGATCGTGGCGCCGGGCTCGCGCCTCATCGGGCGCACCGTGTCGCAGGCCGGCTTCCGCGGCGACACGGGGTGCGTGGTGCTGGCCATCGAGCGGCGCTCGCGCATGCCGCGCATGCCGATGACCGACATTCGCATGGAGGCGGGCGACGTGCTGCTGTTCGCCGGCCCGCGCCGCGGCATCGAAGACCTGCGCGGCAACCGCGACATCCTGCTGATCGACTGGACGGCGGCCGACGTGCCGGCCCGTCAGCGCGCGCCCATCGCGCTCACGATCTTCGGCTCCGTCATCACGCTGGCGGCGACGGGGCTCATGCCAATTGTCGCAGCCGCCGTGCTCGGGGCTTTCGCGATGCTTGCCACGCGCTGCCTCAACACGCGCCAGGCGGCGCGCGTGGTGGATGGGCGCATCGTCATGCTGATCGCCTCGGCGATCGCGTCGGCGACGGCGCTGGAGGCGACGGGCGGTGCGGAAATCCTGGCCCAGGCTCTCCTCAACGCGCTGGTGGACGCGCCGCCGCCGATCGTCATGTCGGCGTTGTTCCTGATCGTGGCGCTTATTACCAACATCTTGACCAACAACGCGGCGGCGGTCTTGTTTACACCCATCGCCATCGGGGTTGCCGCGCATCTCAACTTGCCTGCCGAGCCATTCGTCGTCACAGTCATCTTGGCGGCCAACGCGTCGTTCGCGACGCCGGTCGGCTATCAGACGAACCTTCTCGTGATGGGACCGGGGCACTACCGATACAAGGATTTCCTCGTCGCCGGCGGACCCCTTATCCTTTTGCTGTGGGGCACCTTCTCGATCGCGGGCCCCTGGTGGTACGGTATATGAGGGCCCGAGAGGTCACGTGAGGAAAGACGTAGCAGCGATGGATACGGGGCCACTCGCATGGTGAAGTCGCACGATCGCTTCGACGACACCGACGACGCGCGGGCGAGCGGCGAGCCGCATCCCGCCGCGCCGGCCGCCGAGGCGCCGTTCGACCGGCCGCGCCGGCGCCGCGTCACCGTCCGCCGCGTCCCCGAGCATCCGCAATTCTACCTGACCGCGCCCTCGCCCTGCCCGTACCTGCCGGGCCGCCTCGAGCGCAAGGTGTTCACCCACCTCGTCGGCGACCGGGCCGAGCACCTTAACGACCTTCTCACCCAGGGCGGCTTCCGCCGCAGCCAGAACATCGCCTATCGGCCGGCGTGCGAGGGGTGCCGCTCGTGCGTGTCCGTGCGCGTGGTGGTGAGCGAATTCGCGTGGACGCGCTCGCTGCGCCGCATCGCGCGCGCCAACCAGGACCTGGAGCGGCGCGAGCGTCCGGCGCTGCCGTCCTCGGAGCAATATTCGGTGTTCCGCGCCTATCTCGACAGCCGCCACGCCGACGGCGGCATGGCCGACATGACCGTGCTCGACTATGCGATGATGGTGGAGGACACCCACGTCGACACGCGCATGTTCGAATATCGCCGCGCGGGCGAGGACGGCAACCGCGGCCCGCTGATCGCCTGCGCGCTGACGGACGTGCTCAGCGACGGGCTGTCGATGGTCTACTCCTTCTACGAGCCGGACGACGCGGCCGCCTCGCTCGGCACCTACATGATCCTCGACCATATCCGCCGCGCCGCCGAGCTCGGCCTGCCCTACGTCTATCTCGGCTACTGGGTCGGCGGGTCGGACAAGATGGGCTACAAGACGCGCTTCCAGCCGCAGGAGCAGCTCACCCCGCGCGGCTGGCTGAGGGTGTAGGCACCGGCCAGCCGGCGTCGCGGCAAACCGTGATCTACACCACGGGAGCCCACGCGGCGCCTCTCTATATCGTTGCGACCGGCCCGCTCTTTGGGCTCAACGATGGAGTATTGTTTTGAAAGCCATACGAAACCGCCGCCTCGCTGCCGCTGCCCTGGCAGCCGCAACCCTGGGTGTCACGCTCGCGCCGCCGGCGCACGCGCAATTTGCCGTCCACACGGCCATCCAGATCCAGGCCATTACCCCCCGGTGCGGCGAAAATCCCGACTACGGCGTGATCGGACGCGTCGTCGGCTACTACGCCACCACGCCGCGCTCCAAGCGCCTGTCCTTCGTCGGCTGCTTCCCCTCGTTCGACGCGTGCGAGGTGTGGCGGCGCAAGGCGATGCGCCCGCTCAACCCGCCGATCGTGCAGAATCGCTGCGAGGAGCGGTACTGACGCACGGCCAATGAGCCGGCGCGCCCGACGCCCACATTTCGCGCGTCGGGCGCGCCATCCCCGCCGGGCACCGTGGCCGCATCGTGTGCCGTTCCGGGCGATCTGCCGGGAGCCCTGCAATCAGAGGAAAATGAGCCTAGATCCGCGAACCCCTTTGAGATTTCCGCTGCCGAACGATAAGAGGCTCGCCTGTCGGGCACGCAACGGATCGAAGCAAGGTGGTGGATGCGCAACGGAAGGCCAACGTCGAAGCGGCGCATCTCGTACGCGGCGGCAACCCAGATCGGGTTTTTCATCGCCATTTGCCTCGCCGCTCTGTTCCTCTTCCTGGAATACGATCTGTTTACCCATGCCGATGAACGCAGCGAGGACGAGGTCCGCATCGAAATCGAGGAGGCTCTCGCTCTCGCGACCCTCCTGATCGTCGGCCTGTTCGTTTTCTCCTACCGCCGGATGCGCGACCAGACGCGAGAGCTGGAACGTCGCCTCGCCGCGGAAACGAAAGCGCGGGAGGCGCTCGAGTTGGCCATGCTCGACCCGCTGACGGGTCTGGCCAACCGACGCCACTTCGACGACATCTTCAACGCGGCCGCCGACAAGGGGCCGGCGCCCACTCACGCGCTGCTGCTGATCGACCTCGACGACTTCAAGAGCGTGAACGATACCCATGGCCACGACGCCGGCGACCACGTCCTGAAGGTGGTCTCCGCGCGGGTCCAGCACGTGATGAAGGAGAACGACGTGGTGGCGCGCCTGGGCGGTGACGAGCTGGCGGCCATCGCATTCCACATCAGTGAAGCACAACGCGTGCAAACCCTGGCGCAACGCCTGATGAGCAAGATCGAGGAGCCCATCGAGTTCAAGGGCCGGCACGTGGTCGTCACGGCCAGCATCGGCTTCACGCTCTTTCCGGAGAACGGGATCGACGCGCAGGAGATCTTTCGCCGGGCCGACAAGGCCCTCTACCGGGGCAAAGCCAACAAATCCGATCGTCAGGCGGTCCAGGGCTGAACGCGCGGGGCGGCTCCGGCGCCCCCCGTCAGGACGAAACGCCGGGCGTGAGGCGCTTCAGTTGCGCGAACCGAACAGCGTTGCCAATGCGGCGCCCTGGGAAATCTGGCCCGTCATCCCCGCCTTGCGCCACAGTTGGGCCTGCTGGCCCTCACCGAGGTTGGGTGCGTCCCACGGCGGCGCCGAGGTGAACAGCACGCACAAGAACCCGCCCCGCCCCAGCGCCATGCCGCGATCGCGCACCTTCAGGCCCGCGTGCTCCAGTATCCGGCCCACGGCGTCGGTGAGGATGGCCGCGGCCAAGGCCGTGTTCTGCGCGCGGTCCTCGCCCAGGATGATCACCTCGCCCGACTTCAGCAGCAAGGCATAGGCGCGGTTGATATTGACCATGCCGAAGCTGGGGTAGGCCTCGAGCCGCGTTTCGACCGCCGCGATCTCGTCGAACCGCACCTTTTTGTGCACCGGCTCGAGACGGTGGACTGGCGAGCGCCCGGCCGGCAGATCGAGCTCCAGGGCGTCGGTCCCGATCGTCACGCGCCAGCCCAGCTTGCTGCGCGTATCGCGCAGCACATAGACGAACAAGCCGAGGATGACGACCGAACACACCGCCAGAGTGATGACCACCGCCACCTCGCCGGATGCGATGAAAATCGCCATCCCGCCCACCGTGGTGAGGCAGGCCGCCCCCAACAAAACGGTGCCGAAAACGCTGCCGATACGCCCGGCCAACGGCGGACGTATGACGATTGCGCCGCTGTCTTCCTGCCGCATACTGCCCATCACTGCCGATCAAGGTCCAGGACGGCCATCCCCAAAGCGGGCAAAGCCGAAGGTCAGATCTAGCACATTCCGCAGCATTCGCCGATCGAACACCTTCGCAAGCGCCGAGCGACCTTGCATGGAACCGCTAGGGCGCCGCCCTCAGGATCTGCGCCATCTCGACGAGGTGCGCCAAGGTCTTTGCGCCCATCTTGCGCATCACATTGGCGCGGTGAACCTTGATCGTCGCCTCCGAGCGGCCGAGCCGCGCCGCCGCCACCTTGTTGGAATGGCCGGCGACGATCAGCGCCATCACCTCCCGCTCGCGCTTGGTGAGGTGCGCGTAGGCGCGGGCGGTCTCATCCGCATCGCGGCGATGCTGGCGCCGCGTCTCGTCCCGCGTGATCGCGTGGTTCACCGCGTCGATCAGTTCCTGCGGGCGCACCGGCTTGGTCAGGAACTCGCAAGCACCCGCCTTCAGCGCCGCCACCGCCATCGGCACGTCCGCATGGGCGCTCATGAAGATAATCGGCACGTCGTGGCCTTCGCGCAGGAGATCGGCCTGAAAGCTCAGCCCGCTCTGGCCCGTGAGGCGCACGTCGAGCAGCAGACACCCCGGCGCGCCGATCCGGCCGCTGTCGCGGAACGCCTCCACCGACGCGAACGTCTCCACCCTCAGCCCGACCGAACGCAACAGCGCGTCGAGCGCCTCGCGGATGTCCCCGTCGTCGTCGACGAGAAAGACGGTCGCCTCGCCGACCGGCCCCCCCTCACCTTCCATGGGTCGCAGCCGGGAGGCGACGGTCGGAGCGGTCTACGCGCGCCCGGCGGCCATCGTGCGAGGGGCGCCCGAAAGGGTCTGGTTTCGAATCGCGCACGTCCCCTGGTCCGCTCCACTCCGGTCCGCGCACGCTAGCACCCGCCTCTTTGCCCCCAAAGCCGCGGAACAGCGCGCGGGCGGCCGCCGCCACCAGGTGGCCCACAATTTGAATCGACCGTCCAAACGGCATCGCTTTCGCTCCCTCTCCCGCCCCGTGGCGGCGGCGAGCGCCCCTCCTGTCGATAGCGCCCCAAATGGGCTTGGCATGGCGCATGGGTCGTGGTCAGTGGGCGCACGATTGGAGATGACATGACCGCACCCATCGACCGATTGATCACCATCATGGCGCAGTTGCGCGACCCCAAGGACGGCTGCGCCTGGGACCTCGCGCAGGATTTCGCCTCGATCGCCCCCTACACCGTCGAGGAGGCCTACGAGGTGGCCGACGCCATCGAGCGCGGCAACTTCGACGACCTGTGCGAGGAGCTCGGCGACCTCCTGCTGCAGGTCGTCTTCCACGCGCAGATAGCGCAGGAGCAGGGCCTTTTCGTCTTCGACGACGTGGTCGAGGCGATCTGCACCAAGCTGGTGCGCCGCCACCCGCACATCTTCTCCGACGGTCCGGCCCGCACGCCCGAGGAGATCAAGAAGGTGTGGGACGAGATCAAGCTGGAGGAGAAGGCCGGCAAGCCGCAGGGGCTGATCGAGGACGTGCCCGTCGGCGTGCCCTCGCTGATCCGCGCGCAAAAGATGCAGAAGCGAGTCGCCAAGGCGGGGCTCGACTGGCCTGACCTTGCCGCCGCGAGCGAGAAGATCGCCGAGGAGGTGGCCGAGTTCGCCGAGGCGGCCAAAAAGGGCGACAAGGCGGCGGTGGCCGGCGAGTTCGGCGATCTCCTCTTCACCCTCGTCAACGTCGCGCGGCACGCCGGCATCGATGCCGACGAGGCGCTCAGGGCGACCAACGCCAAGTTCGCCGCCCGCGTGCGCCACATCGAGGCGGACGCGCGGGCGCAAGGGCGTGCGGTGGAGACCTTCGACGAGGCCGAATGGGACGCGCGCTGGGAAGCCGCCAAGGCGAGCGAGCGCGCGGCGGGTTGAGGGTCAGCCGAACGCCGCCGTCCACCCCGCGGCCAGCGCGATGCCGGCCGTCAGCGCCCAGACCGCGCTGCCGGCGCGCATCATGACGAGCGCGGCGAGCGCCACCGCCGCCGCCTCGCGCCACCCGTGCTGGGCCAGCGCCGAGCCCACCAGCGCCGCCAGCACCGAGACGGACAGGCCGTCGAGAAACCGCTCCACCGCCGCCGAGTGGTGGATCCGCGTCATCAGGAACGCGCCGGCGAGCCGGCTCGTCAGCGTCACCGCCGCCACCAGCGCGATCGCCGTCCAGGCCGCGAAATCACCGGGCACGGCGCACCACGCTCACCAGCCCGCCCGCGAGGGCCGCGAGGATCACGTTCCACCCCGTCGGCAGGTGGTCCACCGTCCCGAACGAGATGGCGAACGCCACCGCCACGGGCAGGATCGCCGTGCGGCGCTTCAGTTGGGCGGCCACGATGGCGCCGAAGAAGCAGACCATCACCACATCGAGCCCGAAGGCGGCCGGGTCGCCGATCAGCGAGCCGGCGAAGGCGCCGATGGCGGTGCCGACATTCCAGTTGACCCACATCACCAGGCCGCCGCCCAGGAGGTAGCCCACGTCGCGCTCGCCGGACTTGAAGGCCACGTGGCTGTCGGCGAAATTGGCGTCGCTCAGCATGGTGAGCGCCATGACGCGCTTCGGCGGCGGCAGCGCGTTGACCCACGGCGACAGCGCCGCGCCCAGGATGATGTGCCGCGCGTTGACCGCGAGCGCCACCAGCGCCAGCGAGCCGAACGCCAGCGGCGTGGTCCAGAAATCGAGCGTGGCGAACTGGGCCGCGCCGGAAAACACGACCGCGCTCATGGCCAGGATCTGGGCCACCTCCATGCCCTTCTCCGCCGCCGCGACGCCGAAGGCGGTGCCGAACGGCAGCACGAAGGTGGCGACGGGCAGGAGCCGGCGTCCGCCCCGTAGCACGCCGGCAAAGGTCAGGATGATCGGCCTGCCCGGAGGTGGTTGGGTGTCCATCCGCTTCTTCTCGTATCGGTTCGCGCGGCTCTGACGGGCTGGCGCCCTGCCGCCGGGCGGCGAGGCCCTAAAGCATCCGTTGCCACCAGCCGACGCTGTGGTAGGCGCCGAGCTTGTAGCCGACCTCGCGGTAGACGCCCACCTTCTCGAACCCCATCGCCTCGTGCAGGGCGACGCTGGCGGCGTTGGGCAGCGTGATGCCGGCGTGGGCGGAGTGGAATCCGGCCTCGCCGAGGGCCGCGATGAGCGCCCCGTAGAGCGCCCGTCCGACGCCCTGCCGGCGCGCCGCCTCGGCGACATAGGCGGTGACGTCGACCGAAATGCTGTAGGCGGCGCGGCTCCTGTGCTCGCTGGCGTAGGCATAGCCCATCACCGTCTCGCCCCGCGTCGCGACGAAATAGGGATAGCGCTGCCGGATCGCCGCGATGCGTCCCGCCATCTCGGCGACGGTGGGCGGCTCGATCTCGAAGGAGATCGGCGTTTGCGCCACGATGGGCGCGTAGATCGCCTGGATTGCGGCCGCATCCGCGATTTCGGCCGGCCGGATCGCGAGCGGCTGCGCCATCCCCATCGCCGTCGCCATCCCCATCGCCTAGGGCACGTAGGGTGCGGGGGCGCGCTCCTCGGTGGGCAGCGTTTCGCCGAGCTTGGCCAGCGTGTCGCGCAGCCGCGCCTCGGGAATGCGCACCTTGAGGGCGACATCGGCCTCCCGGTCGACGCGCTCCAGCACCTCCACGTTGCGGTAGAGCCAGGCCAGCAGCGCCCCGTCGGCGGCGGGAATCACCACCTCGCGCACCGCCGAATCGGCGGCGAGCGCATCCTCGATCGCCGCGCGCAGCGCGTCGAGCCCCTCGCCCGTCTCGGCCGAGATCAGCACCGCGTCCTGCCCCTCGCTCGCCCGCTCGCGGTCGGCGCGCTCCTCCGGCGCCAGCAGGTCGGCCTTGTTCCAGACCTCCAGCATCGGACGGTGGCCCGGCTCCACGCCGAGCGCGCGCAGCGTGGCGTAGACGTCCGCCGCCTGCGCCTCGGTCTCCTCGTGGGCGATGTCGCGCACGTGGATCACGAGGTCGGCCAGCGTCACCTCCTCCAGCGTGGCGCGGAAGGCGGCGACCAGCGCCGTCGGCAGGTGCGAGATGAAGCCCACCGTGTCCGACAGCACCGCCGTGCGGCCGTGCGGCAGGGCGAGCTTGCGCAGGGTGGGGTCGAGCGTCGCGAACAACAGGTCGCGGCTTTCCACGTGCTCACCGGCCAGCGCGTTGAACAGCGTCGACTTGCCGGCGTTGGTGTAGCCGACCAGCGCCACGACCGGCTGGTTGTTGCGCTTGCGCTGCTCGCGCGCCAGCGAGCGCGTGCGCCGCACGTCCTCCAGCGCCTCCTCGACGCGGCCGATTCGCTCGGCGATCTGCCGCCGGTCCGCCTCGATCTGGGTTTCGCCCGGGCCGCCGAGGAAGCCGAAGCCGCCGCGCTGGCGCTCGAGGTGGGTCCACGAGCGCACCAGGCGGCTCTTCTGATAGGTGAGATGGGCGAGTTCGACCTGCAGCACGCCCTCGGCCGTCTGCGCGCGCTCGCCGAAGATCTCCAGGATCAGCGCCGTGCGGTCGAGCACCTTGGCGCCCAGCGCCCGCTCCAGGTTGCGCTGCTGCACCGGCGTCAGCGGATGGTCGACGATGACGAGCTCGGCCTCGACGGACTTGGCCAGCGCGATGATGTCGTCCAGCGTGCCGGTGCCGAACAGCGTCGCCGGGCGCGGCTGGCGCACGTTCACCGTGCGCGCCTCGACGACGTCGAGCGCGATGGCGTCGGCGAGGCCCACGGCTTCGGCGAGCCGCCCCTCGGGCTCACGCTCTTCGCCCTCGACACCGCGCAGCACCGGCAACAGCACGATGGTGCGCGTGCGCGGCTCGGCGGTCGGTTTGGTGCCGAGGCTGGCACGCTCCGCAGTGTCAGTTAGCTGCATGCCCGCTCCGCCCCATGGTCGTTCGTTCTATTTTGAATTCTCTTCCTCCGACGGATCGAAGAGTTGCACCGGCTGGTTCGGCATGATCGTAGAAATAGCATGTTTGTAGACGAGCTGCGAATGACCGTCGCGCCGAAGCAGCACGCAGAAATTGTCAAACCAGGTCAAAACACCTTGCAGCTTGACGCCGTTGACCAAAAAAATCGTCAACGGGGTCTTGGCCTTGCGGACATGATTAAGGAACGTGTCCTGTAAGTTTTGCGATTTTTCCGCCATCTTATTTTTCTTTCACTGTACTCGTTGGAGGGTTGTTTGCCAGGTCGCGCCACACACACATTTTTCAGGCGCGCAGTTGGGTTCGCAGACGATAGCATTTAGGCCGCGTTTGCGATGTTGCAACCGCAGCACGGCCGCCGATCAATAGTGTTTTACCGGCCGCTTCTCGACATTGTCGTGGAATTCGGCGCGCATCCGGCTTGCGATGGAACCGGGCACGCCATTGCCGACCACCGCGTCGTCGATCTCCACCACCGGGGTGACGGTGGCGCTCGCGGATGTGACGAAGGCTTCGCGCGCGGCCTTGGCCTCCTCGACCGAGAAGGGCCGCTCCTCGACCTTGAGGCCGTTGGCCGCGGCATAGTCCATCACGGCCATGCGGGTGATGCCT
>JAUIJH010000001.1 GCA_030431335.1 Alphaproteobacteria bacterium
ACGACCTCACCGAGATGCGTGGCGACCGGCAGCAATTTGTCGGCAAAGTCCAGGAACGCTACGGACTTGCCAGGGACGAGGCGGAACGGGAAGTGGATACTTGGTTCTCCACCTGGGAATCCAAGCACTGATCGATTGTCGGCCGGCGCGCTCCGAAAGGGGCGCGCCGCTCTTCTTTTAGGCTGCGGCCAACGTTACGACGCTGGCGGCTGCATCCCGCCCCCCCCCTGGGTTTCCAGGCGCCTTTCCGGCGACACGGCCCTCGCCCATTGCGGCCCCATCGTCGAATGGCCGTCCGCCTTCGCGCCTCGCCACCACCTCCACCACCACCCGATTGCCGAACGCGATATGTGCTGCCGCACGGAACGGCTGGCGCTCCGCGCGCGGGCGCGCTAAATCCTCCATCGTTCATGGATTCCCGCAGCCGTATCGGCCCACCCCCTCATCCCTGGCGCTGGATCGCCCTTGGCGCCGGCATCCTGGCGCAGCTTTCGATGTCCTCGCTGCAGCAGGGATTGCCGGTGCTCGGCCCCTTCCTGCTCGAGGCGTTCCACCTCACGCTGCCGGGGCTTGGGGTGCTGCTCGCCGCCTCCTCGTGGGGCGCGCTCGGGACGCTGTTCATCTGGGGCCGGCTCGCCGATCTGATCGGCGAGCGCAAGGTGGTGGTCATCGGGCTGTCCGGGGCCATCCTGGCGCTGCTTCTTGCCACCCAGTGCGTCACGGCGCTGCAACTGGGGCTCTGCCTCGCGCTGGCGGGGGCCACGGCGAGCTCCGCGATCGCCGCCTCCGGGCGCGCGGTGCTCGGCTGGTTCCCGCGCGACCAGCGCGGCTTCGCGCTGGGGCTGCGGCAGATGGCGGTGCCGCTTGGCTCCACTCTCGCGGCGGTGACGCTGCCCTTCGCGGTGATCCATTTCGGCTGGCCGAGCGCCTTCCTCGCCCTCGCCGCCTACTCGGTGATCGGCGCGATCGCCAGCATCCTCGGCCTTCGCCCGCCGCCCCCGCTCACCGCGCAGGCGATGGCACCGGGTGCCCTCCCGGTCCGCTCTCCGGTCAAGGACCGCACCATCTGGCAGCTCTCGACGGCCTGCGGCGTCATGCTGTGGTCGCAGATGGCGCTCAACGCGTTCCTGGTGGTCATGCTCGTCGACTTCCACGGCCTGAGGGCCACCGAGGCGGCGCTGATTTTCGCGCTCATTCAGATCGCGAGCGGCATCATCCGCATCGTCGTGGGGCGGCTGTCGGACATCACCGGGCGGCGCCTGCCGCATTTGCGGCTGTGCGGCACGGTGCTCACGGTGACGCTGTTCGCGGCCGCCTTCTGCAACGGAACGCCGACGCTGCTGGGCATCGTCCTGCTGATTTTCGCCAGCCTCGCGAGCTATAGCTGGAACGGTCTCGCCTTCACCGCCGTCGCCGAACTCGCCGCGCCGGGGCGCGCCGGAACCGCGCTCGGCATGCACGGCACCATGATGCGCCTCTTGACCGTGCCGACCACGCTGGCCTTTGGTATCGCCGCCGCCGAACTCGGCTGGTCGGCCGCCCTCGTCCTGTTGGCCTTCTTCCCGCTCGCCGCCATCATTGCGCTGGCGCCGATCCAGCGGGAGGAGCTGCGCCGCTTCAGTTTCGAGGCCGCGTCCGCCGCCGGATCGCAGCCACCCGCGCCCCCTCCCCGGATGCCCTGACGGGTGCCCGTGGAGGCCAGACAAGAAAGACCGCAATGAGCGAAAGCCCGAGCACCATCAGAGCCCTCCTCGACGGCCGCACCGGCCCCGCCCTCGGCCAGCCGGGCCGCCCGGACCTCGATTTCGCCGCCCTTGCCGGCGTCGTCGACAAGGTGGGCCGCCAGCTGGCGGGGCTCGGTATCGCGCCCGGCGACGACGTCGCCATCGTGCTGCCCAACGGGCCGGAGATGGCCGCCGCCTTCCTCGCGGTCGGGAGCCACGCCGTCGCGGCGCCCCTCAACCCCTCCTATACGCGCGACGAGTTCGCCTTCTACATGGAAGACCTCGGCGCCAAGCTCCTCATCGCCGGCGCCGACACCCCCGCGCGCGCCGCCGCCGAGAGCCTCGGCATCCGCGTCGTCGGCATCGAGGCGGGCGAAGCGGCGGGCGACATTTCGCTCAAAGACGCGCCCGAGGGCGAGGCGCGCCGCAACGGACCGGACGACGTGGCGCTGGTGCTGCACACCTCCGGCACCACCTCGCGGCCCAAGATCGTGCCGCTCACGTCGCGCAACGTCACCGCGTCGGCCGCCAACATCGCCGCGACGCTGACGCTCGGCCCGGACGATCGCTGCCTCAACATCATGCCGCTGTTCCACATCCACGGCCTGATCGCGGCGGTCCTGTCGTCGCTGTCGGCGGGCGCCTCCATCTCCTGCACGCCCGGCTTCGACGCGCTCAAATTCTTCGGCTGGCTCAGCGAGGTGAAGCCAACCTGGTACACCGCGGTGCCGACGATGCACCAGGCGATCCTGTCGCGCGCCAAGCGCAACGCCAAGGCGGTGAAGGCGGCGAACCTGCGCTTCGTGCGCTCCTCCTCCGCCTCGCTGCCCATCCCCGTGCTGACGGCGCTGGAAGAGACCTTCTCCTGCCCGGTGATCGAGGCCTACGGCATGACGGAGGCCTCGCACCAGATGGCCTCCAACCCGCTGCCGCCGGCCGCCCGCAAGCCCGGCAGCGTCGGCCCCGCCGCCGGACCCGAAGTCGCCATCATGTCCGAGGACGGCGTGCTGCTGGGGGCCGGCGAGGTGGGCGAGATCGTCATCCGCGGGCCCAACGTGACGCTGGGCTACCGCTCCAACCCCAAGGCCAACGCGGAGAACTTCACCAACGGCTGGTTCCGCACCGGCGACCAGGGCGACATGGATCCCGACGGCTACGTCACCATCCGCGGCCGCCTGAAGGAGATCATCAATCGCGGCGGCGAGAAGATTTCCCCGCGCGAGGTCGACGATGTGCTGATCGAGCACCCCGCCGTCGCGCAGGTCGTCACCTTCGCCGTGCCGCACGACAAGCTGGGCGAGGATGTCGCCGCCGCCGTCGTCCTCGCCGACGGGCAGAGCCTCGACGCCAAGGAGTTGCGCGAGTTCGCCGCCAAGTCGCTCGCCCCCTTCAAGGTGCCGCGCACGGTTCTGATCCTCGACGAGATCCCCAAGGGCGCCACCGGCAAATTGCAGCGCATCGGGCTCGCCGAAAAGCTGGGCCTGGCATGAAGATCTGCGTCTTCGGCGCCGGCGCCATCGGCGGCTATCTCGCGGTGCGGCTGAAGAACGCCGGCGAGGACGTGTCCATCGTCGCGCGCGGCCCGCACCTTGCCGCCATCAAGGAAAACGGCCTCACGCTGCGCATCGACGGCCGCGAGGAGGTGGCCGAGATCGCCGCGACCGACGATCCGGCCGCGCTCGGGCCGCAGGACTATCTGGTGATCACGCTCAAGGCGCACTCCGTGCCGCCGATCGCCGACAAGCTCGCCCCCCTGATCGGCCCGGACACCACCATCGTCACGGGCATGAACGGCGTGCCCTACTGGTATTTCCATGGGCTCGAAGGCTGGGACGAGCGGCGCATCGAGGCGGTCGACCCGGGCGGGGTGGTGTCGAGGGCGCTGCCGCCGGCGCAGGCGCTCGGCTGCGTCGTCTATCCGGCCTGCGAGGTGGACGAGCCCGGCATCGTCCGCCACGTCGACGGCGACCGCTTCACGCTCGGCGAGCCGGACGGCTCCAAGTCGGACCGCGCCACGGCGCTGTCGGAGGCGCTGCGCGCGGCCGGCTTCAAGGCCCCGGTGCGCCCCCGCATCCGCGACGAGATCTGGGTCAAGCTGTGGGGCAACCTCGCCTTCAACCCCTTGTCCGCGCTCACGGGGGAGACGCTCGACGTCCTCGCCACGCAGCCGGACCTGCGCGCCATCGCCCGCGCCATGATGGTGGAGGGCCAGGCCGTCGCGGAGGCCTTCGGCGCCAAGTTCGCCATCGGCGTCGACAAGCGCATCGACGGGGCGGCCGCCGTCGGCGCGCACAAGACCTCGATGCTGCAGGACCTGGAGCGCGGCCGCCCGATGGAGATCGACGCCCTCGTCACCGCCGTCGCCGAGCTCGGCCGGCTCGCCGAGGTGCCGACGCCCGCCATCGATACCGTGCTCGCCCTGGTGCAGGCCCGCGCGCGCACCGCGGGCACCTATTCCGCCCCGCGTCCCACCGCCTGAGCGAGGACAAGCCATGGCACTCAGCGACTTCGACGTCCTCACCTTCGACTGCTACGGCACCCTGATCGACTGGGAATCGGGCATGGTCGCCGGGCTCGCGCCGCTCCTCGCCGAGCGGCCCGAGCTGACGCGGGAGGAGGTCCTCGAGGCGCATGCGCGGGCCGAAGCGGCGCAGCAGGCGCAGACACCGGCGATGCGCTACGCCGACCTCCTCGCGGTGGTCTACAAGCGCCTCGCCGAGCGCTGGGGGCTCAGCGCGAGCCACGAGGCGTGCGTCGCCTACGGCCGCTCCGTCCCCGACTGGCCCGCCTTCCCCGACAGCGCCGACGCGCTGCGCTATCTCGGCGAGCACTACAAGCTCGTCATCCTGTCCAACGTCGACAACGAAAGCTTCGAGGGTTCGCGCGCAAAACTCGGCGTGCCGTTCGACGCGATCTATACCGCGCAGGACATCGGCTCCTACAAGCCCGCCGCCGCCAATTTCGAATACATGATCCGCAACCTCGCCGAGATCGGCATCGCCCGCAGCAGCATCCTGCACGTGGCCGAGAGCCTCTTCCACGACCATGCGCCCGCCAACCGGCATGGCTTGTCCAATTGCTGGATCTACCGCCGCCACGACCAGGAAGGCTTTGGCGCCACCATGGACCCCGGCGAGATGCCCCGCACCCAGTTCCGCTTCGATTCCATGGCGGCGCTGGTGGAGGCGCACAAAGCCGAGCGCGGCTAGGTTTCGCCGCGTCGACGGCGCGTGCGCGAGGTGCGGTGCCCGCCGCGTCTCAGCGCTGCTCGGGAACGCGCCCCTCGATGAGATCGATCAGCACCGGATAGGTCAGCGCCGGGTCGGCGCCCGGCTCCTCGGGGTCGATCAGCTCGTGCCCCAACCCATGCTCGGCGGCAAACACGTAGGTCGTCACATCGCGCCCGTCCTCGCGCCAGGCGGCGACAAAGGCGTCCGTCACGCTGTTGGACACGGCCTGGTCCGCCTCGTTGGTGACGACCACGAGATCGCCCGCCGCCGGCGCCGCCTCGCGCCCCTGCCGATAGGTGCCGAGGCCGAGCCGCATGATCTCGCCGATGCCGCGCGTTTCCTGGCGCTGGTAGGCGTGCGCCATGCCCTCGTAGTTCTCGCGCAGCACCGGGTCCTTCCACATCGACACGCTGGGCAGGATCAGCATCGCCCGCATCAGCGCCGTGTTGATGCGCGGCCCGAACCCGGCCAGCCCGAAGAACGGCGCGATCAGCACCGCCCGGTCGACATCGGCGCGGTTCTGCGCCACGAACGCCGCCGCCGTGCCGCCGGCCGAGATCCCCGCCACGATCACCTCTTCGCCAAGACCGGCGGCGATATCCACCGCCTCGTCCCCGAACGCGGCGAGCTCTTCCGCCGTCATGTCCTTCAAGGCGTCGGTCGCCCGGTCCGCATAGCCGTTCTCAGGCATCCGCACCACGAGCACGGTGTGGCCGCGCCCATGCAGCAGCGGCGCGAAATCGACGAACGCGCGCGGGCAGCTCGACACCCCGTGCATCAGCACCACCACCGTCTCGGTGGGCGCGCCGTGGTCGAGCAATTGCGGCTCGCACAGGGGATTGAGCGGCTGCGGCGGATTGGCCCGCATCGCCTCGAAGCGCGCCTTCGCCGCCTCGAAGCTGCCGGCCGGGTCGGAGCGGCTCTTCAAGTCGGCGGTGTCGACGGGCAGGAAGAACAGCGCCACGCCCGCCGCCGCGATCAGGCCGAGCCAGATCAGCACCGCCCGGCGCAGCCCGGTGAGGAGCGCCGTCACCGCCACCACAAGCGCAAGCGCGACGGCGAACGCCGCGACCGCGACGACGACGCGGCCCGCCACCGAGGTGACACCCAACAATTCCAATAGCGAATCCAACGGCGCCTCCTCACGCGTGGTCCGGCGCCGCCGCGGCCCCGAGCTTGTGCGGCGGACGGTGGCAGATCCGCCCGGGTGCCGCAACGGCGCTTGGCCGAAGCGGGCATGTCGGGCTAAAGCACCAAGCGGTAGGGGCTGGCCAGCCCGCGAAAGCGGCCTTGGGGAGCACGACGAACCACGATGACCAAAGAGGCCGACACCCCAGCACGCCGGGGCCTGCGCGTGAACGGCGCCGGCATATTCGCCGGTCTCGTCTTCTTCGCCGCATCGCTCACGCCTTCCCTCGTGCCGCGCGACGCGGTGATCCAGGGCGTCCTCGGCGGGGCGCTGTTCGCCTTCGGGTACGGGCTCGCGGGTGTTTTCACCGCCGTGTGGCGCTGGTTCGAGTTGCCGCAGCCGCGGCCGAGCCTTGCCGCCACCGTGTCAACGCTCCTCGCCCTCGCCGGCCTCGGCCTCGCCGTCGCCGCGCTGTCGCAGGCGGCCGAGTGGCAAAATTCCATCCGCGTGCTGATGGATCTGCCCGAGGTGGAGACCACGCACCCGCTCCAGGTGGGGCTGATCGCGCTCGGCACCGCGCTGGTACTGATCGTGTGCGGGTTCATCGTCCTCGCGCTGGTGCCGCTGGTGCGCGCGCGCCTACCCGCGCGCATTCCCCAGCGCCTCGCCAACGCCATCGGCATCGTGATCGCCGTCGTCGTGATCTGGGGCATCGTGGAGGGCGTGCTGGTGCGCTACACCATGCGGGTGCTCGACCAGTCCTATGCCGCGCTCGACAGCTTGATCGAGCCGGAGGTGGAGGCGCCGCAGGAGGCCTGGCGCGTCGGCAGCTCCGCCTCGGAGATCGACTGGAAGGATCTCGGCCGGGACGGCCGGCGCTTCGTCGCCCGCGCGCCCTCGGCGGCGGAGATCGGCGACTTCTGGCACGCGCCGGCGAAGGAGCCGCTGCGCGTCTATGTGGGGCTCGCCGCGGGCGAGGATCCGTCGGAGCGCGCGGCGCTGGCGCTGGCGGAGCTGAAGCGCATCGGCGGCTTCGAGCGCGACGTGCTGGTGGTGGCGGTGCCCACCGGCACGGGCTTCATGGAGGAGGCCGCCATCGCGCCGCTCGAATACCTGCACAAGGGCGACGTCGCCACCGTGGCGCTGCAATACTCCTACCTGCAGAGCCCCTTCTCGCTGATCTTCGAGCCCGGCTACGGGGCCGAGACGGCCCGCGCCCTCCTGCGCCAGGTCTACGACCACTGGACCGAGCTCGACAGCGCGGAGCGGCCCCGCCTCTATCTGCAGGGCGTCAGCCTGGGCGCGCTGTCCTCGGAGAACTCGGTGCGGCTCTACGAGGTGCTGGGCGATCCGATCAACGGCGCGGTGTGGAGCGGTCCGCCCTTCCCCAGCCCCACCCACAAGGCGGCCACCGACGAGCGCGAGCCGGACTCGTCCGCCTGGCTGCCGCGCCTCGACGACGGCTCGTTCATCCGCTTCACCAACGACGGCAGCAATTTGCAGGACGGCGCGCCGTGGGGGCCGATGCGCATCGTCTACATGCAGCATCCAAGCGACCCCATCGTCTTCTTCGACGTGGCCATGCTGTGGCGCGCACCCGACTGGCTGACCGGCGAGCGCGGCCCGGACGTGTCGAGCCAGATGCGGTGGTACCCGGTGGTGACGGCGCTGCAGGTGGCCGCCGACATGGCGCTGTCCAACAACGCCCCCGTCGGGCACGGCCATCAATACGCCGCGCAGACCTATATCGACGCCTGGATGGTCGTGACCGATCCGCCCGTCACCGCGGATGAGGTCGAGCGCCTCAAGGCGCTCTTCGCCAACGGCAAGACGCCCGGCCCGCTGCCGGCGGCCAAGGAAGCACAATGAAACCCCGCTATCTCTTCATCGGCGCCGGCGCGCTCGTCGCCGTCCTTCTGCTCGCGCTGCTCGGCAACACGGTCGCGGGCTATCTCGGCTGGACGGCGCAGCGCCTCACGCGCGCCGAATTGTCGGCGATGCTCAGCCCGCACTACACCGTGCACAAGCCCGAGGGGGCCGGCCCCTTCCCCACCGCCCTCCTTTATTCCGGCTGCGACGGCGTGCGCGACAACATGGACCGCTGGGCCGACATGCTGGTGCACAACGGCTGGGCGGCCATCGTCGTCGACAGCCACACCCCCCGCGAATATGCGGCCAACGAGTGGTGGCGCCTCATCTGCACGGGGCAGCTTTTGACCGGGGCGGAACGGGCGGGCGACGTCCTCGTCTCGCTTGCCGATGCGCAGGCGATGGATTTCGTCGACAGCAAGCGCATGGCGCTGATCGGCATGTCGCACGGTGGCTGGTCGATCATGGATCTCTTCGCGCTCAGCACTTCCGGGCGCGTGCCGTTCAACCTGCGGGGCGTCTCCTCCGCGAGCGTGTCGGAAACGCTGGCGAGCGTGCGGGCGCTGATCCTGGTCTATCCCTGGTGCGGGCTGTCCAACCGCGCCCGCCAGTCGGGATGGTCCCATCCTGCGCCGACGCTGTTCCTGCTGGCGAGCGACGACATCATCGCCCCCTCCAGCGAGTGCGTGGAGATCGCGAGCGACCTCAAAGCCGGCGGCCACACGGTGGAGACGCAATTCTTTTCGGGCGTGACGCACGGGTTCGACCAGTCCAACCGCTCCTACCTGAGCCCGTTGGAGTTCGACGCCGCCGCCACGGCGACCGCCCTGCGCACCGCGGCCAATTTCCTCGCCGAGCAGGCAGCGCCCGCGCCCGACAGCTGATCGCGCCGACTCGCGCGGCCGATCAGCCGCGCTCCGCCTCCGCGGCGATGACGGCCCGCATCGGCCGCTCCAGCATCTCCTGGAGGATGGCGGTGACGCTCGCCATCCACAGCGGATCCTCCCGCAGCGGACTGTCGCCCAGGGCACCGATCCCGTGCAGCCGCTGCGCCAGCACCGCAGCATCGCCGGCCGATGCCGCCGCCGCGTCCATCGCGTCCGCCCGCGGGTCGGAAATCGCATAGGCGGCGCCGTCGTCGTCGCGCGCCAGGGCGAAGCGCATGAAGGCGGCGAGCGCGAAGGCGAACGGGCGCACCGGCTGGCCCGCGCGCATCGCCTTCAACGCCGGCGCCAGGATGCGCTGCGGCATCTTCTCGGTGCCGTCCATCGCGATCTGCGCGCATTTGTGGGCGATGTGCGGGTTTTCGAACCGCGCCAGAAGGTCCCGCGCATAGCGGGCGAGGTCGATGCCCGGCACAGGGTCCAGCGTCGCGGCGGCGGCCGACAGGTGGCGCGCCACCAGCTCGCGCATCGCCGGCTCCGCCATCGCATCGCGCACCAGCGCGAATCCGGCGACCACGCCCGTATAGGCGATCAGCGAGTGCGCGCCGTTGAGCATCGTCAGCTTCATCGCCTCGTAGGGGGCGACGTCCCGGACGAACACCGCGCCGCCCCGGTCCCAGGCGGGCCGGCCGGCGGGAAACGCGTCCTCGACGACCCATTGGCTGAACGGCTCGGTCTCGATCGCGGCGAGGTCGCGATAGCCGGTCAGCCGCTGCGCGTCGGCCAGCGTCGCCTCCGTGCGCGCCGGCGTGATCCGGTCCACCATGGTGGACGGAAACGCCACCTCCCGCGCCACGAACGCACCCAGCGCCGGATCGCGCGCGGCGGCGAAATCGATCGCCGCGCCGCGCACCGTGGCACCGTTGTGGGGGAGGTTGTCGCATGACAGCACCGCGAACGGGGCGATGCCCGCCGCCCGCCGCGCCGCCAGCGCGTCGACGAGGCGCCCCAGCACCCCCTCGGCGGCATCGGGCCGGGCGAGATCCTGCGCCACCACCGGATCGGCACGATCCGCACCGCCGGTGCGGCGGTCGATGCCGTAGCCCTTCTCGGTCACCGTCAGGCTGACGATGCGGGTCTCAGGCGCCAGAAGCGCGGCCCGCAGCGCCGCCGCATCGGAGCCGGCGTGGAGGGCGCGGGCGATGCTGCCGATCACCCGCGCGCGCGGCCCCTCGGGGTGGCGCTCGATCAGCGTATAGCGGCCGTCCTGCGCGCTGAGCTCGTCGGCCGGCGCGCGGCTCCGGAGGCTCGCGCCGGCGATGCGCCAGTCGCCGCCCTCCGCCGCCAGCGCCGCGTCCGTGTAGACCGCCTGGTGCGCCCGGTGGAACGCACCGAGCCCCAGGTGCACGATGCCCACCCCGTGCGCTTCCGGCGCATAGCCGGGCGCCGCAACGCCGGCCGGCAGGGACGCCCCGCGCGAAAGCCGCGCTAGACTCACGCGGCGAGGCTCGGGTGCGACAGCGCCTCGATGATCCCGCGCAGCTCCGCGAGTCCCTTGAGCCGCCCGATGGAGGGATAGCCCGGCTGCGCCCGGCGGCCGAGATCGTCCAGGATGTCCTGGCCGTGGTCGGGGCGGAAGGGGATCGAGGCGTCGTCGCGGCCGGCCTTGCGGCGCTTGGCCTCCTCCTTGAGCGCGGCGGCGATCAGCGCCACCATGTCCGTGTCGCCCCCCAGGTGCTCCGCCTCGTAGAACGAGCCGCGGATCTCGGCCGACTGGCGCTTGACGTTGCGCAGGTGCAGGAAATGCACCCGGTCGCCGAGCCGCTCCATCATGCCCGGCAGATCGTTGTCCGGCCGCGCGCCCAGCGAGCCGCTGCACAGCGTGATGCCGTTGGCGCGGATATCCACCGCTTGCATGATCGCGCGGTAGTCCGCCTCGGTCGACATGACGCGCGGCAGGCCGAGCAGCGACACGGGCGGATCGTCCGGATGGCAGCACATCAGGAGGCCGAGTTCCTCGGCGAGCGGCGTCACCATTTCGAGGAACGCGACCAGATTGGCCCGCAGCCGGTCCGGCGAGATGTCGCCGTAGGCGGCAAGGTGCGCCCGTACGTCCTCCAGCGAGAAATGTTCCGCCGTGCCGGGCAGGCCGAAGGTCACGTTACGCGCCAATGCCGCCCTGGCGGCGTCGTCCATCGCCTCGAAACGCTCCTGCGCCTGTTCGGCGAGCTCGGCGCCATAGTCTTCCCGCGCGCCGGCGCGCTCCAGGATGAAGATGTCGAAGGCCGCGAAATCAGCGATGTCGAAGCGCATGCAGGTCGCGCCGCTGGGCACGCGATAGGCAAGGTCGGTGCGCGTCCAATCCAGCACCGGCATGAAGTTGTAGCAGATGACCCTGAGCCCCGCCTCGGCGAGGTGCTTGAGGCTCGTCTTGTAGTTCTCGACGTGGGTGCGCCACTCGCCGGTCTGCCGCTTGATGTCCTCCGAGACGGGCAGGCTCTCCACCACGTCCCAGGTGATTCCGGAGGGGCTGCCGTCCTTCATGGCGCCGATCTCGGCCTGCCGGCGGGCGATTTCGGCCGGGCTCCACACCGCTCCGGTGGGCACGTGATGCAGAGCCGAGACGATGCCCGCGGCACCCGCCTGCCGCACGTCGTCGATGGACACGAGATCTTTTGGCCCGAACCAACGCCAGGTTTGTCGCACGTGTTTTTCCCCCACTCGACCGGTGGCCGGCCGTTGTTCTGTTTGCTTGACTGGTATGGAAGTATGGTTTAGCCGGGTCGCTTCGAGGAGACAAGTGCGTGACGGCTTTTCCGACCGACTGGCAGCTCGATCTCGACGGGCCGATTGGCCCGCGCCTGCGCGAGATTCTGCGCGCGCGCATCGTCTCCTGCGACCTGCCGCCCGGCGCCCGCATTTCCGAATCCGAAATCGCCGCCGCCTACGGCGTCAGCCGCCAGCCCGTGCGCGAAGCCTTCATCAAGCTGGTGCAGGAAGGGCTGCTCAAGGTGCGCCCGCAGCGCGGCTCCGAGGTCGCCCGCATCGACCTGCAGGCCGTGCTGGATGCCCGCTTCGTGCGCGAGGCGACGGAGGCCGACATCGTTTCCCTGCTGGCGTCGCGGGGCGATCCGGCGCTCGTGGCGGAGCTGGAGCGCCAGATCGCGCTTCAGGAGCGCGTGCGCAAGAACAGCCCCGCCGACTTCATCGACCTCGACGAGATGTTCCACCGCACGCTCGCCGAGGCGGCGGGCCGGCGCACGGTCTGGACGCTCATCGAGACGCTCAAGCTGCACTTCGACCGGGTGCGTTTCATCACCAGCGCCACGTTCCCGACCGACACCCTGCTCGCCCAGCACCGCGAGATCGCCGCACGCATCGGTGCGCGCGACCCGGCCGGGGCCGAGGCGGCCATCCGCACCCATCTTCGGGAGGTGCTGTCGCACCTACCGGAAGTAACGCTCGCTCACCCCGAGTATTTTGAAGGACAGGTCCCCGACGGGCTGTCCGCTCAAGTCGCTTAGAAACCATAGGGAGGTTCTCATGCACTTTACCCGCGCACTCGCACGCACCATCGCCGCGACCGCGCTCGTCACCGGGCTCGGCGCCGGCGCCATGGCCCAGGATACGACGCTGAAGCTGGGCCACCTCGCCAACGAGGAAAACGCCTGGCACAAGGCCTCGCTGAAATTCGCCGAAGAGCTCAACAAGGCGACCGACGGCCGCATCGCGGTCGAGGTCTATCCCAACGAGTCGCTCGGCAAGGAAATCGACCTCATCAACGGCATGCAGCTCGGCACCGTCGACATGACGATCACCGGCGAGAGCCTGCAGAACTGGGCGCCGAAGGCCGCCCTGCTGGCGCTGCCCTACGCCTACAAGTCGCTCGAGCACATGGACAAGGTGGCCGGCGGCGAGGTCGGCGAGGACATCAAGGCCGAGATCATCGAGAAGGCGCGCATCCGCCCGATCGCCTATTTCGCCCGCGGCCCGCGCAACCTCACCGCCAACCGCGCGATCACCAGCCCGAGCGAGCTGAACGGCCTCAAGATGCGCGTGCCCAACGTGCCGCTGTTCCTCGACGTGTGGTCCTCGCTCGGCGCCAACCCGACGCCGATGGCCTTCTCGGAGGTGTTCACCTCGCTGCAGAACGGCACCATCGACGCGCAGGAGAACCCCCTCGCCCTGATCCGCTCGGCCAACTTCAACGAAGTGCAGAGCCACGTGAACCAGACCGAGCACGTGCGTTCGTGGATCTACCTCACCATTTCCGAGCAGACCTGGAACCAGCTCTCCGACGCGGACAAGGAAGCCGTCATGCAGGCTGCCGCCACCGCGCAGGAATATGAGCGCGGCCTGATGCTGGAGAGCCTCGCCGACGACCGTGCCTGGCTCGAAGAGCACGGCATGACCTTCGTCGACGTCGACGGCGATGCCTTTGCCGCCGCCGCCAAGGACGCCGTTCTCGCCAACGTCTCCGACGAGGTGCGCCCCATCGCCGAGCAGATCTTCGACGGCAAATAAGCGATAGCCGGCCGCCGGGACGCGCCTCGCGCCCCGGCGGCCACCCAAGCGCCCGCGGCCGGAGCGCGCGAAAAGATCGGCCTCGAAGCGCCTACGGCCGGCTCAAGATCCGCCCATCGTGATACGAAATCACCCTGTGGATCGGACAACTGCCGCCGCCGCCGGCGCCGCCTCCTCCACCGCCACCGGGTTCGCCCCGCTCCCAGGAACCGCCATGTTCGAGCGTATCCGAGACACCCTCATCCTCGTCGCCAAGGTGGGCGTCGCCGTGTCGTTCGCGGTGATGATCGCGGCCGTCCTCATCCAGGTGGTCGGCCGCACGGCCGGCTCCTCGCCGGTGTGGACGGAGGAGCTGACCCGTTTCGCGCTCCTCTTCATGGTGGCGTTCGGGGTCGGGCTGTCGCTGCGCACGGGCGACCTCGTCAACGTCGACGTGGTGTGCGAAAGCCTGCCGGCGCCGCTGCCCACGGTGCTGCGCTTCGTCGGCGCCGTCATCATCCTCGGCTTCACCGCGCTGATCCTGCCGGAAGCGTGGAAATTCTTCTCCATCGGCTCGTTCCAGAAATCCCCCGCGATGGGCCTCAGAATGGACGTCATGCACGGGACGATTCTCATCTTCCTCGGCTCGCTGTTCGTGTTCGCGCTCGTGCGCATCGTGGAAATGTTCGCCGGCACCGACCAGCGCCCGACCTACGACGGCAACGACGAGGAGGCCCGCTGATGGACGTCGCGATCCTCCTTGGCGTCTTCATCCTGGGCTTGATCATCGGGCTGCCGGTGGCGATCACGCTGGGCGTCTCCTCCGCCGCGTACCTCCTTTATTCGGGCGTGCCGCTCGTGGTCCTGCCGCAGAAGATGTACGCAGGCATGGACGTCTTCGTGCTCCTGTCGATCCCCGGCTTCATCCTCGCCGGCAACCTGATGAACCGCGGCGGCATCACCCACCGCATCATCCGCTTCGCCAACGCGCTGGTGGGGTGGATCCGCGGCGGGCTCGGCCTCACCAACGTCGCCTCCTCGATGCTGTTCGGCGGCATCACCGGCACCGCCGTCGCCGACGCGGCCTCCATCGGCGGCGTCATGATCCCCGGCATGAAGAAAGCCGGCTACCCGGCCGACTATTCGGCCGCCATCACCGCCGCCTCCTCCACCGTCGGCCCCATCATCCCGCCATCGGTGCCGATGATCATCGTCGGCGCGCTGTCGGGCATCTCGGTGGGCCAGATGTTCCTGGCCGGTGCCGTCCCCGGCATCCTGATGGGCCTTGCCATGATGGTGACGGCCTACATCATCTCCGTGCGCCGCAAGTTTCCGCGCCAGCCGTGGCAGGGGGTGAGCGAGGTCGCGCGCGCCTTCGCCGGCGCCTTCTGGGCCCTCGCGATGACCGGGCTCATCATCTACGGCCTGCTCTCCGGCCTCGCGACGCCCACCGAAACCGCCATCGTCGCGTCCGTTTACGCGTTCTTCGTCGGCGCCTTCGTCTACCGGGAGCTGCCGATCAGGGCGGTGCCGAAGATCCTCATCGACAGCGCGGTGTCGGCGGCGGCGATCCTCGCCCTCGTCGGCTTCGCCAACGTGTTCGGCTGGATCCTGGTGTCGGAGCGCATCCCTCAGGCGATCGCCAACACGGTGCTGTCGTTCACCGACAACCGCATCGCGGTGATCTTCATCATCAACCTGCTCCTGCTGTTCGTCGGCATGTTCATGGAGACCATCGCGGCGCTGATCATCCTGTTCGTGCCGCTGCTGGCGCTGGCGCAGGCGGTGGGCATCGAGCCGCTGCACTTCGCCACCTTCGCCGTGCTCAACCTGATGATCGGCCTCACCACGCCGCCGGTCGGCGTGTGCCTCTTCGTGTGCGCGGGCATCGCGCGGCTGCCGCTGGCGCCGGTGGTGCGGGCCATCCTGCCCTTCCTCGCCACCAACATCCTGGTGCTGTTCGCCGTTTCCTACTTCTCCCCGCTCGCAACGTGGCTGCCGAGCCAGGTGCGCTAACGGATCGCAGCCGCTAGCGGGTGCGGCGGCGCATCAGCCCTTCCTGGGCCGTGGAGGCGACGTGGCGGCCGTCCAGGTCGTAGATCAGCCCGCGCGACAGGCCGCGTGCGCCCGATGAGGTGGGGCTGTCCTGCGCGTACAGCAGCCACTCGTCGGCGCGGAACGGACGGTGGAACCACATCGCGTGGTCGAGGCTCGCCACCTGGATCTCGCGGTTGAACACAGACAGGCCGTGCGCGAACAGCGACGTGTCGAGCAGCGTCATGTCCGACAGGTAGGCGAGCACCGCCTGGTGCACCTCGGGCTCGTCCGGCAGCCGGTCGGAGGCGCGCAGCCACACGTACTGGCGCGGCTCGAGGGGCTCGTTGGTGGTGTAGTGGCGCAGCTCCGTCGGGCGCAGCTCGATGGGCCGCTCGCGCTCGAAATAGCGCACCATGTTGTCCGGCCCCTCCTTCAGCACCAGGTCGCGCAGGGCCGCCTCGTCGGGCAGTTCGTCCGGCCTCGGCACGTCGGGCGCCGGCAGCGAGTGGGACATCCCCTCCTCCTCGGCCTGGTAGGAGGCGCTCATGGAGAAGATCGCCTCGCCGTGCTGGATCGCCACCACGCGGCGCGTCGCGAAGGAGCGGCCGTCGCGGATGCGGTCCACCTCGTAGATGATCGGCACGGACGGGTCGCCCGGGCGCAGGAAGTAGCCGTGCAGGGAGTGGGCGCGGCGGCCCTCCACCGTACGCGTCGCTGCCACCAGCGCCTGCGACAGCACCTGGCCGCCGAACACGCGCTGCCAGCCCACCTGCGGCGAGCGCCCGCGATACAGATTGCGCTCCAGCGTTTCGAGGTCGAGAGTTTCCAGAAGTTCGGCGACGGCTGGGCGCATGGGGCTCGCTCTGTGGGGCATGGGACTGCGACGCTGCCACGGATTGCCCTTCGCCTGCAATTTCGCGACAACACGGCCGCAGATCGAGGGAACCCGGTGAGCACAGAGATTCTCATAGCAGGCGGCGGCGCGGTAGGGCGCACCATCGCCATTGCGCTCGCGAGCGGCACCCATCTGAAGCCGGTTCTTTTCGCAGGCCCCCCGCGCGGCGCGGACCATCGCGCCAGCGCCATTTCCGCCGCCGGGCGCAATTTCCTCGATGCCATCGGCGTCTTCCCGCTGATCGCCGAGGCCGCGCAGCCCATCGAGGCGATGGTGATCACCGATTCGGCCAGCGAGGACCTCATCCGCCCTGAAGTGCTGTCCTTCGCGAGCGAGGACGGGGCCAGCCGCTTCGCCCACATGGTCCCCAACGCGGCGCTGGACGAGGCGCTCGAACGGCGCTGCGCGGAGCTCGGCATCGAGGAGATCGCCGACAGCGTGCGCATCTTCGAGGAGGACGAGACCGGCATCACCGCCACGCTCGCCGGCGGCGGCAGCCGGCGCGGCGCGCTGCTGGTGGCGGCCGACGGACGCGGCTCGCGCCTGCGCGCCATCGCCGGCATCGGCACCGTGGAGCACGCGTACCGCCAATACGGCATCGTCGGCACGCTGTCGCACGAGCACCCGCACCACGGCACCGCGACGCAGCATTTCCTGCCCAACGGCCCCTTCGCCATGCTGCCCCTCACTGGCAATCGGTCCTCGATCGTGTGGAGCGAGCGCGAGCCCTTCGCCCGTTCGCTGCACGAGATGGACCCGTTCATGGCGGCGCTGGAGATCGAGCGCGTGTTCGGCCCCTCGCTCGGCCATCTCACGCTGGAGGGGCCGCTGCAGATCTACCCGCTCAAGGCGATCCTCTCGCGCGACTATGCGGCGGGGCGGCTGGTGCTCGCCGGCGATGCGGCGCACGTCATCCATCCGCTCGCCGGGCAAGGCCTCAACCTCGGCCTGCGCGATGCGGCGGCGCTCGCCGAGGTCCTCGGCGACGCCCATCGCCTGGGCGAGGACCTTGCCGCCGCCCCGGCCCGCTACGCGCGCTGGCGCCGGGCGGACGCCGCCCAGATGGCCCTGGTCACCGATGTGCTCAACACCATGTTCTCCACCAAGTCGGTGCTGCTGCGCGCCGTGCGCTCGATCGGCACGGGGCTGGTCGACCGGCGGCAGCGGCTCAAGGCGATGTTCATCAACGAAGCGGCCGGATTTGCCGGCGAAGTGCCACGCCTGATGCGCGGCGACGCGATCTAGCCCATCCGGGAAGGATAAACCGATGTCGACATTCTCGACCCTCATCATCATGCTCGCGATGGGCGCTGTCGCGGTGGTCCTCGTCATGGGGCTGTGGAATCTCGCCAAGGGCGGCTCGCCCAACCGCAGCCAGTCGCTCATGCGCATGCGCGTCATGCTACAGTTCGTGGCCATCGTCATCGCGATGACGGCGCTCTACTTCACCTCGAACTGAATGTAAGCATGGTCACGCTCAACAAGATTTACACCCGCACCGGCGACGACGGCACCACCGCGCTGGGCAGTGGCGAACGCCGCGCCAAGTACGACTTGCGCGTGGCCGCCTACGGCACCGTCGACGAGACCAACGCCGTCATCGGCTGCGCCCGCGCGGCCGGCCGGGACATGCAGCTCGACCCGATGCTGGCGCGCATCCAGAACGACCTGTTCGACCTGGGGGCGGACCTTGCCACGCCCGAGGGCACCTCGCTGTCCTACGAGCCGCTGCGCATCATCCCCGCCCAGGTGGAACGCCTGGAACGCGAGATCGACGGCCTCAACGCCAATCTCAGTCCGCTGAAGTCGTTCGTGCTGCCCGGAGGCTCCCAGCTCGCGGCCTATCTCCACATGGCACGCACCGTGTCGCGGCGGGCCGAGCGGCTGATGGTCGAGCTCGCCGAGCACGAACCCGTGGGCGAAGCGGCGCTCCACTACGTCAACCGGCTGTCCGACTTCTTCTTCGTCGCCTCGCGCGTCGCCAACCGCAACGGCGCGGACGACGTGCTGTGGGTTCCCGGGCAGAGCCGCACCATCTGATCGCCGGCGCGCCGCCGGCGGTTTGACAGCACCCGGCGGCAAAGCTAGCGTCCCCGCCGATTTCCCAAAGAGTCAGGCCGTACGAACCGATGAAGATCCTCGTCCCCGTCAAACGCGTGGTCGACTACAACGTCAAAGTCCGCGTCAAACCCGATGGCACGGGCGTTGATCTCGCCAACGTCAAGATGAGCATGAACCCGTTCGACGAGATCGCCGTCGAGGAGGCGCTGCGCCTGCGCGAGGCCGGCACCGCCGAAGAGGTGATCGCCGTCTCGATCGGCCCCAAGAAGGCCGCCGAAACGCTGCGCACCGCGCTCGCCATGGGCGCCGACCGCGCGATCCTGGTGGAGATGGACGAGGCGCCCGAGCCGCTCGACGTCGCCAAGATCCTGAAGGGCGTGGTGGACGAGGAGGCGCCCGGGCTCGTCATCCTCGGCAAGCAGGCGATCGACGACGACTGCAACCAGACCGGCCAGATGCTGGCGGCCCTGCTGGGCTGGCCGCAGGGCACGTTCGCCTTCAAGCTCGCCCTCGCGGACGGCGCCGCCACCGTCACGCGCGAGGTCGACGGCGGCCTGCAGACGGTGAAGCTCACGCTGCCGGCCATCGTCACCACCGATCTGCGCCTCAACGAGCCGCGCTACGCCTCGCTCCCCAACATCATGAAGGCGAAAAAGAAGCCGCTCGCCGAAAAGACCCCGGCCGATTTCGGCGTGACGCCGAAGAAGCGCCTGGAAGTGCTCAAGACCGAGGAGCCTTCCGGCCGCGAGGCGGGCGTCAAGGTGGCGTCGGTCGCCGAGCTGGTCGACAAGCTGAAGAACGAAGCGGGCGTCCTGTGATGCCGGCCAGCCGTCCCGCCCCAAAACCGGAGAGCCTCCGTTGACGACCCTTCTTCTCGCCGAACACGCCGGCGGCCACCTCAACGAAGCCACGGCCAAGGCACTCACCGCCGCCACGGCGCTTGGCGCGCCGGTGCACATCCTCGTCGCCGGCGAAGAGATCGACGGCGTGGCGCAGCAGGCGGCCGCGCTCGCCGGCGTGGAGGCGGTCCTCACCGCGTCCGCCGCCGCGCTCGGCCATGGCCTCGCCGAGCCGCTCGCCGCCCTCCTGGTCTCCCTCGCCGGCGACTATGACGCCCTCGTCGCGCCGGCCACCACCTCCGGCAAGAACGTGATGCCGCGCGTCGCCGCGCTCTTGGACGTGATGCAGGTCTCCGAGATCATCGCCGTGGACGCGCCGGACACCTTCAAGCGGCCGATCTATGCCGGCAACGCCATCGAGACGGTGCGCTCGGCCGACGCCAAGAAGGTGATCACCGTGCGCACCTCCTCCTTTCAGGCGGCCGGCGACGGCGGCAGCGCCGACATCCGCGCCATCGACCTGCCGGACGTGCCGGCGCTGTCGGAGTTCGTGGGCGAGGAGGTCGCCACCAGCGACCGTCCGGAGCTGACCAGCGCCAAGCGCATCGTCTCGGGCGGCCGCGCGCTGGGTTCGGCGGAAAAATTCAAGGAATTCATCGAGCCGCTGGCGGACGCGCTGGGCGCGGCCATCGGCGCCTCGCGCGCGGCGGTCGATGCCGGCTACGCGCCGAACGACTGGCAGGTGGGCCAGACCGGCAAGGTGGTGGCGCCCGACCTCTACATCGCCGCCGGCATCTCCGGGGCAATCCAACACCTTGCGGGCATGAAGGATTCGCGCGTCATCGTCGCCATCAACAAAGACGAGGAAGCGCCCATCTTCCAGGTCGCCGACTACGGGCTGGTGGGCGATCTGTTTACGATCCTGCCGGAGCTGAAGGATGAGATCGCGAAACGATCGAGCTGACGGCGGCTCGCAAAGCGCGTCCCCACGCACGAAGCGGGTTGACGCGCTGCTCACGGCGGGTTTCATCGAAGGCGAAAGATCTCCGTCGATGGCATCCAAATGATTGAAATTCAGAGTGTGGGCGTCATCGGCGCCGGGCAGATGGGCAACGGGATCGCGCATGTCGCGTCCCTTGCCGGCTACGACGTGTGCCTGCACGACGTGTCGCGCGAGCGGATCGAATCGGGCCTTGCCACCATCACCGGCAACATGGCCCGTCAGGTCGCCGCCGGCCGCATCGAGGATGCCGAGCGCAAGGCCGCCGTCGATCGCATCACCGTGGCGGAAAACATCGACGACCTGTCCGAGATGGACCTCGTCATCGAGGCGGTGACGGAGAACGAGCAGGTCAAGCGCAAGATCTACGCGCAGGTCTGCCCGCTCCTGAAGCCGGAGGCGGTGCTCGCCACCAACACCTCCTCGCTCTCCATCACCCGCCTCGCCGCGGCGACGGACCGGCCGGAGCGATTTATCGGCATCCACTTCATGAACCCCGTGCCGGTCATGGAGTTCGTGGAGCTGGTGCGCGGCATCGCGACGGCGGACGAGACGTTCAACCTCGCCACCGGCTTCGTGAAGCGGCTCGGCAAGGTGCAGGCGGTGGCGGAGGATTTCCCCGCCTTCATCGTCAACCGCATCCTGCTGCCGATGATCAACGAGGCGATTTATACGCTGTACGAGGGCGTCGGCACGGTGGACGCCATCGACACGGCGATGCGGCTGGGCGCCAACCACAAGATGGGGCCGCTGCAGCTGGCGGATTTCATCGGCCTCGACACGTGCCTGTCGATCATGCAGGTGCTGCACGATGGGCTGGCCGATTCCAAATACCGCCCCTGCCCGCTGCTGGTGAAATACGTCGAGGCCGGCTGGCTCGGCCGCAAGGCCGGCCGCGGCTTCTACGACTATCGCGGCGACACGCCCGTCCCCACCCGCTGAGCGCCGTCACCGCAGGACGTTGGTGCTCGCGAGCTCGATGATCTCGTCGCCGCGGCCCGACATGATCGCCCGCATCGCATAGAGGCTGAACCCCCGCACCTGCTCGGCCTTGATGGAGGGCGGCATCGCCAGCTCGTCGCGGGCCGACACCACGTCGACCAGCGCCGGCCCGTCGTGCGCAAAGGCGTCCGCAAGCGCCCCGGCGAGCGCATCCGAATCGACGACGCGCACCCCGAACAGCCCCGCCGCGGTCGCGACCGCGGCGAAGTCCGGGTTTTCCAGCGCCACGCCATCGGGCAGATAGCCCGCCGCTTTCATCTCCATCTCCACGAAGCCGAGCGTGCCGTTGTTCAACACCACGATCTTGACCGGCAGCTTGAGCTGCACGGCGGTCAACAGCTCGCCCATCAGCATCGCGAGCCCGCCGTCGCCGGACATCGAGATCACCTGCCGGCCGGGGAACGCGGCCTGCGCGCCGAGCGCCTGCGGCAGCGCGTTCGCCATCGAGCCATGGTTGAACGAGCCGATCAGGCGGCGCTGCCCGTTGGTCATCAGATAGCGCGCCGCCCACACCACGGGCGTTCCCACATCGGCGGTGAAGATGGCGTCGGCCGCCGCCACCTCGTTGACCACCTTGGACACATATTGCGGGTGCAGCGGCCTGCCGGCGCGGCGCGGCGTCGCCAGCTCGTCCAGCCCCTTGCGCGCCTTGGCGTAGTGCGCGAGCGCGGCATCGAGGAAGCGGCGGTCGCGGCCGGGCTCGATCCGCGCGCGAACCGGGCCGGCGAACGCGCCGATATCGGCGAGGACCGGCAGATCGAGGTTCACCCGGCTGCCGAGCGCCGAGGGGTCGGTGTCCACCTGGATGATCTTCGCCCCCTCCGGGTAGAAGCTGCGATAGGGGAAGCTGCTGCCCAGGATCAGCAGCGCATCGCACTCCTTCATCGCGTGGTAGCCGGAGGAGAAGCCGATCAGCCCCGTCATGCCGACGCTGAACGGGTTGTCCCATTCCATCACGTCCTTGCCGCGGAAGGCATGGACGATGGGCGCAGCCAGCGCATCGGCGAGCGCGATCACATCGGCGCGCGCGCCCTCGCAGCCGGCCCCGGCGAGGATCGTGACGCGCTTGGCGCCATTGAGGATCGCGGCCGCCTGGTCGAGCGCCGCCTCGGCGGGGACGGTGCGCGACGGCGTGGGGATGACGAGGGGCGGCGTGGGCGCGTCGAGCTCCAGCACCGACACGTCGCCCGGCAGCACGATGACGGCGACGCCGCGCTTGCCGATGGCGGTGCGGATCGCGCGGTGCAGCACCTGGGGCATCTGCTTGGGGTTGGTGACCAGTTCGCAATAGTCGCTGCACTCGCGGAACAGCTCCTGCGGATGGGTCTCCTGGAAATAAGTCAGCCCGATCTCGGTGGAGGGAATGTGCGAGGCGATCGCTAGCACGGGCACGCGGTTGCGGTGGCAGTCGAACAAGCCGTTGATGAGGTGGAGATTGCCCGGCCCGCAGCTGCCGGCGCACACCGCGAGCTCGCCCGTCACCGCGGCATCGGCCCCAGCCGCGAACGCGCCGGCTTCCTCGTTGCGCATGTGCATGAAGCGGATCTGGCCGTTGCGGCGCAGACTGTCGTTGACGGCGTTGAGGCTGTCCCCGGTCACGCCCCAGATCCGCTCGACGCCGATCGAGGCCAGCGTCTCGACCAGAAGATCCGCGATTGTCGTTGCCATTGGTCAACCCCTCAACTGGCGGCTGGGCAGCCCCGCCGCCCAAGGCGCGCGGCTGGCCAGCCACGGCATCGTCCGTGCGTTATGGCGCAGCCGATCATGCCTTGCCCTACCGAGCGTTGCGCTCGCCTGGCCTCACTATAGCCAATGCGCGAAACGGTTGCCCTCTGCTTGGCGAAATGTGCGCGAACCCGTTTCGACGCGGAACACGGCGGCCTCGGGCCGCCGTTCATTTACGCCGCGGTTAACGTTTTCGCCAGTCGGACCGGTGCGCGCTCAGCGTTGCGGCGCGCGGCCGCCGATGGCATCGCGCCCGGCGAATGTCGCGGTCCGGCCGAGCTGTTCTTCCACGCGGATGGCGGCATTCCACTTGGCCATTCGCTCGGAGCGGGCGAAGGAGCCGACCTTGAGCTGGTCCGCCCCCCACCCGACGGCGAGGTCGACGATGGTGGTGTCTTCGGTCTCGCCGGAGCGGGCGGAGACCACGGTGTGCCATCCGGCCGCGTTGGCGGCGTGGAGGGCGGCAAGCGTCTCGCTCAGCGTGCCCGCCTGGTTCGGCTTCAACAGCACCGCGTTGCACGCGCCCGCCGAGGCCGCCTTCGCCACCCGTTCGGCCGACGTCACCAGATAGTCGTCGCCGATCACCTGGACGCTCGCCCCCACCGCGGCGGTGAAGGCGATCATGCCCGCATCATCGTCCTCGGCGAGCGGATCCTCCACCGAAATCAATGGGTACTGGGTGCACCAGCCGGCGACACGCGCCACCATCTCGGCGCTGTCGACGTCCACCCGGTCGGCGGTGAGGCGGTAGGCGGAGCCGCTGCGGAACTGCGTCGCGGCTACGTCGAGCGCCAGGGCGACATCCTCGCCCGGCCGGTAGCCGGCGCGCTCGATCGCGGCGACGCCTTCCTCGAGCGCCTCCTCGTTGGAGGCGAATTCGGGCCACCACCCCCCCTCGTCGGCAACGCCGCGCAGCAGCCCGCGCTCGGCCATGCGAAGCCCCGCCGCGCGATAGACCTCGGCGGCCATCACCGTCGCCTCGTCGAAGCTCGATGCGCCGACCGGCACCAGCAGAATGTCCTGCAGGTCGATGCGCTGACCGGCGTGGGCACCGCCGCCATAGATCTGGATCATCGGCATCGGCAGGCGCGGCCGAAATCCGCCGATGTCGGCGAGGTAGCGCCACAGCGGCCGTCCCGCCGCGGCGGCGGCCGCGTGGGCGAGCGCCATCGAGACGGCGGTGGTGGCATTGCCGCCCAGGCGCGACTTGGTGGGCGTTCCGTCGAGGGCGACGACGCGCGCGTCGAGGCCGGCCTGGTCGCTCACCTCGCCGCCGACCAGCGCGGGGGCGATGGTCTCGCGGATCGCCGCCAGCGCCCGCTCGACGCCGAGGCCGCCGAACCGCTCTCCCCCGTCGCGCAAATCCACCGCCTCGTGCTTGCCGCGCGAGGCGCCCGCCGGGGCGATGGCGCGTCCGCTCGCGCCGCCCGCCAGCCGCACCTCCACCTCGACCGTGGGCCGGCCGCGCGAATCCCAGACGCGGCGGCAATCGACGGCCTCGATACGGGTTGCGGCCAATGTCATGTGTCAGCTCCGATGGTCTTGGCCCAAGTGTGCGCAACCGCGTTCAGCCGGGTCGGGGGAGAAAAGAGAAGCCGCCGCGCCGCGTCGCGCACGAGCGCCTTGTCGGCCTCGCACGTGAGGTACTCGACCGGGGACTTGCCGTCCACGCGCGCGAGGAAGAGGCCCGGCAGCAGCGCCGCCGCCCGCCCCTGGAGCGCGTCGGCCGGCTCCCAATCGACGCCGGCGAAATAGGCGTCCGACAGCGCCTCGAACGCCTCGAGCAGCGATCGGGCCCGATCCGGCACAGCCAGGCATTTCAATAGGAGATGATTGAGGCAGAAGGCGATATCGAAGGCCGGATCGCCGAACCAGGCACACTCGGCATCGAGAAAAAGCGGGCCGCCGGCGCCCATCAGGATGTTCTTCGGGCTGATGTCGCCGTGGACCACCGTGTGGTGGGTGGTGGCCGTGCGCCGGGCGAGCTCGGCGAGCGAGCGCGCCAGGTTGGGGTGCGCCCTGGCGGTGGCGAAGAGATAGGGCTCCAGGCGGATCAGGCGGAAATTCTCGTCGGTGGCAAAGCGCTCCGCCATCCCCGCCTCGCGGGCGAAGGCGGCATGGAGCGCGGCGAGGCGCGTGCCGACGGCCGCGGCGAACGGCACGTCCACCCGCCCCGCGAGCAGCTCGGTTTTCCACAACGGCGCCTCGTCGGGCGGGATATAGGCCATCGCGAACATGCCGCCGGCCGCGTCCTGCCCGACGATGTCCGGCGCCGCCCCCGGTACCAGCCGAGCCGCCTCGCGTAGCCACGCCGCCTCGTAGAGGTTGCGCTCCACCGGCGCGCGCCAGTCGGCCGCCACCTTCAGCTTGGCGAGCGCGCGCTTGACGCAGACGGCGCGGTCACCGTCCCGCGCCAGCCAGATATCGGACGACACGCCCCCGGTGAGCGGGCGGAACACCACCCGCCCCGGCTCCGCGAACACGCCGAGCCCGGCCACGAACGCCCGGATCGCCTCGCCCGGATCGGCAGCCGCCTCAACCCGCGCCATCGCTCAGGCCTCGGCCTCGGCAATCACGGGGTTGGTGAGCGTGCCGATGCCCTCGATGGTGATGTCCACCCGGTCGCCGGGCGTCACCGGCCCCACCCCGGCCGGCGTGCCGGTGATGATGATGTCGCCCGGCAGCAGCGTGATCGCCTGGCTCAGATACGAGACGAGCTGGCGGCAGGAAAACAAAAGGTCCGACGTGTTGATCGACTGCCGCTTTTCGCCGTTGAGGAACGCCTCGAGCAGCAAGTCCGCCGGGTCGAGCCCCGTCGCGATCACCGGGCCGATCGGGCAGAAGCTGTCGAAGGCTTTGCCGATCAACAGGCAGCCCAGCGACATCTCCTTGAACTGGATCACCCGCTCCGACACGTCGTTGGCGCAGGTGTAGCCCAGCACATAATCGAGCGCGTCCGCCTTGCTGACCCGGCGCGCCTTCTTGCCGATCACCACCGCGAGCTCGCCCTCGAAATGCACGTTCTGACCCTCGGGCGGGTAGACGATGGGATCGCCCGGCCCCACCGCCGCCGTCGACGGCTTCATGAACAGCATCGGGATCGAGGGCGTCTCGTTGCCGCCCTCCTTGATGTGCGACACGTAATTGAGCCCCGCTCCGAAAATGCGCGGGCTCTCCACCGGTGCCAGCAGGCGCACATCGGCAAGCGCGTCCTCCGGCCCCGCCGTCGCCAACGTCTCGAAGGGCGAGCCCGCGAGGCGCTTCAGCGTGTCGCCTTCCAGGAGCCCGTGGTGCACGGCGCCGTTCACCGCGTAGCGCGCGATCTTCATCGAAATATCCTCAAACGTTGCTGGTTTGCTCGAGCTGGCCGAGAAGGCCGCACATGCCGTAGCGCGGCTCGCCGCTGGGCGGGGCGACGGCGATGGCATCGGCCTCCCCCACCCGCACCGGCAGCGCGCCGAGCACTCCCACCGTCTCGTCCACCCAAGCCTTCGGCCCGTTGGCGACGATATCGGCAAAGCGCGGGCGCAGCGGCTCCACGGCGCGTGCGTGCAAGTCGAAGAAGCGGGCGAGCTCGGCGAAATAGGCCGGCCGGTCCGCCTCCCACAGCGCAAGAAGCGCCATATAGGCGGTGACGGCCGCGTCGCGCCGCTCGAGCGCCCCGTCGAGGCCCTTTTCGGCCGGCAGCCGCCACAGCGCGGCATAGGCGTCCGGGTCGGCATCCACCTCGGGGCCGAACCAGATGCGCGCGTCGCCCCGCTCGGCGAGGCCGGCATTGTTCATCAGGACCAGCGCGGTGAGGTCGCCCGTGTTCACGGCCCGGTGCAGCGTGTTTGGCGCGAACTGGACGAGCTTACCCGGCGTCAGCTCGACGGTGCGAAATCCGTGCGCGGTGTCGTGCAACTCAAGGGCGCCGGTGCCGGAGAGGACGTAGTAGGCCTCGTGCGTGATGGCGTGGACGTGCGGGCAGCCGCACTGCACGCCGTCCGGCGCCGGCCGCTGGCCGTAGACGCGCAGATGCGTCAGGCCGATGCCGGCGAGCGGTCCGTTCAGCATCGCGTTTCCTCCTCAGGCACTGGCGCCGGTGTAAGCGGCGAAGCGGCCGGCAAGGTCGAAGGCCTCGGCCGGCCCGTCGAAGGCGAGCACGCGGTAGCGCGCGGTGAGCGGCTCGCCGCGGCGTACGAGTTTCCCCGCAAGGCGGAACGGGCCCACCGTGATGACGCCCCAATCGGCCACGAACCAGGACAGGTCGTCGTGGTCGGCCGGATGCGGGAACACCGCGAGCCCGGCGCGATGGCCGCCGCCCACAGGACCCTCCGCGCACACCCAGCGCGCGCCGGTGCCCGTCACGTTGGCGCCGCCGACCGCGCCGCGGTCGTCGAACATCGTGCCGCCGTTCGGCGCGGTCATCGTGTCGGCGGCGCGCACGTTGAAGTAGGCGTGCCGGGTGGGGCCGAGCGTGAAATCCCAATCCGCCGACGCCAGCACCGAGGTCACGTCGATCACCGTCGCCCCGTCGACCAGCGAGACGTCGAGCGTGCGCGTCTCGCGTGCCGCCAGCCGCCCCTGGGGCGCCGCCCACTCCACCGGACCGCGCCACTCGATCGCCTGCGTCAGCCGGCACGCATCCGGCCCCAGCCGCTCGAACTCGGCTGCGCCCGCTACGAGTCGCCCCGGACCGCGCCCCTGAAAAACCTCGTCGACATAGAAATTGTAGGTGTACTCCTCGAACTTCTCGCCCTCGACCGGCATCCGGCAGTGGACGTGGTCGGCGCCGATCCAGAACGAGTTGTGGTGCGGGTGATCGGCGGGACACTCGGAGGTCACCGGAAAGCCGGCCGGCGTGGTCAGCGGATAGACGTAGGGCCGCTGCCGCCCCTGGGTGAGGCCGAGCACGATGCGCCCGTCGCGCATCAATAGCTGTCGCTCGGTGCGCGCCCACGCCCCCTTCGGCAGCGCGATCGCCCCCTCGGCGAGGTAGAATCCAGTCGTGTCGTTTTCGTTCATGTCAATTGCCGAGGATGTTGACGAGGCCGAGGCTGAGCGCAGGCACCAGCGATATCAGGACGATGGTGAGGATCAGGCCGAAGATGAACGGCAGCGCGGCGCGGAACACCGCCACCACCGGCGTCTTGGTCACCGCCGCTGTGGTGAATACCAGGATGCCGAGCGGCGGCGTCAACGCGCCCAGGCACAGATTGGCCACCAGGATGATGCCGAAGTGCACGGGGTCGATGCCCGCCGCCTTCACCAGCGGCACCAGGATCGGCACCAGGATCACCATCGCGGCGATCATCTCCATGATCAGCCCGACGCCGATCAGGAAGAGGTTCACCACCAGGATGAGGAGCATCCAGTTGGTGGCGAGCGTCCCCATGGCGCGGGCGATCTCCTGCGGCACTTGCTCGACGACCATCAGCCAGGCGAAGGGCGAGGCCGCCGCGATGATCACCGTCACCGCCACGGTGTCGGACAGCCCCTCGCGCAGCGCGCGGAGCAGCCCCGCAGGCTTCGCGGTGCGGTAGACGAGGACGCCGCACAGCAGCGCGTAGAGCGTCGCCACCGCGCCGGCCTCCGTCGCGGTGAACACGCCGAAGCGGATGCCGCCGACGATGATCACCGGCAGCACCAGAGCCGGCAGCGCTTTGAGCCCGCTGTCGAGCCGCTCCGCGCCGCTCGCCTTGGGCACGTCGCGCCCAAAGCCCCTGCGCACCGAGATGAGGTGGACCACCAGCGCCAGCGTCACCGCCATCAAGATGCCCGGCACGATGGTGGCGACGAACAGCGCCCCCACCGAGGCGGAGGCGAGCGCGCCATAGATGATGAGCCCCATCGAGGGCGGGATCATGTTGGCGAGGATCGCGCCCGAGGACGTGAGCGCGCACGAGAAGGGTTTTGGATAGCCGCGCTTTTCCATCTCCGGGATCAGCGTCTTGGCAAGCGCGGCCGCATCGCCCAGCGAGGAGCCGGAGACGCCCCCCATCAGCGCGTTGGTGAGGACGTTGACGTGGCCGAGGCCGCCGCGCAGGTGCCCCACCAGCGTGCTGGCGAAACCGATCAGCCGGCTGGTGATGCCGCCGACATTCATCAGCGCCGCCGCCAGCGTGAAGAAGGGGATGGCGAGGAGCAGGAAGGAATCGAGCGCCGAGGTCATGCTCTGCGGCAGCGTCACGATCATGATCGGCCCGTTGGGCAGGAACGCGATGAAGCAGCCGACGATCAGCGAATAGGCCACCGGCACGCCGAACAGGATGAGCGCCAGGGTGACGCCGAGCAGCAGCAGCCCCGCATCCGCCAGCTTGAGGAAGGAGGGGTCGATGCCGTAGGCGAGGCCGAAGAAGATCGCGATGCCGACGACCGTGGCGCCGAGCCCGGCGAGCGCGCTGCGCCAGCCCGGCAGCGGCTCGATCGCCATGAAGACCAGCGACAGCGCGCCCCCGACCGGGGCGGCGAGGTATAGATAGAGGAACGGCCAGCCCAGCGCCGGCGAGACATAGCTGGAGTGGGAGACGAGGCGCAGCCCGATCACCACTAGCAGCATCGCCGCGCACGCCATGATGACCCGCACCAGGAAGGCGTGGGCGGCGGCAACGCGACCCTCCAGCATTCCCGCGAACAGATCGATGGCGATGTGCCGGGAGCGGCGCACCAGCATCGCCGAGCCGAGGAACACGAGCCAGACGAAGGCCCAGCGCGCCATTTCCTCCGGCCACGTCAGCGAGTGGTTGAGGCCGTAGCGGAAGAACACCTGCACCAGCGTGATCGCCGTGGCGGCGACGAGGAGGGCCGCCGCGACGGTCTCGATCAGCCCGTCGAGCCAGTTCGCGAGCCGGGTCGGCAAGCCGCCCAGCCCGGGCGCGGGCGTCGAGGCAAGCGTGGATTCAGTCATTCGCCGGTACCTGGGATTGAAAGGCGGGCCGCGCAAAAACCGGCGCGGCCGGCCCGTCGCCGCCGCGCGCGGTTCCCCCACTTGCGAGGGGGAGAGACCGGGCGCCGCCGCTGGCGCGCCCGGCCGCCGATGGCCGGATCAGGAATCCTGGCTGTTGCGGATCTTGGAGATCATCTCCTCGACCTCGGGCCCCTTGGCGCCGAACTCCTCGAACAGCGGCTCGGTCGCCGCTTCCCACTTCTCGATGTCCTTGGGCTCATGCACCTTCACGCCCAGCTCCTTGAGCTGCTCCAGCGCGGCGGCCGCGTTGGCGCGGTTCGTGGCCCGCTGCTCGGCGAACACCTCCTTGGCGGTGGTGCGCACCAGCTCCTGCAGGTCCGGCGGCAGGGAATCCAGCCACTGCGCGTTGACGCGGATCGCCTTGGGCAGGAACCAGTGGTAGGTCAGCGTCAGGTTTTCGGCCTGCTCGTACCACTTGAAGCCGAGGATCGAGAACACGTCCGCTTCCAGCGCGTCGATCACGCCCGTGGAAAGCGCGCTGTACTGCTCCGCGTAGGGCAGCGGCGTGGGGTTGGCGCCGAGCTTGGACCAGAAATCGACCCACACCTTGAGCTCCGGCACGCGGATCTTGAGCCCCTTCAGGTCCTCGAGCGTCTCGACCGGGCGCTTCGACAGCAGATGCCGGAAGCCCACTTCGCCGTAGGCGACGAACTCCACGCCGGTCTTGTCGCGCGCGATCTGCGAGATCTCCTCGCCGAGCTCGCCCTGCAGCACGCTGTCGACGTGCACGTCGCTGGAATAGATGAAGCCCGGCGCGCCGCCCGCCGCGGCGATCTCGGGCGCCACCGCCTCTTCGGTGTCCGGCCCGCCGGCGGTCCCCTGGATGGTGCCCATGCGCGAGCCCTCGATGAGCTGCGTGTAGCTACCGAGCTGGCCGGCCGGGAAGTGCTGCGCCTCGATGCGCCCGCCGCTCTCCGCGTTGAGCCGCTGCGTCCAGGTCTCGAACGCCTCGGTGATCGGCGAGCCGATCGCCTCGTTGTGGGCGATGCGGAAGGTGTAGGTGTCCTGCGCCTGGGCCGTGCCGAGCCCGATGAGCGGCAGCGTCAGCGCTGTCGCCATCACGGCGGCGCCGGTGAGCTTGAGCATGGCGCGCCGATTGGGGCGCACGGCGTGCGTCTGGTGTCGGATCATGTTTCCTCCCATCGCCGCGCCTTTCGCACATGGGCGAAGAGCGGCTTGTCTTTGTTTGTCGTGGACGACAATGTGCCACGCGAACGTTTGCCCGGCAACAGCCTTCCCGCCCCGGCGAGCACCTCGAATTTTCGCGGCTCTATTCGCGCTTTCCTTGATGCGAACGTTCGCATAAAAACCCTTGCCATGAGCAAGGCCGTCACCATCAAGGATATCGCGCGGACGCTGGGCCTTTCGGTCTCGACAGTGGGCCGCGCCCTCGCCGACAGCACCCAGATCAGCGAAGAGACCAAGGCGCGCGTGCGCCAGGCGGCGCTGAAGCAGGGCTATGTCGCCCACTCCGGCGCGCGCGCCATGCGCTCCGGCCGGTCCACGCTGATCGGCCTGCTGGTGCCCGATATCCAGAACGATTTCTACGGCACCGTCGCGCAGGCCCTCGCCGCCTGCTGCGCCGCCGCCGGCTATCAGCTCGTGCTCGCCGTCACCGACGAGAACCCGGACGTGGAGCTCAGCCATGTGCGCGGGCTGATGGAGGCGCGCGTGGCGGGGGTGGTCATCGTCGGCTCCGCGGCGCCGCGGCCCGAGACCCTCACCCTCCTCGCGCGCATCCACACCGTGCAGCTGATCCGCCGCATCGCGGGGCTCGACAGTGCCTGGTTCGGCATGGACGACGCGGGCTGCCTCGAAGTCCCCACCGCGGCGCTGATCGCGCTCGGCCATCGGCGCATCGCCTATGTCGGCGGCGCCAAGGAGCTGTCGACGGGCGATCGCCGGCTCGGCGGCTACCAGGCCGCCTTCGCCCGCGCCGGGCTCGAAATCCCGCACGACCTCATCCGCCTCGGCCCGCCGCGCGCGGCCGCGGCGGCGCAAATGTTCGCCGATCTGTGGTCGCACCGCGCGGCGCGGCCCACCGCCGTCGTCACCGGCGGCGCGCGCCTCACGGTCGGCGTGCTGGAAAGCATCGCCGACCTGGGGCTCCAGGTGCCGGACGCGTTGTCCGTGATCGGCTTCGGCGATGCGCCGTGGCTCAAATGGTGGGGCACGGCGGGGCTCAGCACCGTCGCGCTGCCGGTGCGCGACATCGCCGCCTCGTGCGGCGAATACCTGATGCGCCGCATCAACGAGAACGGCGAGGGCCGCAGCGCCGATGCCGCGCCCTTCCACGCCATGCACGCGCCCCACCTGGTGGCACGCTCCAGCACCGCCGCGCCGCCGCAGCGGGACTGACCGGCCACAGCGTTCGCGGGATCGGCAAGCGACCCGGAAGCACGCGGCCAGCAAAAGAGCCGGGGCGGTTTGGGCGAACACGCGTGAGCCGAGACGGCTCTACGCCGCCACCGCCGGCAGATCGATCCAGCGCCGCTCGCGCCAGCTCTCCTCGGCCGCTTGCGCGTACTGCACGCCCGCCGCGCCGGCGCGCAGGTTCCACGGGAACTCGCCGCCCTCCACCAGGTGGCGCAGGAACATCTCCCACTGCATGCGGAAGGCGTTCTTGTAGGGCGCCGTTTCGGGGATCTGGTGCCAGTCCTTGTAGAAATCGACGGGCTCGGCGACGTCGAGGCTCCACTGGCCCTTGGGCGTCGATTCGCGCCGCTGCGCATGGCAGTGGCGCAGCCCCGCGACGGCCGAGCCGTGGGTGCCGTCCACCTGCATCACGATGATGTCCTCGGTGCGCACGCGCACGCACCACGAGCTCATGATCTGCGCCATCGCCCCGCCTTCCAGGCGCGAGATGGACATGACCGAATCGTCCGCGTCGGCCTTATAGGCCTCGCCCTTCTCGTCCCACCGCTCGCCCACCAGCGTGTCGGCGTGGCACACGATGTCGAGCGGGCGCCCGTTCATGGCCTCCAGCATGTAATAGTAGTGCGGCATCATATCGAGGATCATGCCGCCGCCCTCGGCCCGCTTGTAGTTCCAGGAGGGCCGCTGGGCGGGCTGCAAATCGCCCTCGAAGACCCAGTAGCAGCCCTCGATGCGCACCATCAGCACCTTGCCGAAGAAACCGGACTGCAAAAGCATGCGCAGCTTCGCCATCCCCGGCGCCCACAACTTGTCCGCCACCACCCCGTGGCGCACGCCCTTCGCCTTGGCGGCTGTGTAGAGGCCGAGCGCGTCCTCGAATTTCTCCGCCGTCGGCTTCTCGGTGTAGATGTCCTTGCCCGCCTCGATGGCGCGATGGACATTGCCGACGCGCGCATCGGTCTTCACCGCGTCGAAATAGACCGGGTAGGCCGGATCGCCGAGCAGCCCATCGAGATTGGTGGACCATTTCTCCACCCCCGCCGAGCGGGCGGCCGCCGCGACGCGCTCCTCGTTGCGGCCCACCAGGATCGGGTCCGGCATCAGCCGGGTGCCGTCCTTCAGCATCACGCCGCCATCGCGCCGGATCGCCGCGATGGCATTCCTCAGGTGCTGGTTGCCACCCATCCGGCCGGTGACGCCGTTCATGATGATGCCGATGGTGCGCGTGCTCATATCGCCTCCCTGATCGCTCTCGTTTTCCGAGCGTTTGAATTTATGCCTTCCTACTACGCGAACGATTGCATTGACAATCATGAGCAGACTGAGGGGAATGCAGGAAAAGCGAACCAACATTCTCGCGAACGTTCGCAACGATAGCGCGAGAAGGAGGACCCTATGAAAGCGGTGCTACCCTACGATGCCTCGCCGCAGATCCGCCGCATCATCGAGGTGGCCGACACAGCCGCCGTCGAGATCGCCCTGCTGGCCGAGGACGATGCGGAGGGCTTCGCCCGCGCGCTCGAGGAGGCGGAGGTGCTGCTCCATGTGCTCGCCCCGGTGACGGCAGCCGTGATGGACGCCGCCCCGCGGCTGCGCCTCGTGCACAAGATCGGCATCGGCGTCGACGCCATCGACCTCGCCCATGCCGATGCGAAGGGCATCGCGGTGTGCAACATGCCCGGCACCAACTCGGCCGCCGTCGCCGAGCTCGCCTTGTCGCTGATGCTGGCGGCGCTGCGCTCGATCATCCCCATCAGCGCGGCGGTGAAGGCCGGCCGCGGATGGCCGGCCGACACCGCCCTCCTCGACGGCGCCGGCGAGATCGGCCAGCGCACGGTCGGCCTCGTCGGCTACGGCGCGGTGCCGCGGCGTCTCGCGGCGGCGCTCACGGCGCTCGGCGCGCGCGTCATCGCCGCCGACCCCTTCGTGCAGGAGGCCGACATCCCCATCGTGCCGCTCGACACGCTGCTGCGCGAGGCCGACATCGTGTCCCTGCATGTTCCGCTGACGGAGGAGACGCGGGCCCTGCTCGACGCGCCGCGCATCGCCGCCATGAAGCGGGGCGCCATCGTCGTCAACACGGCGCGCGGCCCGCTGATCGACGAGGCCGCGCTCGCCGAGGCGCTCGCCAGCGGCCACCTCGCCGCCGTCGCGCTCGACGTCTTCGCCGAAGAGCCGCCGCATCCGGGCAACCCGCTCCTCGGCCTTGCCAACGTGATTGCGACGCCGCACATCGCCTGGCTCACCGACGGCACCTGGCGCCGCAGCATGGCGGTCATCGAGGAGAATTGCCGCCGCCTCGCCAGCGGCGCGCCCCTCCTCCACCGCGTCGTCTGAAAGGCGCTCGCGGCGGCTCTACCGCCGCCCCTTGGGCGGCGCGCCGACCGAGCCGTGCAGTTCGACGTGGGCGCTCAGCACCACGTCCTGCGGCGGCACCGTGCTGCCGCCGATCCGCTCGATGAGGATGCGCCAGGCGGCACGGGCGATGTCGCGCACGGGGTGGCGCACCACCGAAAGGCGCGGCTCCATGATATCGGCCCACTCCGGCTCGTCGAAGGCCAGCAGCGACACGTCCTGCGGAAAGGCGATGCCGTGCTGGCGGAAGGCGCGCACCGTCCACAGCGCGATGAGGCTGTTGCTCGCGATCAGCGCCGTCGGCGCGCCGCGGCCGGTGACGAGCTTCGCCACCGCCGCCACGTAGGCCGCCTCGTCGTCGCCCGATTCGCGCACGATCGCCGTCGTTCGCGCCACCCGCCCCATCACCGCCTCGAACGCCTCGATGCGCTGGCGCGTCACGATCAGTTGCGGCCGCCGCGCGATATAGGCGATGCGCCGGTGGCCGCGCGCCAGCAGCGCCTCGGTGGCCTCGGCCATCGCGGCGCGGTTGTCGAAGGTCACCTGGTCGAACCCGCCGGGGGCATAGGGCCGGTCGACGATCACCGCCGGCACGCCGGCCGCCTGCGTCGCCGCCAGCGCCTCCGCCGGATCGAAGCTCGGCACGATGATCACCCCCGCCACGCGATGCGCCAGCAGCGCGCGCACCCGTGTCGCCTCCGTGCCCGACTGATACTGGCTGAACACCTGCATCACCTGGTACTGCTGCTCGGCCGCATCCTCGATGAAGGCATCCAGCAACGCGCCCAGATAGGCGCCGGCCGTATGCGGCAGGCACAGCCCGATCACCCGGCTCGTCTGCGTCCTGAGGCTCTTGGCCACCACGTCCGGCACGTAGCCGAGCGCGTCCACCGCCTGCAGCACGCGCTCGCGCCGCGCATCGCTGACGACGCGCGTCGCATTGAGGACGTTGGACACGGTGCCGACCGAGACACCGGCGTGCCGGGCCACGTCCAGGAGCGTTGGCTTGGCGATGGGACGCATCGATTTCCTTTCGGCCATCGGGCGATTGACAGCAATCGATGCTAGCCGTTTAATCGTTTCAAATTCCACCCGCCCACGGCATCGACCTCTCGAGGACAGCGGCCTCCCGGCCCCGGCACCATGAAGATCACCAAAATTGAGACGTTTAAATTCTGGGTCGACTGGTCGAACTGGATGTTCGTCCGCGTCGAGACGGACGAGGGCATCTCGGGCTGGGGGGAAGCCTCTCTGCACGGCGCGCTGGAGGCGGTGGAAACGGCCATCCACGAGCTGTCGCCCCACCTCGTCGGCGAGGATCCGGCCGGGCCGGAACGCCACTGGCACCGCCTCTACAATGCCTGGCGCTGGCGCGGCGGCGCCACGATGATGACGGCGCTCGCCGCCCTCGACATCGCGCTGTGGGACATCGAGGGCAAACGCCTCGGCGTCCCGGTCTGGCGCCTGCTCGGCGGCGCGCACCGCACCCGCCTGCCCGTCTATGCCAGCCACTGGATGTGGGGCCACATGGACCTCGACACGGTGCGCGAACGGGCGGCCGAAGCGGTCGCGCGCGGCTTCAAGGGCTTCAAGTGCATGCCCTTCCGCTTCGAGGAGCTGCGCCGCAACGAGGCGAGCGAGATCGCCCGCGCCGGCGACTTTCTCGCCGCCGCGCGCGAGGGCGCCGGCCCCGACACCGAGATCTACGTGGAGTGCAGCGAGTTCCTGTCGCCGCGCACCGCGCCGATGCTGGACCGCGCCCTCGCCCCCTCCCGCCCCGCGTGGCTCGAGGAGCCGATTCCCTTCGAGAACGCCAAGGCGATGGCGCGCCTCGCCCGCGAGGTCGAGACCCCCATCGCCACCGGCGAGCGGCTGCTGTCGCGCTACGAGTTCCGCGAGCTTTTGGAACAAGGCGGGGCCAAGATCGTGCAGCCGGACCTGATGCACGCGGGCGGCATCACAGAATGCCGCCGCATCGCCGCGCTGGCGGACACCTATTACGTGCCGGTCGCGCCGCACAATCCGGGCGGCCCCATCTGCACCGCGGCCGCAATGCACCTCGCCGCCTCCGTGCCCAATTTCCTCGTCCTGGAGCAGATGGAGCCGCAGCGGGCGATCCGCGACGCCGCCAGCACCGTACCGATCCGCTTCGAGGACGGGCACTTCCTCCTGCCGGAGGGACCCGGGCTCGGCATCGAGCCGAACCTCGAGGCGCTCGCCGCCCACGCCTTCCAACCACAGCCCCGGAATGAACGAACCGGGGCGATCTATCGCTAGGGAGAGAACATGATCAAATCGCTGAAGCGCGCCGCGAGCCTCGGTTCGATGGCCGCCATCCTCGCCGCCGCCCCCGCGCTCGCCGAGCCGGTGACCATCGAGTGGCAGAACATCAACCTCACCGAAAGCCAGTACGAGCCGGTGTGGAAACACATGGTCGCCGATTTCGAGGCCGCCTACCCCGACATCAAGATCAAGCCGGTTCTCGTCGCCCGCAAGGACCACTGGACCAAGTTCGTCACCGCCGCGCAGGCGGGCGAGGCGCCCTGCGTCGTCACCACCGACATCGCGCCCGCCGCCTACAACGGCTACATCCAGTCGCTGGACGCTCTGTGGAACGCGGAACCGGAAGAGTTCCGCAACGGCTGGAGCGAGGACATCATGCGCGGCGTCCGCTTCGACGGCGAAGTCTACGGCCTGCCCACCTATGGCGGCATCTACGCCGAGATCTACAATCGCGATCTGGTGGAGGCCGCCGGCCTCGACGCGTCCAACCCGCCCGAGACCTTCGCCGAGTACAAGACATGGGCCGAGGCTCTGTCGGGCGACGACCATTGGGCAACCGCGATCCTGGGCGGTCCGACCGACACCACCACGCGCGTGCTGCTGTCATGGATCTATGCCAACGGCGGTGAGCCCTTCGACGAGGACATGACCGAGTCCCGTTTCGCCAAGGATCCCAAGAGCCTGGAAGCGATCAAGGCGTATCTGGGCATGGAGGCGGCCAAGCTCGCCGCGCCCGGCGCCACCACCACCAACTACCTGGAGCAGACGAACCTCTTCGCCCAACAGAAGATCGCCACCATGCGCAACGCCTTCTGGGGCATCGCCAAGGTGGTGGGCGACAATCCGGACCTCGAAGGCAAGCTCTTCGTGGCGATGCCGCCGCACGGCGAGGGCGCCGCGCCCGCCACCGTCGCGCGCCAGGGCTCCGTCGCGATCTCGGCCAACTGCGAGCATCCCGAGGAAGCCTGGGAGTTCATCAAGTTCGACGCGCAGGCCAAATACGCCATCGAGCGCGCCCTCAAGGCCAACTTCATGCCGCTGCGTAACGACCTCGCCGACGCGCCCGAGGTGGCGGGCGACGAGATGCTGTCGAAGTTCCTCACCATCGGCCAGAGCGCCATCGCCTACCCGCCCTCGCATCCCTATTGGGAGGACATCTCCTCGGGTGACATCGTGGAAGCCGTCCAGGCGGCGCTGCTCGATCCGGAGCGCACCGAGGAAATCTTCACGGCGCTCGACGAAAAGCTGACCGAAAAGCTCAACGACATCTGAGAGCACCGATGAACCCGACGAACAGGACAGCCGCGGCGCTTCCGGCGCCGCGGTACGGACGCCGGCTCAAGTGGGCGCAGCGGCGCGCGGCGGCGGCGTTCCTCGCGCCCGCCTTCATCTTCCTCGCGTTCGTCGTGGTGTTCCCGCTCGGTCAGGCGTTCGTCACCAGCCTCTACCGCATCCGCGGGCTGCGCTCGAGCTTCGTCGGGTTCGACAACTACGTGCGCACCGTCACCGACGAGGCGTTCTGGTCCTCGCTCGGAACCTCGCTCGTCTTCACCGCCTCGTGCGTGGCGGCGCACCTTGCCATCGGCCTCGGCCTGGCGCTCCTCCTCAACCGCGTCACCGTCGCGCGCACCCTCTTCCGCATCGCGTTCCTGATGCCCTGGATCATCGCGCCCGCCATCGGCGCCACCATCTTTTTGTGGATGCTGGAGCCGCAGTTCGGCGTGATCAACTACCTGCTGCAGAGCGTGGGCGCGATCTCCGAGCCTATCGCCTGGCTCGGCCGGCCCTGGTCGGCGCTGGTCTCGGTGATCCTCGTCGACGTGTGGCGCGGCGTGCCGTTCATGATGCTCCTGATGCTGGCGGGCCTCCAGACCATCCCCATCGAGCTCTACGAGGCCGCCCGCATCGACGGGGCGACGCCCTTGCAGCAGTTCCGCTACATCACGCTGCCCAACCTCGCCTATCTGATGATCGTCGGCACCACGCTCGACATCATCAACACCATCCGCCACTTCGACATCATCGCGGTGATGACGGGCGGCGGCCCGGTCAGCGCCACCGAGGTGCTGCCGGTGCTCCTCTACAACACCGCCTTCCGCGCCAACCGGCTCGGCGAGGCGGCCACCATCGGCATTCTGCTCCTGGGCATCGTGCTCGCCTTTTCCATCGTCTATATCCGCGCCATGCGGCTCGACCGCGACGGGGGGCGCGACTGATGACGCGCAGCACCCTCCTTACCCGCACCGCGTTCTGGCTAACGCTGGCGGTGGCGCTCGTCGTCTTCCTGTTTCCCATCTACTGGATGGTCAACACCTCGCTGAAGCCCAGCGAGGAGATCTTCCTGTCCCCCCCCACCTTCTACTCGGTGAACTGGACGTTCGACGCCTATTTCGACGTTCTCGCCAACCGCCCGCTGTTCCGATACCTGATCAACAGCTTCATCGTCGCCACCGGAACCACCATCGTCGCGGTGAGCCTGTCGGCACTCACCGCCTACGGCTTCACCCGCTTCAAGATCCGTTTCGCGACGGCCTTCATCGTCTTCCTCATCTTCACCAAGATGCTGCCGGAGACGCTGCTGATCATCCCTTATTTCCAGCTCATGTCGAAGCTGGGGCTGATCAACACCTACCTGTCGCTGATCCTCGCCTATTCTTCGTTTGCGCTCCCCTTCGCGGCCTGGATCCTGATCGGCTTCTTCCGCTCGATCCCGACCGAGCTCGACGAGGCGGCGATGATCGACGGCGCCTCGCGGCTCGACATCTTCCTCAAGGTGGTGTTGCCGCTCGCCCGGCCGGGGCTGGTGGCGGTGGCGATGTTCACCTTCCTCCTCGCCTGGAACGCCTACGTCTTCGCCCTGGTGCTGACGACGGATGCGGACATGTTCGTCATCTCCGTCGGCGTCGCCAATCTGGTGGGCGAATACCAGGTGGAGTGGAATGAGTTGATGGCCGCCGCCCTCGTGGGCGCAGCGCCGGTGCTGGTCATCTTCTCCATCCTCAACCGGCATCTGGTGGAGGCGATCACGGCGGGCGCGCTCAAGGGATGAGCCGCCCATAGCGACGAACGGCGACGCGTGTGCAGCCAACCGGTTGATTTCGCGTTGCCCGCGGGCGCATTAAACTGCCCCATGAGGCGCGCGACGCGCCGGACGGGACCCGCCATGCCGATCGATCTTCGCTCCGATACCGTGACCAAGCCCGACGCGGCGATGCGCCAAGCCATGGCCGACGCCGAGGTCGGCGACGATCAGTATGGCGAGGACCCCACCGTCATCGCCCTGCAGGAGGAGGCGGCGACCCTCCTCGGCAAGGAAGCGGGCCTGTTCCTGCCGTCGGGGACGATGGCCAATCAGGTCGCGCTACGCGTCCTCACCCGGCATGGCGACGATGTGGTGGTGGGCTGGGAAAGCCACATCGTGTTCCACGAGACCGGCGCCTCGGCGGCCATTAGCGGGGTGCAGTTCACCGAGGTGGGGCGCGGCCCCTTCGGCGCCGACGAACTGCGTGCGGCCATCAAGCCGCGCGGCCACGTGATCTATCCGCCGACGACGCTGGTGGTGGTGGAGAACACGCACAACCGCTCCGGCGGCCGGCTCTTCACCCGCGCCATGTCGGAGGAGATCGGCGCGGCCGCGCGCGCGGCGGGCCTCGCGTCCTATCTCGACGGGGCGCGCATCTTCAACGCGGCCGTCGCGCTGGGGGAAACGGAGGCGGCGCTGTCGGCCCCGTTCGATCTCGTCGGCATTTCGCTGTCCAAGGGGCTCGGCGCGCCGGTGGGCTCGGTGCTGGCCGGCAGCCGCGAACACATCGACACCGCGCGCCGCTACCGCCGCATGCTCGGCGGCGCGATGCGCCAGAGCGGCGTGATCGCCGCCGCGGGCCGCGTGGCGCTGCGCAACAACCGCGCCCGCCTCGGCGAGGACCACGCCAATGCCAAGCTGATCGCGACCCGTCTTGCCGGCGCCAAAGGCGCGATCATCGACCCGGCCGACGTGGTCACCAACCTCGTCGTCGCCAGGCTGGCCGACGGCATCAGCGCCTACGAGGTGACCGACGCGTGCCGCCGCGAGGGGGTGCTGTTGTTCCCCTTCTCGCAAAGCATCCTGCGCCTCGCGACCCACCTCGAGGTGGACGAGGCCGCCTGCCGCCGCGCCGCCGACATCATCGCCAAGGTGATCGAGACCGCAAAATCGACGGCCTGACGCCCCTGGGACGCAAAAAAGGGCCGCGGCCGTGTCAATGGGCCGCCCGGAGCCACGCGCAGCGAAGCGAGCATGGCGAGGACGGGGGCATCGCCCGAACCCATTGACACGGCCGCGGCCCGGCGAACCCTCGATCGGGGTTTCAAGTCAAAGGCCCGCAGGGCCTCTGATCTTGGAACCCTGCCCGCTGGCGAAGCGGAGGGAGCGCGAGGGGGGAAACCCCTCGCCTTGCTGACCAAACAATGCCGGCGCGCAGCGCCGACCTTGCCTTCCGGTCGCCGCTCGAGAGCTCAGAGCGGCACCACCAGCTCGCGCGGGCAGTCCTTCGTCCAGCATTCGACGCCGCTGTCGGTCACGAGGAAGGTCTCCTCGGTGTGGTGGCGGCAACCGTCGTGATAGTAGCTGTACTCGATGCAGTAGACCGTGTTGGGCTCCAGCACCGTCTTGTTGACGTGGTTGAGGCGCGGCTGCTCGTGCGAGCCGAGGCCCAGCCCATGGCCGAGGAACTCGCGCGGGAAATTCGGCAGGTGCTTGGAGATCATCTCGTAGCCCTTGTCGAAGATCTCGCCGCCGGTCATCCCCGGCCGCATGCTCATGCCGAGCTCCATCTGCACGTCGTTGAGCCAGCGCCAGATGTCCTTGTGCCGGTCGGTCGCCTCGCCGGCGAAGTAGGAGCGCACGAAGTCGGCGCCGTAGCCGAGGCAGAACGCGCCCATGTCGACCTTCACGAAGTCGCCGCGCTTGATGGTGTGGCCGACCGGGAACGGCGCGTGCGCGGCGTAGGACGTCTTCGGCCCGCAGCCCACGTTGATGAACTTGAAGCCGTCGGCGCCGTTTTCGATCATCGTCATGGTGGCGGCGCGGTAGAGGTCGTGGTCGGTGTTGCCTTCCTTGATCGCTGCGCGGAAGGCGGCGTGCGCCTTGACGGTGATCTCGGTGGCGGTCTTCAGCCGGCGGATCTCCTCCGGCGTCTTCACCATGCGCACCAGCTCCATCATCACCGAGATGTCGACGAGGCGGTTGCCTTCGAGCAGGTTGTCGAGTTCGCGCTTGAAGCCGGCCGGCAGCGAATCGCCCTCCGTGCCCACCGTCATGTTCTTGACGCCGCGCTCCTCCAGCACCGCCTTCGCCGCCTGGAAGAAGTCGTCATAGAAGTGGGTGTCGATGTCGGTAAAGAACTCGGCCATCGCGTAGGCCCGAACGTCCTCGATCCAGGTGTTGTCCATCGCGAGATGAAGATCCACCGCCGGCACGATGAAGGCCGGCTTGATCGCCGGATCGAGGAAGTAGAACACCGTGAACGGGCGGTAGGCGAGATGGCCGCCGTTGTTGAAGAACTCCGAGACGTACTTGGAGTTGTCCGGGCCACGGACGATGAGGCAGTCGACCCCCTCGCGCTCCATGGCGGCGCGCAGGCGGGGTTCGTTGAAGAAGCTGGGTTGCCGGCTCATTGACGGATCCTCTGGAGAAATGGAAAGGGCGCAGACGACCGTCTGCGCCCGCTTGTCAGGCGGTGCGCCCGCTCAGTTGGTGGCCTGCGTCGCCTCGATGGCGCGCTGCATCAGCTCCGGACCGACCTTCTGGCCGACCTCGTCCCACAGCGGCTTCACCGCCTCGCGGAAGCTCGCCGCGTCGATGGTGTTGACCTCGGAGGTCTTCTCCATTTCCGACAGGTACTTGGCGTCGAGCTCGGCGCCGCGCACGAAGGAGTACTCGGCCGCCGCGACGGCCGCTTCCTCGATGGCGGTCTGGATCTCCTCGGACCACTGCGACCAGTAGATCGGGCTCGCCATGATGGTGCAGGGGGTGAAGAGGTAGTTGGCGATGGTCACGTACTTCTGCACTTCGTGGAACTTGGCGCCGTAGATGGAGGGCAGCGGGTTCTCCTGGCCGTCCACCACGCCCTGGCGCAGCGCCGCGTAGGTCTCGCCAAAGGCGATCGGCGTGGGGTTGGCGCCGAGCGATTGGTAGATGGTGCGGCGGAAGGGCGAGTTGGGGATGCGGATCTTGAGGCCCTTGATGTCGTCGACCGTGTTGATCGGGCGCACCGAGTTGGTGATCTGGCGGAAGCCGAGCTCGGTGAGGGCGAGGCCCTTGATGCCCTTGTCGGTCAGGTTCGCGAGGATCTCCTCGCCGATCGGCCCCATCGCGATGGCCTTGGCGCTCTCGCGGTCGGTGATCAGGAACGGCGCCTCGAACAGGCCGAGCGTCGGCTCGATCGACTGGACGGGGGTGCAGGCGATGGTCATCTCGTGGGTGCCGAGCTTCAGCCCGTTCATCACGTCGATGTCCTTGCCGAGCTGGCCACCGGTGATGAGCTGGAAGTCGACCGCGCCGTCGGAGCGCGCCTCCACCTCTTCCTCGAATTTCTTCATGATGTCGTAGACGAGGGAGCCTTCGGTGGCTTCCACGCCCGCCTTGATCACGGTCTGGGCGCCGGCGGCGCCTGGTGCGAGGGCCAGCGCAACGGCTGCGGCGGCGAGAGCGACGCGTACGGTCATCGGAAATCTCCTTTACCGGGTGGGGCGTTTTCGGTGGATGCCTCGGTGCGGCGCACGAGGCTTTCGAGCTTGTTGTTGAGGTGGGCGCGCAGCACGTCGCCGAGCTGGGCGCTCTGGCGCAGCTCCAGGAGCGCGAGGATCACCTCGTGCTCCTTCAGCGCATGGGCCCAGCGCTCGCGCGACAGGTTCGCCCGGAAGCGCGCCGCCGCGAGAAGACCGGACACCGAGCGGTACTGCTTTTGCAGCAGCGGGTTGCGCGCGGCGGTGAGGATGATGTCGTGCGTCGCCTGGTTGGCGTGGAAATAGCGGGCGAGGTCGTTGGTCGCGAACGCCTCGTTCATTTCGTCCTGCAGGTGGCGGACCTCGTCGAGCTCGTCCTCGGTGATGCGCTGGGCTGCCAATTCGCCGGCCAGCCCTTCCAGCGCACCGATGACGCGGAAGGCGTCGACGAGATCGGCCGTGGTCAGGCTCGCGACACGCGCGCCGCTGTGCGGCCGCAACTCCACCATGCCCTCCGCCGCGAGCACCTTCAGCGCCTCGCGCAGCGGCGTGCGGCTCACGCTGAAGCGCTCGGCGACCTCGGCCTCGTTGATGCGTGCGCCGGGCGCGAGGCGGCCGTCGACGATCATCTCGCGCAGCTCGTCCGCCAGCCGCTCGTGCATCGAGGTGCGGGACGGGACGGCGTCGGTGGGGGTGCGTTTGGCCTCGTGGCGCATGGGCTCAGCCTCCTGCCCTCACTATCAAATTGAATTCAATCTGAGGCAAGAAGTGATCATGCAAAAAAATGCATCATATTAATAAGTTGATTTTGTTATGTTTTTTTGTGGGCCGATCAGAGCATGGCCAACCGCTGCACACAAGAACTGCTTGAATTGCATTCAATTGTGGCGTTGCCTCTCCTCGCGGCCCACGCGCCGCATCCCGATTAGAGTGACCCCAGGACTGCCGATGCCAGGCCGCGACCTCCTCCAGATCCCCGGCCCCTCGAACGTGCCCGCGCGCGTGTTGACGGCGCTCGCCCGCCCCACCCTCGACCACCGCGGGCCCGAGTTCGCCGAGATCGCCAAGCGCGCGCTCGCGGGCCTCAAGCGGCTCGTCGGCACCACCGGCGCGCTGGTGCTCTACCCGGCGTCCGGCACCGGCGCGTGGGAGGCCGCCCTCGTCAACACGCTGTCGCCGGGCGACAAGGTGCTGTTCTACGAGACCGGCCATTTCGCCCGCGTCTGGGCGCAGCTGGCCGCCCGGCTCGGCTACGCGTGCCAGACCATCGAGGGCGACTGGCGCAGCGGCACCCGCGCCGACGCCATCGCCGAAGCCCTCGCCGCCGACACCGGCCACGCGATCCGCGCCGTCGCGGTCCTCCACAACGAGACCTCCACCGGCGCCGTCAGCGACATCGCCGCCGTGCGCCGCGCGCTCGACGCGGCCGGCCACCCGGCCCTCCTCCTGGTCGACACCATCTCCTCGCTCGGCTCCGTGCCCTACGGCCACGACGCCCTGGGCGCCGACGTCACCGTCGGCGGCTCGCAGAAGGGGTTGATGCTGCCGCCCGGCCTCTCCTTCAACGCGATCAGCGAGCGCGCGCTCGCCGCGCACAGCGCCGCCCGCACGCCCCGCGCCTACTGGGACTGGTCGGCGATGCTGGAGGGCGCCGAGCGCGGCAGCTTCCCCTTCACGCCCGCGAGCAACCTCGTGGTGGCGCTCGCCGAAGCGCTCACCATGCTCCTCGACGAAGAGGGCATGGACGCCGTCTACGCCCGCCACCGGCGCCTTGCCGACGCGGCCCGCGCCGCCGTCGACGCCTGGGGGCTCGAGCAGCAATGCAACGTGCCGTCCGAGCGCTCCGACGTGCTCACCGCCGTGCGCCTGCCAGCCGGCTACGAGGCCGACGCCCTGCGCGCCACCATCCTCGCGCGCTTCGGCGTGTCGCTCGGCAACGGGCTCGGCCGCCTCGCCGGCCCTGTCTTTCGCATCGGCCACCTCGGCGACCTCAACGAGACGATGCTCACCGGCACGCTCTCAGCGGTCGAGATGGGGCTGCGCCTCCACCAGGTCCCCCTCGCAGACAGCGGCATGCCGGCCGCATTGGAGCGCCTATGCGCCGACGTGTGAGCCTGCCCACCTACCCGGCCAACGGCTTCGGCACCGCGTTGGGCGCCTATGACGGCGTGGTGCGCATCATGGTGCGCGTCGCCGAGCTCGCCACCTTCCTGATCGCGAGCTTCATCACCATCGCGATGATCCTCGGCGTCTTCTTTCGCTTCGTGCTCAATTCCTCGATCGGCTGGACGGAGGAGGTCTCCTCGCTGCTCCTGTCGGTGATGATGTTCACCGTCGTCGGCATCGGCTTCCACGAGCGCATCCACATCGGCGTCGGCATCATCTTCGACCGGCTACCCTACGCGGGCCGCATCGCCGCCGACGTGGTCCTGCACATGGTCTCGGCGTTCTTCTTCCTGGTCGTGTGCATCACCGGCCAGAAGGTCGCCGAGATCGGCCTCGGCATGACGCTGGCCACCGTCGACCTGCCGCGCGGCCTGTTCCAATACGCCGCGCCGATCGGCGGCGGCTTCGCCTTCCTCGTCTGCCTCAACAACATCCTCAAGGTGCTGTGGGGCGGCGACCGGCCGCACATCGAGAGCGCAGACTGATGGCTGGCATCTTCACTTCCCTCGTCGCGCTGATCGCGGTCGGCCTTCCGGTCGCGGTGGCGCTGGGCGTCGTCACCCTCATCTTCCTCGCGCCGACGCCGATCCCGTGGACCATCGTGCCCTTGCAGATGTTCGCCGGGATGGAGAATTTCGTCTTCATCGCCATGCCGCTCTTCATGATCGCGGGCGAACTGATGAACCGCTCGGGCATCGCGGAGGATCTCATCGAGCTCGCCGCCTCCGTGGTCGGCGCGGTGCGCGGCGGCCTCGCCATGGTCAACATCGGCGCCTCGATGCTGTTCGCCGAGATCTCCGGCTCGGCCGTGGCGGACGTCGCGGCGCAAGGCACCATCCTGATCCCGCAGATGGAGCAGCGTGGCTACCCGCGCGCCTTCGCGGCGGCGATCACGTCCTCCTCCGCCTCCATCGCGATCATCATCCCGCCGAGCCTCGCCTTCATCATTTACGGCGCCATCGCGGAGGTGTCGGTGGCCAAGCTGTTCATCGCCGGCATCGCGCCAGGGGTGCTGCTCGCCGGCGCGCTCGCCGTTACCTCCTACATCTTCGCGGTGCGCTATGGCTGGCCGACGGAAGGCCCGTTCCAGCTTGCCCGCGTGGTGCGCGCGTTTCGCCGCGCGATCTGGGGCCTCACGCTGCCCGTCATCATCCTGGGCGGTATCCTGGGCGGCATCTTCACGCCCACCGAGGCGGCGGCGATGGCGGTGCTCGCGGCGCTGCTCGTCGGCCTCCTCGTCACCCGCCGCTTCAGCATCTTCGACCTGCCGGAGATTATCCTGACGGCGGCCAAGCGCACCAGCGTCGTCCTCCTGATGGTGGCGACCTCGTTCGCCTTCGGCTGGCTCCTCGCCAACCAGGGCATCCCGCAGAAGATCGCCGAGACGATGGTCGGCCTCACCGACAATCGCTTCCTGTTGATGTTCCTCATCAACATCCTCCTGATCCTCCTGGGGATGATCCTGCACGGCTCGGCGGCGCTCGTCCTCACCGTGCCCTTGACGCTGCCGCTCGTCACCAGCCTCGGCTACGACCCGATCCACTTCGGCGTGATCCTGGCGCTCAACGGGGCCATCGGCCAGCAGACGCCGCCCGTCGCCTCGGTGCTCCTCACCGCCTGCTCGGTGTCCGGCTGCAAGCTCGGCGAGGTGATGTACTATAACAAATGGTTCGTGCTCGCGATGTTCGTGACCTTGCAGATCGTCACCTACGTGCCGAGCCTGTCCCTCTTCCTGCCCCGCATCCTCGTCCCCTGAGCGCTTTGGCGCTCGCGGTGGCGCGTGGGAGTCCGGGCGCGCTCAGGCGCGCTCCATCTCGCGCACCTTGCGGCTCAAGATCGCCTTGAACCGGTCCTGTAGCGGCGTCGTCAACAGGTTGGCCCGCTGCACGATCCCCACCTGCCGCTCGAAGTGGAAGCCGGCGATGGTGAAGCGGCCGAAGTCGGGAAATTCCGGCAGGATGGTGTTGGTGCGCGGCGTCATGCTCAGATAGTGCCCGTTCTTCAGGAAGCGGCGCACGATGAGGTCGGCGTTGGTGGTGAACTTGATCTTGGGGCTCGGCTCCTGCTTGGCCACGAAGAACGCCTCCAGCGCGATGCGCGCCGGCTCCTCGAAGTCCGGCATGATCCACTCGCAATCGCGCAGCGCGTGCGGTTCCACCACCTTGCCCGCGAAGGGATGCTCCGACGCGCAGATGCCGATATACTCGTCCGCATAGATCAGTTCGACGTCGAATGCGCTCTCGCCGATCTCGTTGTTGGCGAGCCCCACGTAAAAATCGATCCGGTTGTTGTCGAGTAAGCGGCGCAGCCCGGTCGCGTGATCGGTGATGACCGAGAACTCCACGTTGGCGTGATCCTTGTCCATCTCCTCCACCGCCGCACAGATCGCGCCGATGAAGGACGATCCCACGCCGACGGAAATGGCCCCCGACCCGCCGGCGGCGATCGCGGCGATCTCGTCCTGGCTCAGCTTCATGTCCCATAGCGTGCGCCGGGCGTGCGGCTCCAGCGCCTGCGCGAAGGCCGTCGCCCGCACCCCGCGCGGCGTCCGCTCGAACAGCTTGACCCGGTAAAAACCCTCCAGCGCCCCGATGCTCTTCGACAGCGCCGGCTGGCTGATGTTCATCCGCCGTGCCGCTTCCAGGAAGGAGCCGCTCTCGAGCACCGCCACGAAATGCCGGAACTGCCGCAGGTTGATCATCGCGCCGCCTCCCTCTCCGCCGCCTCGATATTCCAAAAGGCTTTATAACTCTACGGAAAAGATAAATTGATGTTTTATCTCGGCAGGCAGATGATGCGCATCAAATAAGCAAACGGGAGGGGACAATGATCTACGAAATGCACCGCATCCGCGCGGCGCTGGCCGCCACCGTCGCGGCTTGCGCGCTCGGCGCGGCGGCGCCGGCCCTTGCGGCCGACCAGCCGCCGATCACCGTGGTCATCAACCAGTCGCCATGGCTGGACGGCTTTGCCGGCATCGTCGAGCGCTACGTGGACGAGACGGGCAACGAGGTCACGCTCGACGTCAATCCCTACGCCGGCAGCCTGGAGAAGCAGCGCAACGCCGTGCGCTCGGCCGAGAGCGAGTACGATCTCCTGATCATCAACGGCATCTTCTATCCGGAGATGTATCATGGCGGCTTCCTGGAGCCGCTCACCAACATCGACCCGGACTTCAAGCTCGACCCGCAGATCTACACCTACGACGACACGCTGTGGTTCGACCCCGAGACGAAGACGGTGAACAGCGAGACGGGCGATCTCCTCACCGTCCCGGTCAATCCCAACATCACGATGATGTTCTACCGCCAGGACCTCTACGAGGAGAACGGCCTCAAGATCCCCGAGACGTGGGACGAGCTCCTCGCCAACGCCAAGGTGCTGCACAATCCGCCCGAGATGATCGGCATGTTGCAGCGCGCCTCGCGCAGCACGATCTCGATCACGTGGGACTACTGGCCCTACCTCATCAGCCACGGCGGCTCGCTGTTCCGCGACGAGGCGGGCGGCGACTTCTTCGTCACCATCAACAGCCCCGAGGCGCTGGACGCACTCAAGACCTACCTCACCTTCGCCAAGGAAGTCGGGCCGGACAATCCCGCCTCGATGGAGCAGGGCGACCTCATCCAGTACATGGTGACCGGCCGCACCGCGCACGCGATCCTGCCCGTCGCCGCGCAGGCGCAGATGGACGATCCCAACAAGTCCATCGTCCCCGGCAAGGTCGGCTACATGCAGATCCCCCACAAGGAGGGCTACCCCTCCGCCCCGGCGCTCGGCCACTGGCTCGGCGGCATCCCGAAGAACATCCCGGCCGAGCGCAAGAAGGCCGCCCTCGCCTTCCTCGACTGGTTCCAGCAGCCGGAAAACCAGATCGCCTACGCCGAGATGGGCGGCTCGCCCGTGAGCGCGGCGGCCTATGAGAGCGACTTCGCCGACCGTCCGGAAAACCGCTACATGCCGGTGATGCGCGAGGCGTCCCCCACCGCGCGCCGCCTGTGGACCATTCCGGAGGGCTCGGAGATCGTCAGCGTCCTCGAAATCGGCCTCAACCGCACCGTCGCGGGCGAGATCGAGCCCGTCGACGCGCTCAACCAGATGGCGGCCGACATCGAGAAAATCGTGGCGGATGCCGGCTACAAGACCGGCCGCCTCCCCGACCTCGCGGCCGACTAGCACGAACCGGCGGGGCTTGGCGCCGCGACGGCGCCGGGCCCCGCCCCTCCTTCCGTGGAAGCGATCTTCCGGCGGAGCCGACCTTCCCGGAACCCCGCCGCGCGCAAGACCGCCGAGGGAGCGCCCAGCCTCGGCCTCAACCCGCACAGCCCAGCCGCGCCAAGCGGCTGCGGCGCTCAACCCGACCCACCCGGACCCGGATCCTGCCATGGCCCGACTGAAGCACGGCACAGCGGCCCGAACCCTATCGCTGCTGCCGGCCCTCCTCTTTCTCGTCCTGTTGTCGGCGTTGCCGCTCGCCAACTTGTTCGCGCTCTCCTTCGCGGAGGTGAACTGGACGGGCGGCACGCAGAGCTGGCGCTGGGTCGGCTTCGAGAATTACCAGGCGCTCGCCAGCGATTCGCTCTTCCACGCCGGCATCCTCAACACGCTGCTCCTGGTGTTGGTGGCGACCTCGCTGCAGGTGGCGATCGGCCTCGCGCTCGCCCTGATGTGCTCGGCGGTGGGCCGCAAGTCGCACGCCTACCGCACGCTCTTCCTGCTGCCGATCCTCATTCCAGGAATCATCATCGGCGCGATCTGGCGGCTGATGTACAACTACCAGTTCGGCATCATCAACCAGGTGCTCGGCTATCTCGGCCTCGGCCAGGTGGACTGGCTGGGCTCCGCCTCGCTCGCCATGTGGTCCGTCATCATCGTCGACGTGTGGCACTGGACGCCGTTCGCCTTCCTCCTCCTCCTGGCGGCGGTGGAATCCCTGCCGCAGGACGTGGTGGAGGCGGCCAAGATCGACGGCGCGACGCCCTACAAGCGCTTCCGCCGCATCACGCTGCCGCTGCTGTGGCCGGCGATCTTCGTCACCTTCGTGTTCCGCGCCATCATCGCCTTCAAGGTGTTCGACGAGGTCTATCTCCTCACCGGCGGCGGCCCCGGCACGGCGACCGAGGTGATCAGCTTCACCATCTACCAGCGCTTTTTCATCCAGGATAATCCGGGCTACGGCTCGGCCATGTCCGTCACCGTCATGTTCGTGGTGGCGCTCGTCGTCGCCGTCGCCATGACCCGCCAGCGGGCCGAAGCGCAATGACCGCCACCACCCCTGCCCACCGCCGTCGCGCCTGGCGCGCCACCCGCCGCGCCGTCCTCCTCAACGGCGCGCTGATCGCCGCCACGATCCTGACGCTGGGCCCGTTCCTGTGGATCGCCCTCGCCTCCTTCAAGACGCAGATCGTGCTCCTGATGGGCCGCGTCACCTTCACGCCCGTCACCATGAACTACGACGAGGTGCTGTTCGGCCGCACCTCCACCTTCGCGTCCAACTTCGTCAACTCGGTCATCGTCGCCTCGGTCAGCACGGTACTGGTGATGATCGTCGGCTTCCTCGCCGGCTATTCGCTGATCCGCATGCGCTGGCCGAAATTCGTCATCAACCTGTTCCTGTTGTGGGCGCTGCTCTTCAATCTCGTGCCGCCCGTCACCCTGGCGGGCGCGTGGTACGAGCTGTTCCGCACCATCCACCTCGGCAACGACCATGTGGCGCTGATCCTCGCCCACACCACGCTGCATCTGCCGATGGCGCTGTGGCTCCTGTCCTCGTTCCTGCGCGACGTGCCGCGCGAACTGGAGGAGGCCGCTCTCATCGACGGCGCCGGCTTCACCAAGCTGCTGCGCCGCGTGGTGGTGCCGGTGATGATGCCGGGCATCGTGGCGACGGCCGTGCTCGTCTTCATCTTCTCCTGGAACGAGTTCCCCGTCGCCCTCGCCCTCACCAACAACACCTCGGCCACCGTGCCGGTGGGCATCGCCAAGTACGCGCAGGAGAACGAGATCAAATACACCCAGATGGCCGCCGCCTCCGTCCTGTCGGCGATCCCGGCCCTCCTCGCGCTGATCTTCGGCCAGCGCTTCATCGTCAAGGGCCTCACGGCGGGAGCGGTCAAATGAACGCCCCCTTCCTGGCCGCCCGGCGCGAACGCCTCGCCAGCCTCGACGCCTATGCCGGTGCCCGCCTCGTCACCCTCGGCGATGGCGCCGAGCGGGGCGTGCGCGTCATCGAGATGCGCGCCGGCGGCGGGCTGGAGGCCGAGATCGTCGTCGACCGCGGTTTCGATATCGGCCGCCTCGCTCTGGGCGGGGAGACGGTGTCGTGGCACCCGCCCGGCGGCTACCGTGCGCCCTGGCTGGTCGATGCGGGGGCCGATCGCGGCTTCGGCTTCCTCACGGCGCTGTCGGGCTTCCTCGCCACGTGCGGCTTCGACCACACCCGCCTGCCCGGCGCCGACACCACCGAATACGCCCCCACCTATCCGGGCGGCGAGATCGACTATCCGCTGCACGGCCATGGCGCGCACCAGCCGGCCCGCCTCGTCGGCTACGGCCTCGACGAGACCAGCGCCACCTTGTGGTGCGAGGGAGAGATCATCCAGGCGCGGATGCATCTGGGCGCGCTGCGCCTGCGCCGCCGCATCGAGATCCCCCTCGGCGCCGGCCGCATCGCGATCACCGACCGGCTCGACAACATCGGCCCCGCCGCGATGCCGGTGATGCTGCTCTACCACTTCAACGTCGGCCACCCGCTCGTCGGCGAAGGCGCCGCCTTCCGCTTCGACCCCGCCGAGGACCTGTGGTCCAGCGGCGACTTCGACCCGCGCGCGCCCTTCGGTCCGCCGGAGCCGGTGCAGACCTCCGAATTGTCGATCCATCGCCCCGAGCCCACCGCCGGCTGGGCCGCGTGCCGCTTTGAGAACCCCGCCAACGGCCTCGCGCTGCGCCTCGCGTTCGACGCGGCGACGCTCCCCTTCCTGCAACTTCTCAAGATGCGCGGGCGAGGCAGCTACATGGCCGCCATCGAGCCGTGCTCCACCAGCCAGCGCGAGCGGCACGCGGCGCGCGAGGCGGGCGAGGTGCCGATGCTCGCACCCGGCGAGAGCCGCACCTTCGCGCTCAGCATCGAGCTCACCCGATCCCTAATTTCGAGCCAAAGTTAGACGCGATGCGCGCGATCTTCGTCCTGTTCGACACGCTCAACCGTCACATGCTGGAATGCTACGGCGGCACGCGCTTGCCGACGCCCAATTTCCGGCGGCTCGCCGAGCGCTGCGTCACCTTCGACAACCACCACGTCGGCAGCCTGCCCTGCATGCCGGCGCGGCGCGATCTCCTCACCGGCCGCCTCAACTTCATGCACCGCAGCTGGGGGCCGCTGGAACCGTTCGACCGCGCCCTGCCGCGCCTCCTGCACACGGCGGGCGTCTACTCCCACCTCGTCACCGACCACTACCACTATTTCGAGATCGGCGGCGCGGGCTACCACAATACCTTCACGAGCTTCGAATTCCACCGCGGCCAGGAGGGCGACCCCTGCAACGCCCTCGTCGCGCCTCCCCTGGAACAGTGGCGGCAACAATATCACCCGGCCCAATTCTCCGATTCCCCGCGCGACATCCGCTTCCACAACATGGCCAACCGCGAAGAGGTGCATTCGGAGGCCGATTTCTCCTCCGTCAAATGCTTCGACAGCGCGGAGAAATTCATTGCCGCCAACAAGGATGCCGACAACTGGTTCCTGCAGATCGAGACCTTCGACCCGCACGAGCCGTTCCACGCCCCCGAGCGGCTCAAGGCGCGCTTCCCCACCGGCTATGACGGTCCGATCCGCGACTGGCCGCCCTACGCCAAGGTCAGCGAGGAGACGGCGGAGGCCGACGAGATGCGCGCGGGCTACATGGCCCTCCTCACCCACTGCGACGAGCAGCTCGGCCGCCTCCTCGACACCATGGACGCGAACGACATGTGGCGGGACACCATGCTGATCGTCTCCACCGATCACGGCTTCCTGACCGGCGAGCACGACTGGTGGGCCAAGAACCGCATGCCCGCCTACCGCGAGATCGAGCACATTCCGCTGTTCATCCACCACCCGGCCCACGCGGGCGAGGCCGGCACGCGCCGCATGGCGCTGACGCAGACGCCCGACCTGATGCCGACCCTGCTCGACGCCTTCGCCTGTCCGATCCCGCCGAGCGTGCGCGCCCGCTCGCTGCTGCCCGCCCTCGCCGATCCGGCCGAAACGGGCCACGAGGCGGTGCTGTTCGGCTATTTCGGCGGCGCCATCAACATCACCGACGGGCGCCACACCTACTTTCGCTATCCGCCCGACCTGATGGACCAGGAACTCTACCAATACACCCTGATGCCCTGCCACATGCTCACGCCCTTCACCGAGGCCGAGCTGAGCGGCGCCACCCTCGTCGGCGGCATCGAATATTGCGAGAACCTGCCGGTGCTGAAGATCCCCGTCGTGCCGCAATCGCCCTGGTACAATTCGCACGGGCCCGCCGCGATGGAGCCGCACGGCGCGCTGCTGTTCGACATCGAGACCGACCCCGCGCAGCAATCGCCCCTCGCCGACGCGGCGCTCCACGCACGCATGGAAGCGCTTCTCGTGGCACAGATGCGCCGCAACGATGCGCCCCCCGAAGCCTTTGCCCGGCTCGGCCTCGCGGAGGGCTGCTGACATGGCCCACCTCAGCGTGCGCGACCTGCGCAAATCCTTCGGCAACGTGGAAGTGCTGCACGGCATCAGCGCGGATATCGCGGATGGGGAGTTCGTGGCCGTCCTCGGCGAATCGGGCTGCGGCAAGTCCACCTTCCTGCGCATCCTGGCGGGCCTGGAGGAGGCCTCCTCCGGCGACGTCCTGATCGACGGGCAAAGCGTCATCGACCGCTCGCCCAAGGAGCGCGACGTGGCGATGGTGTTCCAGACCTACGCCCTCTACCCGCACATGACGGTACGCGAGAACATCGACTTTCCGCTCGAGCTGTCGGGTCTCGACAAGGCGGAGCGGGCGCGCCGCATCGAGGCCACCGCCGCCACGCTCAACCTCACCGCCTACCTCGACCGCAAGCCGCGCCAGCTCTCCGGCGGCCAGCGCCAGCGCGTCGCCATGGGCCGCGCCATCGTGCGCGAGCCCAAGGTGTTCCTGTTCGACGAGCCGCTCAGCAACCTCGACGCCAAGCTGCGCGTCGCCATGCGCAGCGAGATCCGCCTGCTGCAGCAACGCCTCAAGGTCACTTCGGTCTACGTCACCCACGACCAGGTCGAGGCGCTCACCATGTCGGACCGCGTGATGCTGCTCAACGGCGGCCGCATCGAGCAGTTCGCCGCCCCGCTCGAGCTCTACGACCGCCCCGCCAACGTCTTCGTCGCCGGCTTCGTCGGCTCGCCGCCGATGAACCTCGTCGACGCGGTGGCAACGGGCGGCGGGGTCGAGGCGCTCGGCACCGCCTTCCCCTCCGTCGCCGCCGTGCGCGCGCCGGACACGGTGCTCGGCTTCCGCCCCGAGCACGTTCGCATCGGCGAGGCGCCGCACGCCTTCGAGGGCAAGGTGATCCTGTCGGAGAATTCCGGCGACCGGCTGCTGATCGTCCTCGATGCGGGCGGCACCCAGCTCAATCTCAGCCTTACCGAGCGTGTCCCGGTGAGGCCCGGCGAAACGCTTCCCTGCCACGTCCTGCCGGAGCACCTCCACCTGTTCGACCGCGCCAGCGGCCAACGTCTGAACTGAGCCCACCCCACGCGATCTGTCGTTGACCCGTCATCTGAAATCTGAAATTCTACATTTCAGAGGAGTTCCATGACAGTCAACCGCGAGTCATTGACGGAACAGGTCCGCGAGGAGCTGAAGCGCCGGATCATGAGCGCCGAGCTCAGCCGGGGCAGCCGCGTCGATGTGGAGGGGCTCGCGAACGAGCTGTCCGTCTCGCCCTCGCCGGTCAAGGACGCGCTGCGCCAGCTCGCGCGCGAGGGGCTGGTCGAGATCAAGCCCCGCAGCGGCACCCACATCCGCACCTTCGACCGGCGCGACGTGCAGGAGATCTACGATTGCCGCCGGATGATCGAGCCCGCCGCCGCCGCGATGGTGGCGGACGCCGGCGCGAGCGCCGCGCTGCGCGGGACGCTGGAGGGCACCATCGCCGGCCTGCTCGCCGCCTCCGAGGGCGACAATTTCCTGCGCCCCATCGAGGTGAGCGAGGCCGACGCCGTGTTCCATCGCGCCATCGTCGAGGCCGCCGGGAACCGCGTTTTGGGCGAACTCCACACCATTTTGATCGACCGCGCGCTCGTGGTGCGCAGCTACGCCAGCAGCGGCTCGCGGTCCAAGGAGACCGTCGCGGAGCATCGCGAGATCCTCGCCGCCATCGCCGCCGGCAACGCCACGGAGGCCGCGGCCGCCTCTCGCCGCCATCTCGATGCAGCCGAAGCCTTCGTGCTCGTCTCGCTCGACGACGAACAATAGCAAATCCAAGGAGGAACTGATGATCCGATCGAAGACCCTCACGCTCGCGACGACGGCGCTCGGCCTCGCGCTCGCGTTCGCGGCGCCCGCCAACGCCGCCGAATGGAAGCTCGGCCACATCCTGCCGCCCGACCACCCCGGCAACCGCGCCCTGGAGGCAGCCGCCGCGGAGATCGCCGAGAAGACCGACGGCCGCATCGAGATCACCGTGTTCCCGGCCGGCCAGATCGGCGGCGCCAAGGAGATCCTCACCGGCCTGCAGCTCGGCACCACCGAGATGGCGTTCGACGGTGCGGGCATCCTCAGCCAGTGGCTGCCGGCCCTTTCGGTGCTGGAAGCGCCTTACCTCGCCAAGGATTTCGCGCACCTGGAGCGGCTGATCGACAGCGAGGCGGGCCAGGCCCTGATGGAAGAGCTGCGCCAGTCCGCCGGAATGCTCGTCCTCGACGTCTGGTACTACGGCACCCGCCAGATCACCAACAACGTGCGCCCCATCGAGACGGTGGAGGACCTCAAGGGCATCAAGCTGCGCGTGCCTGAGGTGGATCTCAGCCTCGAGTTCGCCAAGGCGCTCGGCATGACGCCGACGCCGATGGCTTTCCCCGAGCTCTATCTCGGCCTGCAGACGGGCGTGGTCGACGGCCAGGAGAACCCGCTGCCCACCATCAACGCGGCCAAGTTCTACGAAGTGCAGGACAACCTGGCGCTCTCCAACCACCTCGTCCAGTTCGTGGCGCCCATCGTGTCGCAAGCGGCCTGGAACGGCGCGTCCGAAGCGGATCGCGCGATCGTCGTGGAGACCTTCGCGAAGTACGGGTCCGACTACTCGGCGGGCGTGATCGAGAACGAGAAGAAGCTGGTCGACGAGCTGGCCGCCAAGGGCATGACCGTGACGCGGCCCGACCGCGCTCCGTTCGCCGCGGCCATGACCCCGGTCTACGACGATTTCAAGGAAATCTGGGGCGCCGACGTTTACGAATCGCTCGTCGCGGTCGACTGACGAACCCCTCGCGGCGGCCCTCCCGGCCGCCGCTCCTTCCGGAGTCCGCCCGATGACACGCATCGCAAAACTCGTCGCCGCCCTGTTGGAGCGGCTCGAGGAGGTGATGATCGCCTCCGTCCTTTCGGCGATGGTCGTCACCATCACCGCCCAGGTGCTCGCCCGCTATGTCTTCAACGTGCCCCTGTCGTGGACGGAGGAGCTGGCGCGCTACCTCTTCCTCTGGCTCGTCTTCCTCGGCGCCTCACAGGCGATGCGGCGCGGCGAGCACATCGCCATCGGCCTCTTCGTGGAGATGCTGCCGGTGCCGGTGCGCCTTGCCGCCGGCCTGTTCGTGCACACGCTGGTCGCCGCCTTCCTCGCCGTGCTCGTGCTGATGGCCTGGAAGATCGTCGGCGTCGTGGCGCCGCTCAAATCCATCGCCCTCAAGGTGTCGATGGCCGTGGTCTACCTGCCGCTGGTGGTGGGCGGCGCGGCCATGTTCGTGCGCACCCTCGTCACCATCGGCCGGATCCTGCGCAACGGGCCGGCCCATATCGGCGCGAGCTCGCTGTGAGGAACCCGTCATGAGCTGGCTCGGAGCCCTTTGGCTGGCGATCATGCTGCTCGGCATGCCGATCGCCTTCACCCTCGCCGTCGCGGCGCTCATCTACATCTACCTCAACGGCATGCCGCTGATCATCATTCCGCAGCGCATGGCGGGCGGCATCGATTCCTTCCCGCTCCTCGCGGTGCCCTTCTTCATCCTCGCCGCCAATTTGATGAACAGCGCCGGCATCACCGACCGCCTGTTCCTGTTCGCCAAAGTGCTGGTGGGGCGCCTCCGGGGCGGCCTCGCCCAGGTCAACGTCATGGCGAGCATCATCTTTTCCGGCATGTCCGGCTCGGCGGTGGCCGACGCGGGCGGCCTCGGCTCGATGGAGATCAAGGCGATGCGCTCGGCGGGCTACGACCCCGCCTACGCCGCCGCGCTGACGGCCGCCTCCTGCGTCATCGGCCCGATGATCCCGCCCTCGATCCCGATGGTCATCTACGGCGTCCTCGCGGATGCCTCGGTCGGCCGCCTCTTCCTGGGCGGCGTGGTGCCGGGGCTGATGGCCGGCGGCGCGCTGATGGTGATGATCGCCCTCACCGCCAAGGCCAAGAACATGCCCGCCGGCGAGGCGATGAGCGCGTCCGAATCGATCCTCGCCACGCGGCGCGCGCTGCTGCCGCTGTTCACGCCCGTGATCATCATCGGCGGCATCGTGTTCGGCGTGTTCTCGCCCACGGAGGCGTCGGCCATCGCCTGCGTCTACGCGCTGTGCCTGGGCGTGTTCTACCGCGAGCTCCACCTCAAGCGGATCTGGGGCGAGCTCCTCGCCACCGCCCGCACCACCGGTGCCATCTGCCTCATCGTCGCCACCGCCACCGTGTTCGCCTGGCTCCTCACGACGTTGCAGGTGCCGCAGAAGACGGCCGCGATCCTCGTCGAAATCACCGACGATCCGCTGCTGCTCCTCCTCCTCATCAGCGCCGTCGTGTTCGTGGTCGGCTTCTTCCTGGAGGGGCTCGCGGTGATGATCCTGATCGTGCCGGTGATGCAGCCGACGCTCGCCGCCGTCGGCATCGACCCCATCCATTTCGGCGTCGTCCTCGTCTTCAACCTGATGATCGGGCTGATGACGCCGCCGATGGGGGTGGGCCTGTTCGTGGTGTCCGGCGTGTCGGGCATCCGCGTCGAGGCGATCACGCGCGAGGTGCTGCCGCTGCTGATCCCGCTCCTCATCGTCCTCGTCCTTCTCATCCTCTTTCCCGCGCTGGTGACGGCCCTGCCCAATGCCGTCCTCGGCCCGCGCCTATAACCAAAAGGAGACGCCTCGCATGACCGACGCCGAGCGCATCGAACAGCTCCAAAGCTGCTACACCTCCGTGCTGCACGATGTGATGCGCGCGCGGGGCCTGAAAAACTTCACGCTGCCGGCCGAGATCACGCCGTTGCAGCCGGAGATGACGCTCACCGGCCCGGCCTGGACAGTGGAAGGCCGGCTCGACGAATCCGCCGACCCGCACGAGACACTGCTCGCCTGGACGGGGCTCCTGTCCAAGGCCAAGCCCGGCCACATCTGGACCGCGCAGCCCCACACCCACGCCATCGCCCAGATGGGCGAACTGTCGGCCGAGACGCTCTACAAGAAGGGCGTGCTGGGCTGCGTGCTCGACGGCGCGCTGCGCGATTCCCACTTCATCCTCCGGCTCGGTATGCCGATCTGGCGCACCCACCACACCCCGCGCGACATCGTCGGCATGTGGCTTCCGACGGCCACCGAGGTGCCCATCGTCATCGGCGAGGTGGTCATCGCGCCGGGCGACTGGCTGCACGGCGACCGCGACGGCATGGTGCGCATCCCCGGCGCCGTGCTCGACGAGGTCATCGGCGAGGGCATCGCCGCCATGCAGACCGAGAGCAAGGTGCGCAAGGCGATCCTGGAAGGCATGGACCCGCAGGAAGCCTACCGCCAGTTCGGCAAGTTCTGATGCAGATCGCTGCGCTCGACGTTCGCGCCTGCCGCACCGCCGCGGATGCCATCCAGGGCGACGCGCTGAAGGACAATGCCGGCCGCGAGGGCCTCGATTTCGTGGTCTACACGGTCCGTACCGAATGCGGTCGCTCCGCCTCCATGGTGGGCTTCGCGGGGCGCTCGGCGCTGGGCACCGCGCACCACGCGGCGGCGGCCCTGCGCCCCTTCATGGTCGGCCGCAACGCGCTCGACCGCGAAGGCGCCTTCCGCGACTTCCGCCGCATGGACCGCTGGTGGATGCACCTGCCGATCTACGCCTACGGCCCGCTCGATGCGTGCCTGTGGATCCTCGGCGCCGAGGCGGCGGGCCAGCCGCTATGGCGCTATCTGGGTGGCGGCCGCGCCGAGATCCCGAGCTACGCCTCCTCGCTCGTGCTGCCCGGCCCCGACGCCTACGCCGCCGAAGCGCTCACCGTGAAGGACGCGGGCTTCGCCGCCTACAAGATCCACCCGCCCGGCAAGAGCCTGGCGCAGGACATCGCCATCCACGAGGCGGTGCGCGAAGCCGTCGGCCCCGACTTCACGCTGATGTCCGACCCCGTGCAGCCCTACACCTACGACGAGGCGCTGCGGCTGGGGCGCGTCGTGGAGCGGCTCAACTATCTCTGGTACGAGGAGCCGCTGCCGGACGAGGCGTTCGGCGCCCTGCGCGCCCTCACCGCGGCGCTCGACATCTGCGTCATCGGCACCGAGGTCCTCGCCAAGCACCCCTATTCGCTGGCCGAGGTGTGCGCGAGCCGCGTCGTCGACGGCCTGCGCGCCGACACCTCCTGGACCGGCGGCGTCACCGGCACCATGAAGACCGCCCAGCTCGCGGAGGCCTTCCACATGCCCTTCGAGGTACACACCTCGATCATGGCGCCGCTGGAGCTCGTCAACATGCACATCTGCGCCGCCACCACCTCGCGCTATTTCGAGGTGCTGTGGCCGCAATCGGGCTTCGATTTCGGCCTCGCGAAGGGGCTGCCGCTGAAAAACGGAGTCGCGCATCTGCCGCAAACGCCCGGTCTCGGCGACACGCTCGATTGGGATATGATCGACAACGCAACCCTCGCGGAGCTTTAGAACCATGGCCACCGACGGCCGCCTGCTGCGCCTCGCCCCCGCCGACAACGTGCTGATCGTGCGCCAGGCCCTCCAGCCGGGCGATATCGTCGAGGTGGAGGGCGTCACGATCACCGTGCCGGTGCGCCTCGGCCTCGGCCACAAGCTCGCCGCCGCCCCCATCGCGGCCGGCGACAAGGTGGTGAAATACGGCGCCCCCATCGGCCGGGCGACCGAGGACATTCCCGTCGGCGCGCATGTCCACATCCACAACGTGGTGTCGGACTACACCCCCACCTACGCCCTCCCCGGCGAAGAACAGGAGCTGTGATGCTGAAGGGCTATCCCCGCGCCGATGGGCGCAAGGGCATCCGCAACATCGTCGCGGTCGCCTACCTCGTGGAGTGCGCGCACCACGTCGCGCGCGAGATCGTGGCGCCGACGCGCGAGGACGCGCACGTCATCGGCTTCCCCGGCTGCTTCCCCAACCCCTATGCGCAGAAGATGATGGAGCGGCTCTGCACCCACCCCAACGTGGGCGCCGTGCTCCTCGTCTCGCTCGGCTGCGAGAGTTTCAACCGCCGCCAGCTCGAAGACGTGGTGCGCGCCTCGGGGCGCCCGGTGGAAACGCTGGTGATCCAGCAGAACGGCGGCACCCGCACCACCATCGCCAAGGGGCGCGCCTTCGTCGCCGAATGCATCGCGGCGCTCGCCGGTGAGGAGCCGGTGCCCATGGATGTGTCGGAGCTCGTCGTCGGCACCGTGTGCGGCGGGTCGGACGGCACGTCCGGCATCACCGGCAACCCGGCGGCGGGGCTCGCGTTCGACAAGCTGGTCGCGGCGGGCGCCGCCTGCATCTTCGAGGAGACGGGCGAGTTGATCGGCTGCGAGGAGATCATGGCCAGCCGCGCCGCCACTCCCGCCCTCGCCGACGCGCTGCGCGAAACGGTCGCCAAGGCCGCCCGCTACTACGACACGCTCGGCCTCGGCAGCTTCGCGGCCGGCAACGCCGACGGCGGCCTCACCACCATCGAGGAAAAGTCGCTCGGCGCCTACATGAAGTCGGGCCAATCGCAGATCTCGGGCATCATCAAGCCGGGCGACCTTCCGCCGCGCGGCGGGCTCTACCTGATGGACGTGGTGCCGGACGGCGAAGTCCGCTTCGGCTTCCCCAACATCTCCGACAATGCCGAGATCGTGGAGATGATGGCCTCGGGCGCGCACCTCACCCTGTTCGTCACCGGGCGCGGCTCGGTGGTGGGCTCGGCCCTCGCGCCTGTGCTCAAGATCGCCGCCAACCCGCACATGTACGCCAACCTGTCCGAAGACATGGACGTCAACGCGGGCCGCATCCTCAACGGCGACACGGGCCTCGAAGAGGTGGCCGACGAGATCTATGCCGGCGTCCTCGCCCTTGCCTCGGGCGAAAAGTCGAAGTCCGAGGATCTCGGCCACACCGAGTTCATCCTCACCTACAAGACCTTCGAGCCGCTCGGCCCGGCCTGCCTGCCAGCCTGAATTTGGCGCCGAGGGGGACGAAACGTCGCCCTCGCCCGGCCCGATAGTTGTTAGAACCGGTGCCGGGCCGCCCTAAAGTCGCGGCTTCTCACAGCGGAGGCGATGGATGGGCGCGGCGGCGATCAGGCTCGGGGTGGACATCGGCGGCACGTTCACCGACGTCGTGCTCGAAGACGGCGGCGGCGCGCGCGTCTCCGCCAAGGTGCTCACCACCCTCGCCGCGCCGGAAGACGCCATCCTGGAGGGCATCCGCGAGGTGTGCCGCAAGGCCGATGTCGCGCCCGGTGCCATCGGCCAGATCATCCATGGCACCACGCTCGCCACCAACGCGCTGATCGAGCGGCGCGGCGCCAAGACCGCGCTCGTCACCACGAAGGGCTTTCGCGACGTCATCGAGATGCGCACCGAAAGCCGCTTCGAGCAGTACGACCTCGACCTGACGCTGCCCGAGCCGCTCCTGCCGCGCAACCGCCGCTACGTGGTCACCGAGCGCGTCGAAGCCACCGGCCGCGTCCTCGTCCCGCTCGACCGTGCCGAGGTGGAGGCGCTGGCGGAGGACCTCAAGGCGGCCGAATATGACAGCGTCGCCATCGGCCTCCTGCATTCCTACGTCAACGACGCGCACGAAAAGGCGATCCGCGATGTCTTGGCCGCGCGGCTGCCGGGGGTGGCGCTGTCGCTGTCGAGCGAGGTCTCGCCGCAGATGCGCGAGTACGAGCGCTTCAACACCACTATCGCCAACGCCTACATCAAGCCGCTGATGGCGAGCTATCTCGGGCGCCTGCGGGAGCGGCTCGCGGCCGAGGGCGTCGCGGCGCCCGTCTTCCTGATGCACTCGGGCGGCGGCATCATCTCGCTGGAGACGGCGGCCGAGTTCCCGGTGCGCCTGGTGGAATCGGGACCGGCTGGCGGCGCCGTGTTCGCCGCCGACATCGCAGCCCGCCACGGGCTCGACAAGGTGCTCTCCTTCGACATGGGCGGCACCACCGCCAAGATCTGCCTGATCCGCGGACGCACGCCCAAGACGGCACGCGTGTTCGAGGTGGCCCGCTCCTATCGCTTCAAGAAGGGCTCGGGGATGCCGATCTCGATCCCCGTCATCGACATGGTGGAGATCGGCGCGGGCGGCGGCTCACTGGCACGCGTCGACGCCATGCGCCAGATCCGCGTCGGCCCGGAGAGCGCCGGCTCCGTGCCCGGCCCCGCCTCCTACGGGCGCGGCGGCGAGCGCCCCGCCGTCACCGACGCCGACCTCGTGCTGGGCAAGCTCGACGCGGACAATTTCGCCGGCGGCTCCATCGCCCTCTACCCGGACCGGGCCGAGCGCGCGTTGGCAACGGCCTTGGGCGAACCGCTCGGCATGGACCCGGTGGAAGCCGCCTACGGGCTCGCCGAGGTGGTGGACGAGAACATGGCCAACGCCGCCCGCGTCCACGCGGTGGAAAACGGCGAGGACATCTCAACCTATACGATGATCGCCTTTGGCGGCGCGGCCCCGCTGCATGCGGCGCGGCTGTGCGAAAAGCTCGGCATCGCGCGCTGCCTGGTGCCGCAGGGCGCGGGCGTCGGCTCGGCCATCGGTTTCCTGCGCGCCCCGTTCGCGTTCGAGGCGAACCGCACGATGCTCACCCGCATGAGCGCGTTCGACGGGGCGGCCATCGCCGCCCTCTTCCGCGACATGGCGGCGGAGGCGACAGCGTTCGTGCGCTCCTGCGATGCGGCCGCCCCCATCCGCTGCGACCACAAGGTCTACATGCGCTACCGTGGCCAGGGCTGGGAAATCCCCGTCGCGCTCTGCGAAGCCGACGCGCGCGCGCCCGAAGGCGCCACGCTCCTCGCCCTCTTCGAGCGCGAGTACAGCGCCCTCTTCGGCCGCTCCGTCGACGGGGCCGAGGCGGAGATCACCGTCTTCTCCGTCAACGCCACCACGCCGGCGGCCAAGGTGCGCCCCGCCGCCGCCGTCCCGGCCGGCGCGCGGGTCGCGCCCACCGGGAGCCGCGCCCTGTTCGACGCCGCGCTCGGCGCCCCGGCCGAAGCGGCCTTGTACCCGCGCGAGGATTTCGGCCCCGGCGCCTTCGCCGACGGCCCCGCCCTCCTCACCGAAGCCGAGACCACCATCGTCGTGCCGGCAAGCCGCCGCGCCGTCGCGCTCGCCGACGGCTCCATCGACGTCGCGCTGAAGGACACCCGCCGATGACCGCTCCCGGCAAGATCTCCACGGTCGCCCAGCAGGTGATCTGGAACCGCCTCATCTCCGTGGTGGAGGAGCAGGCGCAGGCGCTGGTGCGCACCGCGTTCTCCACCTCCGTGCGCGAGGCGGGGGACCTGTCCGCCGGCATCTACAACGAAAAAGGCGAGATGCTGGCCCAGGCCGTCACCGGCACGCCCGGCCACGTCAACGCCATGGCCGCCGCCGTCGCCCATTTCATCCGCCGCATCGGCCGCCAGTCGATGTTCGAGGGCGACGTCTACCTCACCAACGACCCCTGGGAGGGAACCGGGCACCTCCACGACATCACCGTCGTCACCCCCTCCTTCTACCAGGGCCGGCTGATCGGCTTCTTCGCCTCCACCGCCCACGTGGTCGACATCGGCGGGCGCGGTTTCGGGGCGGACGCCAACTCGGTCTTCGAGGAGGGGCTCTACCTCCCCATCATGAAGTTCGCCGAGCGCGGCACGGTGGACCGCACGCTCGTCGCCATCATCCGGGGCAACGTGCGCGAGCCCGACCAGCTCGTCGGCGACATCTATGCGCTCGCCACCTGCAACGAGATCGGCCACCGCCGCCTCGTCGACACGCTGAAGGAGTTCGCCCTCGACGACCTCGAGGCGATCTCCGCCTTCATCCTGGAGAATTCGCGCCGCGCGACGCTGGAGCGGATCGCGGCGCTGCCGCGCGGCCGCGCCACGGGCGCGATGCGCATCGACGGCTACGACCGGCCCATCGACATCAGCGTCGCCCTCGCCTTCGAGAACGATCGGGTGACGTGCGATTTCGCCGGCACCTCGCCCGTCGACAAGAAGGGCATCAACGTGCCCCTCGTCTATACGAAGGCCTACGCCTGCTACGCGCTCAAGTGCGCCATCGCGCCGGAGATCCCCAACAACGCCGCCTCGCTGGCGCCGTTCGAGATCACCGCGCCGCCGGGCTCCATCCTCGCCGCCGAGCGCCCGGCGCCGGTGGCGCTGCGCCACGTCATCGGCCAGATGATCCCCGACGCGATCTTCGATGCGCTGGACAAGCTCCTGCCCGGCCGCATACCGGCCGAGGGGGCGGGCTGCCTGTGCAATTTCCAGGTCTCGCTGCGTCCGCGCAGCGACGCGCCGGCCCCCGATGCGGTGCGCGCCGAGGTGCTGATGTTCAACTCCGGCGGCTCGGGCGCGCGCGCCGCGCAGGACGGCATGAGCGCCACCGCCTTTCCCTCCGGCGTGATGACGATGCCGGTGGAGGCGACCGAGCAGGCCGGCCCCATCATCATCTGGCGCAAGGAGCTGCGGCCCGATTCGGGCGGCGGCGGCACCTTTCGCGGCGGCCTCGGCCAGCTGATGGAGATCGGCCCGCGCGAGGGCCAGGAGTTCGACATATCAGCGATGCTCGACCGCATCCACCACCCCGCACGCGGCCGGCACGGCGGCGCGGACGGCGGCGCGACCACCATCGCGCTCGACGACGGCACCGCGCTGCGCGGCAAGGGCAAGCAGTTCGTGCCACCCCAGCGGCGCGTGGAAATGGCCTTCCCCGGCGGCGCCGGTTACGGCGACCCGGCGGCGCGCGACCCCGTCCTCGTGCGCCGCGACCTCGCGCACGGCTATATCAGCGCCGAAGTCGCCCGCAGCACCTACGGCCTCGGCGAGGCCGAGATCGCCGATATCCTCCAAGAGGCAAAACGCGGCGATCTCTTCTGAGTCTGCTGAAACTGCCTCACGACCGCGCGCGTTCCGGGCCGCCGAAGAGGTCGTGAGCCCCGCGCGGCCCCATCATGGCACCGGCCTTGCCACGGCCGATCCGGCACCACGACGGTGCCTGACGGACCCGGCCCACGAAGCTGCACTTCGCGCCGATACACCGGGGCGGGTTTGCGAGCCCGCCTCGTGCCCTGGCGAGCGAATTGCGGCAGAATACTTGACAAAATCCTGGTGATATATTTAAAGTATTCCACTCGACAGGCCGGTTCCCACCGCGCATGGCGCGGCCAAGTGAGAGGAACGATGATGAAGCTATTCTCCACAACGACGGCACTTGCCCTGGCCGTCTCCCTGGCATGGGCTGCCCCGTCCGTCGCCGCCGAAGGCACGATGGACGAAGGCGTCGTGCACTTCGCCGCCGACTTTGCCGCCGCACCCAACCAGTTCATCAAGCCGGACGGCTCGAAGGACGGCCTCAACGTCGACATGTGCGGCGAGATCGCCAAGCGCATGGGCGACAAGATCGAGTGGACCAACCTCGCCTTCTCCGGCCTGGTGCCCGGCCTGCAGGCCCAGCGCTACGATGCGCTGTGCACCGCCATCTTCATCAACCCCGACCGGCTGAAGATCATGAACATGATCTCCTACGTGCAGTGGGGCGAGGGCCTGATGGTGCCCAAGGGCAACCCGGACGGCATCTCCTGCGAGGCCAAGATCGGCGATTCGGCTTCCTATGAGGCCTGCTTCGACGCGCTGGCGGGCAAGACCGTCTCCGTCGCCGCCGGCGGCACCACCAACAAGCACCTGGTCGAGCAGAGCGATCGCATCAAGGCGGCCGGCCTGGAAGCCATCGACATCCGCGCCTTCGATTCCAACTCCGAGGCGATCCAGGCGATCACCTCCGGCCAGTCCGAGGCCGCCTACCTCAACGACCCGCAGGCCGCCTTCTTCATCGCCGAATCCGGCGCGCCCTACGAGATCGCCTTCGCCGGCTTCTCGGCCAACCAGCTCGCCATCGCCACCTTGAAGAACAACACCGAGCTCGCCGAGGCCATCCTCGCCGCGCTCAAGGAAATGCGTGCCGACGGCTCCTATGACGAGATCGTCAAGAAGTGGGGCGTCGCCGCCGTTCCCGAATTCGTCCTGAACCCGGGCGAATAAAGCTCTCCCCAACTGACGCGCCGCGGCACACGTTCGTGCAGCGGCGCGTCAACTTTTCGTCCTGACGAAGTGGGCGTGGCGGATGGATTTTTCCCTCGAGATCTTCACCACCTACCTGTTCCAGGAGCGCTTTCTCGTTGCCGCCGGCGTCACCCTCGCCGTCGCGACCGCCGCACAGGCGATCGGCGTCGTCATCGGCCTCGTGCTGGCGCTGTTCGCGCTGTCGCGCTTCAGGGTGCTGCGCGCCATCACCGCCGGCTACATCTGGATCTGGCGCGGCACGCCGCCGCTGGTCCAACTCCTGCTCCTCTATTTCGGCCTGCCGCAGATCGGCATCCGCATCGGCGTCCTGGAAGCGGGCCTCATCGGGCTCGGCTGCTATGCCGGCGCGTTCATGGCCGAGATATTCCGCGCCGGCATCCAGTCGGTCAGCCCCGACCAGATGCAGGCCGCCCGCGCCATGGGCTTCTCCCGCCTCGGCGCCATCCGCTACGTCGTCCTGCCGCAAGCCTTCCGCATAATCCTGCCGCCCTTCGGCAATGAATTCGCGTCGATGATGCGCACGACATCGCTCCTGTCGGTGATCTCGTTCGAGGAACTGCTGCGCGTCACGCGCATCGCCATCAACGAGACCTATCACGTGATCGAACTCTACTCGGTCGCGGCCGTCTACTACCTCCTCATGTACTCGCTCTGGCTGATCGTGCAGACGCAGCTCGAACGCCTGGCCCAACGCGGCATGGTCGCGCGCCGGAGCGAAGCCACCACCACCGCCGTTCTCTCGGCGGCGGATTGACGAACACCAAGGACCCCCATGGCTGACATCATCCTTTTCGGCTGCGGCGCGCTCGGAAGCCGTCTCCTGCGCTCGCTGGAAAGCGACTACGCGCTCATCGACGTCGTCGGCGCCGTGGACCACGCGCCCGCCAAGGCCGGCAAGACGCTCGGCGAAGTGTGCGCCACGGAGCGCTTCGCGGCCGTGCCCATCGCGCCCGACCTCGCGACCTGCCTCGCCGCGCTCGGCCGCACGCCCGACGCGCTGATCCACATGACCGAATCCAAGCCCGCCCGCATCGAAGCCCAGATGATGGAAGCGCTGGAGGCCGGCATGAACGTCGTCTCGGCCGCCGAATCGATGTTTTACCCCTGGCTCCGCTTCCCCGACTTTTCCGCCCGCCTCGATGCCAAGGCGCGCGAGAAGGGCTTCACCATCACCGGCATGGGCATCAATCCGGGCTTTTCGTACGATTCCATCCCCCTCATCCTCGCCCGCTCCACCAGCGCCGTCACCTCCGTCACCATCCGCCGCACCATCGACGTGACGGGCACCGGGCCCGGCGACATCGAGCACGTCGGCTACGGCCTCACGCCCGATGCGTTCAACGCGGGCGTCGCGCGCGGCGACATCGTCGGCCACATGGGCGCGCCCGAATCGCTGGCCCTGATGGGCCAATATCTCGGCATCGCCCTCGACGAGGTGCGCGAGCGCTGGGAGCTGGAAACCGCCGACTTCCCCGTCGACAGCGGCGACGCGATGCTCGGCATCATGGAGCCCGGCCGCGTCGTCGGCATCCGCCAGCACGCGGAGGCCTACAGCGGCGGCGCCATGGTCATGAACACCTGCCTGTCGATGTACTACCAGCCCGAGCGCTTCGGCCTCACCGAGTGCGACGAGATCGAGATCGAGGGCGCGATGCCCATCAAGGTGCGCATCGAGCCGGCGATCCAGACCCTGTTCGGCGCCTCCAACGTGGTCGCGAGCTCGATCCTGCCCACCATCGCCGCCGCGCCGGGCCTCCGGAACGCGTTGGAAATGCCCATCGTCGGCCCGCGCGCCGGCTTCCGCCACGTGGTTGACACGGGGCGTGAGATGATGCCCGGCTTCGTGCCGCTGCGCGCCGCGCGGGACTGAAGCGCCCGTGGGCTTCGATTTCGGCATCTTCGTCAGCTTCGTCACCTCGCCGCTGGTCGCCAGCGCCGCGTGGGTGACGATCTGGGTCGCCGTGGTGGCCCAGACCATCGGCACGGTGCTCGGCACCGGGCTCGGCCTGATGCTGACGTCGAAAAGCAAGCCCCTCAGGTGGTTCGCCTACTTCTATCTGTGGCTGTTCAAGGGAACGCCGCTGCTGGCGCAGATCCTGTTCTTCTATTCCGCGCTGCCGCAGATGGGGCTGCGTCTCAGCCTGATCGCCACCGGGCTCCTGGCGCTCGGCCTCAACGAGGCGGCGCGCATGGGCGACATCGTGCGCTCCGGCCTCCTCGCCGTGCCCAAGGAACAGCACGAAGCCGCCGCCGCGCTCGGGCTCGGGCCGATCGTCACCTTCCGCAAGGTCGTCTTCCCGCAGGCGTTCCGGGTGATCTTGCCGCCACTCGGCAACAATTTCAGCTACATGATCAAGGCGACGTCGCTGCTCGCCACCATCTCGTTCGCCGAATTGCTGCGTGTGTCGCAGCAGCTCGCCCAGGCCACCACCCACGCGTTCGAGGCCTACCTCGCCGCCTGCGTCTGGTACCTGATGCTGATCACCATCTGGACGCTGATCCAGGGCCGGCTGGAGCAGCGCCTCGCCCTCAAGGGCCGCGAAGACAACGCCGAGCCAAAGACGGCCGGCGCGGGCACCGTTGCCGCCGCCGCTGGCGACGCGGCGACCTCGCGCGAAAACCTGCCGGCGAGCGATGCACCCGTCGTCATCGCGGCGCGCGATGTGACGAAATCCTTCTCCGGCCACCGCGCCCTCAGGGCGACCAGCCTCACGGTGCGCAAGGGCGAGGTGGTGGTGGTGCTCGGGCCCTCCGGCTCGGGCAAGAGCACGCTCCTGCGCACCCTCAACTGGATCGAGCCGGCCGACACGGGCGACGTCCTGATCGAGGGCGAGAGCCTGCCGTGGCGCGCGCCCGGCGAGCGGCGCAGCGAGCGCGGCATCGACCGGATGCGCCAGCGCATGGGCATGGTGTTCCAGAATTTCGCCCTCTTCCCCACCTACGACGTGCGCGAGAATGTCGCTCTCGGCCTGATCCGCCTGCGCGGGGTGAAGCGGGGCGAGGCCCTCGCCCGCGCCGAGGCGCTGCTTGCCCGCGTCGGCCTCGCCGACAAGACCGAGGCGTATCCGGTGGAGCTGTCCGGCGGGCAGCGCCAGCGCGTCGCCATCGCGCGGGCGTTGTCGATGGATCCCATCGCCCTCCTGTTCGACGAGCCCACCTCCGCCCTCGACCCCGAAACCGTGGGCGAAGTGCTTGCCGTGATGGGCGATCTCGCCCGGCAGGGCGTGACCATGGTGGTCGTCACCCACGAAGTCGCCTTCGCGCGCAAGGTTGCGGACCGCATCGTATTCATGGAAGACGGCGAGAAGCGCATGGATCTGCCGGTCGACGAGGCGTTCGGTCCCAGCGCGCCGCCCCGCTTCGCCGCCTTCCTCAACCTGTTCGAGCCGGTCGCCGCAAAGGTCTGATGCCCGTGCGAACCGCCGGCGACGGGCTCATGGCCGACCACAAGGGAACCCTATGAAAATCATCGCGCTCAATCCCAACAGCTCGCGCGCCGTCACCCAGTCGATGCGCCGCTGTCTCGGGGGGATCGCGGCCCTCTCGCGCCACGACATCGTCTGCACCGAAATCGCCGACGCGCCCGAGGGGATCGAGAGCGACGCCGATGTCGCCACGGTCGCGCCGATGGTGGAAGAGTTCGTGCGCAGCAGCGGGGCGGACGCCTTCATCGTCGCCTGTTTCTCCGACCCGGGCGTCGAGCGCGCCCGCCGCGCCGCCGGCGGCCGACCCGTCATCGGCATCGCCGAGGCGGCCTACTACGGCGCCCTGCAGCATGGCGCGCGGTTCGGCGTCATCTCGCTCGGCCCGGCCTCCATCGCGCGCCACGCGGCCCACATCGAGCGGCTCGGCCTCACCTCGCGCCTCGCCGGCGACCGCGCCATCGCCATGGGCGTCGCGGAGGCCAACGACCGCGCCCACGCCGAAGAGCGCGTCGGCGAGGTGGGCGCCGCGCTCATCGAGGAGGACGGCGCGGACGTGGTCATCCTCGGTTGCGCGGGCATGGGCGAGCAGCGCGACGGGCTCCAGGCGCGGCTGCAGCGGATCGTCATCGACCCGGTGCAAGCTGCCGTCACCGCCGCCATAACGGCCCTCGACCTCAACTACCGCACAGGACATTGACCGTGGAACGCATCGTCAAAGGTCGCGTCGTCACCCCCGACGGGGTGCTGGACAATGGCTGGGTCGCCATCGCCGAGGGCCGCATCGCCGCCGTCGGCCAGGGTGCGACCCCCGCCGGCGTGGAGGTCGACGACCACGGCGACGCCTTCGTCATGCCCGGCGCCGTCGACGGCCAGACCCACGCCACCAGCTACCTGGGCCTCGAGGGCATCCGCGACACCACCGCCTCCGCCATCGCCGGCGGCGTGACGACGCTGGTCGACATGCCCTACGACAACCCCGAGCCGCTCGACCGGCCGGAACGCCTCGCCGCCAAGCGCGCCGCCATCGAGGCGCACGCGCACGCGGACATGGCGCTCTACGCCACCGTCACGCGCGACACCGGCACCGGCCACGTCGAGGCGCTGATCGAGGAGGGCGTCGTCGCCTTCAAGATCTCCTCGTTCGAGAGCAGCCCGACCCGCTTCCCCCGCATCGGCGAGGACCTGACGCTCGATCTGTTCGAGGCCCTCGCCCTCACCGCCATCCCCCTCGGCCTCCACAACGAGGACCAGGAGATCGTGCTCGCCCGCATGGCGCGCGCACGGGCCGAGGGCATCGAGGGCATCGAGGCGCATTCGCTCGCCCGTCCCCTGGCCGCCGAACTCGCCGCGACGGCCCAGTTCCACGCGCTCGGCCAGGCGGTGGGCGCCCACTCCCACCCGGTCCACCTCAGCACCGCGGAGGGTTTCGCGCTGACGCGCGCCTTCGCGCAGATGGGCGCGCGCGCCACCGGCGAATTGTGCGTCCACTATCTGTGGTTCGACGCCGCCCTCGACGGCGAGCGCCTCGGCGCGCGCATGAAGGTCAATCCGCCGATCCGCCCCGACGCCATCGAAGGATTGTGGGACGCGATCACGCAGGGCGACGTCGCCTTCGTGTCGTCCGACCATTCGAGCTGGCCCATCGACAACAAGCTGACGGCGAGCATCTTCGACGCCGGCGCCGGCGTGCCGGGCGTCGAGACGCTGCTGCCCGCCTTCTTCACCGCCGCCACGCAGCGCGGCTACGACGCGCCGCGCCTCACCGCCCACATGCTCGCCTCCGAGCCCGCCCGCTTCTTCGGCATCGAGGACCGCAAGGGCGCCATCGTGCCCGGCCGCGACGCCGACCTCGCGGTGCTGGAGCCCGGCCGCTTCGTGTGGGACGAGGCCGACGCGCACGACGGCCTCAACTGGAGCCCCTATCACGGGCTTGATTTCGCGGCCCGCGTCACGGCCACCTATCTGCGCGGGACGCTCGGCTGGAACGGTGAAACGGTGTCGAACGCGCCCGGCAGCGGCGCCTACGTGGCCCGCCGCACCGACGGCTGGTTCGCCTGAGAGAAAATGGAGAACAACACCATGTCTGCACCCCTGACCAGTGAGGCCAAGGGCGTCTACGTCATCTCGGTGACGCCGTTCACCGACGACGGCGCCATCGATTGGGCGAGCCTCGACCGGGTGACCGATTTCTACCTCGAGAAGGGGGCGGACGGCCTCACCATCTTGGGCATGATGGGCGAAGCGCAGAAGCTGACCCAGGCCGAGGCCGGCAAGGTCGCCGAGCGCGTCATCGCGCGTGCCGGCAAGGTGCCGGTGGTGGTGGGCGTCTCGGCGCCGGGTCTTGCGGCCATCGGCGAGCTGTCGGCCACCGTGATGGATCTTGGTGCCGCCGGCGTGATGGTCGCCCCGCCCGGCAGCCTCAAGACCGACCCGCAGATCGTCAGCTACTATGGCGAGGTTGCGCGAGCGGCCGGCGCCGGCGTTCCCATCGTGCTGCAGGACTTTCCGCTGTCCACCGGCGTTCACATCTCCAATCCGGTCCTCGCCACCATCGTCGACACGGTCGACCAGATCGTGATGCTGAAGCACGAGGATTGGCCGGGGCTGGAAAAGATCAGCGCCATCCGCAAGGCCGAGGCCGAGGGCCGGCGCCGCATCTCGATCCTGTGCGGCAACGGCGGCGTGTTCCTGCCGGAGGAGATCGCCCGCGGCGCCGATGGCGCGATGACGGGCTTCGGCTACCCGGAAATGCTGGTCGAGGTCGTGGCGCTGGCGCTCAACGGCGACATGGACCGCGCGCAGGACATCTTCGACGCCTATCTGCCGCTGGTGCGCTACGAGCAGCAGCCGGGCGCAGGCCTCGCCGTGCGCAAATATGTGCTGGCCAAGACAGGCGCCATCGCTTCCGCCGCCCTGCGGCGCCCCGGTGCCGGCCTCAGCGCCGCCGCCAAGGCCGAAGTGGACCGCCTCATCGCGCGCAAGGACAAGCGCCTCAAGGAGCTCGGCTGATGGATCTCGGATTAAACGGCAAGCGCGCCCTCGTGCTCGGCGCCAGCCGGGGCCTGGGCGCCGCGTGCGCGCGCGAGCTCGCCGGCGAGGGCGCCGACGTCTTCGCCGCCGCCCGCTCGGTGGACGCGATCGCCGGCTGGGCCGGCGGCCTGTCCGTCACCCCCGTCGCGCTCGACCTGGGCGACCCGTCGGCGGTGGACAGCCTGCTCGCCTGGATGGCGGGCGAGGAGATCGACATCCTGCTCGCCAACTCGGGCGGCCCGCCGCCGGGCCCGGCAAAGGGCCAGAGCCGCGCCGCCTGGCTCGCCGCCTACGAGGCGATGGCGCTGCCGATCATGACCATCGCCGACGCGCTGCTGCCGGGCATGATCCAGCGCGGCTTCGGGCGCATCATCACCATCGGTTCCTCGGGCGTGGTCTCTCCCATTCCGGGGCTGGCGCTGTCCAACGGCGTGCGCGGCGCACTGGCCGGCTGGTCCAAGACGCTGGCGTCCGAGGTCGCGGAGCATGGGGTGACCGTCAACATGGTACTCCCCGGCCGCATCGCCACCGACCGCGTCGCCGAGCTCGACGCCGCCCGCGCGCAGAAGACCGGCAAGGACGTGGAGACGGTGCAGGCCGAAAGCCACGCCACCATTCCCGCCGGCCGCTACGGCACCCCGGAGGAGTTCGCCGCCGTCGCCACCTTCCTCGCGAGCGCGCGCGCCAGCTTCGTCACCGGCTCGATGATCCGCGTCGACGGCGGCATGCTGCGCAACCTGTAGCGCAACTGGGGCCGACAGTCCGCCCGGTCAGGCCCTCGCCTGCGCGGTCCGGCCCTTCGAGCTTCGCCCGCGGATCCCGTCGAGCACGATCTTCGCGTACTCGACGTTCATATGGCCGAGGTCTTCGGTCGGCAGCGTTCCGGTCGGATGGCGCCGACCCGTCGCGAAGCGCGGGTCGGTGTAGCAGAAGTCGTTGACCGTCTTGAGCGGCTGCGGCATGAACCGCGCGCCGGCGTTCTTGGCATAGCCGTCGAGAAAGTTTGCCGCGGCATCCCACGCCGCTTGGTCGAGCCCATCGGGCGCCCAGTCGGGTTTGCGTGCCAAAAGCGGCTGCGTCAGCAAAAGGACGGGCTTGCCCGTTGCGACGTTGATCGCCTTTGCGAGGGGGAACATGTGCGCGCTGGCCGCCATCATGTGCATCCCCCTGGTCAGGTAGCTGGGGGAATAGTCGCCGCGCGGGAGCTCGGCCTGCGCGCGCAGAAAGCCATCGAACCTGGCATGCCCCAGAATCGCGAATTTTTCGAACGGCCGCAGGTCGAACGTCGCGTCCGGGTTTGGCCAGAACGGCTCGTGGGGCACGTCCCAACGCTCCCGATCCCCTGGTGCAAGGTCGAGCGCGAGCGCACCATCGCGCACCGTAATCGTGCTCATCCGAATGCCGGCACGCCCCACAAGTAGCGTATTCTCGTCACCCTCAGCCGCGAGAGCGCAGGCTATCAGGTGGCTGTTGCCAATGACGCAAAGCATCATCCGCCGATACCAGCGTCCAGCATGATCTCATCGCAAAACACCGCTTCGGCGTCGCGGGTTTCCATGGTGGCTGGCGGCGCATGAGCGCGCAGCGTCGACTTCGCGGCCCCATCGCCCTGGTAGATCGAGAAGAACGTATCCATCACGAAATCAACGCCGGCCCTACTCACGCTGCGCATGTTCGGCTCATAGAAGATCGCCCGGAACGGTGGCTGCGTGATCAACTCGTAGCTCGGGAAGTAGTCGATATCGTCCGCCTCTTCCGTCAACGCCGCGGCAGTCGCTCTCAACACAGACTTCGTGCGGGCGTTGGCGAGGAGAACGTGCTGCGCGCTCGCCGTCGCCACCATTGGCACCGGCGATACGGTCAGCAACAGTTTGATTTTCGGGTTCAGGACACGGAGTTGACGTACCGCCTGCTTCATGTCCGCGAGACATTCGGAAACGCCGAAATTGACGAACTCATGTCGGTCGGCGTCGAACCGGCCGCCATGCGTTCCCGGGCAGATGGCATACGTCCAACCGCTTGCCTTGTTGCGCCAGCCCTCGGTCTGCCCGAGCGTGAAGACGAGCACGTCGATCTTCGGCACATTGTCTCGAATGGCCCGCAGCGTCCGCTTCCGCGCGTTGCTGCATTCCTCGCCATCGGCGAAACCATCGGGTTGGACCGTTGGCCGGAACGGGTCGATGACCTGCGTGCCCTTGTACCAGAACTCGGCGGAGGGGTTTCCGTCTACCGCCCAATCGAGCCACTGCCGCAAGACCCGCGGGGTGTAGATGTTTCCGGTGCGGAACGAGAACATCCCGTACTGAAACTTCTCATTGTACGGCTGCGGAAATTCGGCGACCGGGGGCTCCGCCTCGAGCCACCGATAACCGCGCTTTTTGAGTTCGCGCCCGATGTGCTGTGCGAAGCATGACCCGAGCGTCGCCGTCATTGTCTCCGCGCCGATGGGAAAACGCGGCGTGTGTAGATCTCGTATTTCAAATGGATTTAAATCAGCAATCGCTTTTCGCCAGAAGGACTTGTCCGGCAGATTATCGTATGGAGTCATATTAATCTTCCACACAGAGTAATCGGGTCAAGAATTGCTGTGTAGTATTACGAGATAGACACCGCCCGTCAAACAAGAACGCACACCGATCCCAATGCCCCCCTCGGGATCGATGAAATCTGGGACGAGGGTTGCGCTCTCCCCCTCCGAGTTACCGCCGCCGCGTGGGCGAGGAGTCACCTACATGTCGCCGGCTTCCTTGGAGGGCGTGGCGCAGACGGCGACCACCAGGCCGGCCTCGCCGATGATGTGGCGGTAGCGATAATTCTTCGGCAGGTACATCGCGTCGCCCTGCTTGAAGTGGTGGCGCTCGCCCGTGCCTTCCACGATCTGCTCCGACCAGCCGTGCAGGCAGTAGAGGATCACCTCGTGCTCGCCGTCGCCTTCAACCATGGTGTCGAAGTGGGGCATGTAGGTGGTGATGTGGAAGGACATCGGCGAGCCGTGCAGCTTCTTGGTGATCAGCCGATGGCTGAACTCCTGGTCCTTGTGGACCCAGGTCAGCGCAACGTCTTCCTGGCGGGACCACTGGATTTTGTCGGACATAACGACCTTCTGTTGGCTGTCGGATGGGAAGGGAATGTGGCTAGCGGCCGGCGCGGCGGACGTCGCAATCGTCGCGCAGATTGCTCCAGGGCAGCCAGAAGTGGGGGCCGATGCCGGCAAGCCGCGCCAACGGCAGCGGCCGCGGCGGGGTGATCGGCAGCACGAAATCGCCGCCCTCCACCGTGCCGGCGGCGAGCGCGGCGATCTCGCGGCCGAGGGCGGTGGTGAGCGCCACGCCGCGCCCGTTGCAGCCGATCGCCCCGAATAGGCCGGGCGCGATCTCGGTCATGCGCGGCAGAAAATCGGGCGTGCCGGCGATCACCCCGGTCCACGTGTACTCGGCGCGCACGGGCGGCAGGCCGGGCACGAAGCGGGCGAGGCGGCGGGCGAAGGAGCGCCGCGCCTCCGCCTCGCGGCCGGGAACGAAGGCGACCATGCCGCCCGTCACCAGCCGCCCGTCCGGGCTCCAGCGCAGCGCGAAGGTGTGGCGGCGCGTGTCGGCCACCGGCGCACCGGCCGGCAGCACGCGCTGGCGCCATTCGTCCGCCAGCACCTGCGTCGCGATCTGGAACACCCGCGCGGGAATGATGCTCGCCCGGAGCCCCGGCACCAGCCAGCCGGCCATGGCGTTGGTGGCGAGCACCACGCGCGGCGCCGTCACCGTGCCGCGCGGCGTCTCGACCGTCCACAGCCCGCCGGAGGGTGCAAGGCGCACCACCGGGCTGTCGCCGCGCAGATAGGCGCCCGCCCGCTGGGCCGCGCTCGCCAGCCCGTGCGCATAGGCGAGCGGGTTGACGAGCCCGCCCGAGCGCACCTCGAGCCCGCCGTGGAGGCTGGGCAGCCCGGTCTTCGCCAGCATCGCCTCGCGCTCCAGGAACGCGGCGTCGACGCCCGCGGCGATGAGCTGCGGCAGGCGCCCGCGCAGCGTTTCGGCCGCCGCGGCGGTGTGGCCCGGCTGCAGCCAGCCCACCTGCTCGGCCGCGCACTCGATCCGCTCCGCCGCCACAAGGTCGAACAGCGTGCGCCCCGAGCCGGCGACGAGCCGCAACAGGCGCTCGGCGAACACCGGCCCCAGCGCCGCCTCTGCTTCGGCCGGCCCGATGGAGCTTTTCAGGCTCGGCACCACGAAGCCGGTGTTGCGCCCGGACGCGCCGAAACCCGGCTGGCGCGCCTCCAGGAGCGCCACCGACAGCCCCGCCCGCGCGCCATGCAGCGCCGTCGACAGCCCCAGAAACCCGCCCCCCACGATTGCGAGATCGGCCCGCACGTCGCCCACCAGCGGCGCGAACGGCGCCTTCGGCCGGGTGAGCGCCTGCCACAGCGAACCCGTCTCAACCGGCTCGGCGAGCGGGGCGGCGTGCGCGAGGGAGAATGGTTGAGAAGCCGACATATCGAGCTGCCGATGGACCCTCGCGAACTGGCGTCAAATGGTGATCGAGAAGCCCTTGGGCGAGCGGGTCAGCACCTGCATCAATCCTTGCCGGGTCGCGTCGTTGTGGCTGATCATCAGATCGCGCGAGCGGGCGACGTCGCGGGCGGCGAGCGCGGCCACGATCTCGCCGTGCTCCGTGGCGGTCTGCGTGTTCACGTCGCGCATGTGCGCGCCGATATAGAAGAAGCGCTCCAACTCCAGGATCTGCCGCTCCAGGAGGGCGTGGAGCCGGCCGTTCTCGGCCGTCTTGGCGATGGCGAGGTGGAACTCGCGGTTGGCGGCGATGAAGCGGTCGATGGTCGGCTCCTGCTCGCGGTCGTAGGTGGCTTGCGCCAGCGCACCGAGGTGGGCGACCTGCTCGTCGGAGATGCGCTGGCAGGCGAGCTCGACCGCGCCGGCCTCCAGCATGATGCGCAGATCGAACAGCTCGTTCATGTCGCCGAACGTGATCGGCGCCACCTGATAGCCGCGGCGCGGGAAGGTCAGCACCAGCCCCTCCTGGCGCAAGGTGACCAGCGCCTCGCGCACCGGCGTCTTGGACACGGCGAACCGCGCCGCCAGCTCCGCCTCCGACAGCTCCGTGCCCGGCGGCAGCTGGCAATGCAGGATTTCGGTGCGCAACCGTGCATAGACTTGATCGGCCAGAGACATCTTCTTGAGATTCTTCTCCGTCGACTCCCGCGCCATCTGGTCCATTGGGGCCCTCCCGATGCGCGCGTCCGATGCGCGTTCCCTGCTTTTCCCTATCCGAGTCGCCGAAAAATATTTAAACAATCCTACGTAAGATATCAACTTGACGCCGCGCCGCACGATCGTGAGGGAGAGCCATGTCCGCCGACACCAGACGCCATTTCGCACCGCGCCACCTGGTGTGGGGAGAGCTGACCCGGCGCGAGCTCGTCGAGGCCCGTGACAACAACGTCCTCGTCCTCATTCCCACCGGCTCCATCGAGCAGCACGGCGATCATCTGCCCGTCGAGACGGACGCCCGCCTCAGCGCCGCCGTCGCGGAGCTGGCGGCGGCGGCCATGGCCGACACCCCGGTCCTGGTGGCGCCCGGCGTGCCGTTCGGCTTTACGCCGCACCACCTGAGCTGGCCAGGCACCATCAGCCTGCGCCTCAACTCCTACCTCGCCATGCTGGGCGACATCGCCCGCAGCATCATCGATGCGGGGTTCCCGCGCGCCGTCTTCGTCAACGGCCACGGCGGTAACTCGCCGCCGCTGCGCGCGTTGGTGGGCGAACTGGTCACCGATGGCTATGCGGTGGGCATGGTCGACTATTTCGCCCCCGCCGCCGGGGCGATGGCGGACCTGCTCGCGGGCGGCCTCAAGGGGCCGGGCCATGCGTGCGAGATGGAGACCGCGCTGGTGATGGCGGTCAGCGGCGAGGCGGCCGCCGCCGCGGTCGCCGCCCGCAGCCGCGATCTGCCGCCGCGCCTGATCCAGCCCTGGATCGCCCCCGGCCACGACGTCGACCCGGTGAGCGAGGCGGGCGCCGGCTGGGCGGCCATCTTCCAGGCCGACGATCGCGGCTATTTCGGCGACCCCGGCGCGGCGACGCCGGCCGGCGGCGCGGCAATGCTCGACCTCACCGTGCGCCAGCTCGCCGCTTTCCTCGAAAAGTTCGCCCGCACGCCGCTGCGCCTCGGCGTCGCGCGCGATGCCGCTGCGCCCCGCATCGCCCCGCCGACCTGCTGACGACCCGCCGCGCTGCCCGGTTGACACCTCGCCGGCCGGGCGCTCGAATCCGCGCGGCCGCGAGCCCCTCGCCGCGGCGCGACAACGCGTGGTGACAATGCCGACCCTCTTCGATACCGACCTGTCGCGCGCGGACCTTCTGGCCCGTGCCGGCTCCCCGTCCCAGTTCGCCGGCGTGCGGCTGATGACACTGGAAGACGGGCGCGAGCGCGGCGTGCGGCTCCTGGAATTTCGCACCGGCACGGGGCTGCGCTTCACCGTCGCGGTCGACCGGGGCTTCGACATCGCCGAGTGCGAGTACAAGGGCGTGCCCATCGGCTGGCACTCGCCCTCGGGGTTGCGCCATCCGGGCCTGGGCGAGGCAGAGGCGGAAGGCGGGCTCGGCTGGCTGCGCTCCTTCACGGGCCTCTTCGTCACCTGCGGGCTCGACCATGCGCTCGGCCCGGAGGACGAGCCGGCCGACCACTACAACTACCCCTTCCGCAAGAGCGTGCGGCACACCTTGCACGGACGTGCCAGCACCATCCCCGCGCGGCTCGCCGGCTATGGCGAAGCGTGGGAGGGCGAGCGCTGCGTCCTGTGGTGCGAGGGGGTGGTGCACCAGGCCACCGTGTTCGGCGAGAACCTGCAACTGACGCGCCGCATCGAGGCCGACATGGGCGGCGATACCGTCCGCATCGTCGACCGGGTGGAAAATCTCGGCTTCTCTGCTACGCCGCACATGCTGCTCTACCACATCAACGTCGGCTACCCGCTGCTCGATGACGGCGCCCGCTATCTGGCGCCGGTCCGCGAGGCGGTCTGGGCGAGCCACGCGGGCGAGCCTTACCGCGCCCAGGGCGTTGGCTACCGCACCATGGCCGGCCCGCGGCACCCGTTCCTGGAACAGGTCTGGGAGCACGAGATGGCCGCCGACGCGGACGGCGTGGTGCCGGTCGCCCTCCTCAACGACCGCCTGTCCCTCGCCTTCCTGGTGGAGACGCGCAAGGCCGAGTTTCCCTGCCACCTGGAATGGCAGAACCTGGCGTCCGGCATGTACACGCTGGGCCTGGAACCGTGCACCAACCACGTGCTCGGACGCGCCGCCGCCCGCGAGCGCGGCGAGCTCATCACGCTGGAGCACGGCGAAAGCCGCACCTACCGCACGGCCCTCACCGTTGCCAGCGGCACGGCGGCGCTCCAGGCCCTGGAGGCGCGTATCGCCGCCATCGCCGCCCAACCGGCCGACGACTACCCCGAGCCCACCGGCGCCTTCGCCCCGCTTCGCCAGCGCTAGGCTTCCGAAGAATCTCCAAAAAGTCGACGGGGCGCCCCAACCGGCGCCCGCCGAGGGCGTGCGCGCGCCGCGCGCGAATTAACCTGTTCGCGATTGCCGAAACGCGCGCGAACGGGTTTAACCTCGCTTGACGCGCTCATGAAAATCTATTCTCATATATGAAACTGCGGCGGATCGGATCGGTCCGTCAGAAACCAACCCGGAGGAAATCTATGAAGCGTTTCAGCGTGCCCCTGGCGGCCGCCGTCCTTGTTGCGGGCGCCGCATCCGCGTCGGCGGAAACCACCATCCGCTACGCGCACATGAACTCGCCGAGCCACTTCGTGAACACGGCCGGCCAGACGATGGCCGACAAGATCAACGAGCGGACCGGCGGCGAAGTGAACGTGGAAATGTTCCCCTCCGGCCAGCTCGGCGAGAACTCGCAGATCACCGAGCAGATCACGCTCGGCGGCAACATGATCGGCCAGGTCGGCGTCGGCACCATCGCCAACTACGTCCCCGACTTTTCGGTGATCGTCTATCCGTTCATGTATCCGAACTTCGAAGCGGCCAAGAAATTCCTCGCCAGCGACCTCGTCGGCGAATTGGAAACCAAGGCCGAAGAGAGCAACGTCAAGGTTCTTTGCTACTTCGCTTTCGGTATCCGCGATCTTTATACGCGCGACACCGAGGTCCACACCCCCGAGGACATGAAGGGCCTCAAGATGCGGGTGCAGCCGGTCACCGTCTATACAGAGATGGTGAAGCAGGTTTTCGACGCCGCGCCGACCCCGATGCCGTGGCCGGAAGTCTATAGCGCCCTCGCCCAGGGCGTGATCGACGCCGCCGAGGCGCCCCCCGCCGCGATCCTGGACCAGAAGCACCAGGAGCACGCCAAGTACCTCATCCAGACCAACCACATCCTCGACATCTCGCCGGTGGTGATCAGCGCCAGCCTGTTCAACAGCCTGTCGGAAGAGAACCAGGCGATCGTCCAGGAAGAGGCCGACGCGGCCTGCGCCTCGATGAGCGAAACCGCGCTGCAAGGCTATGAGGCCGGCATCCAGACCCTGCGCGACAGCGGCATGACCGTGATCAGCGACATCGACAAGTCGAAGTTCTCGGCCCGTGCCGGCGGCATCGCCGACGCCTTCCCCGAGTGGTCGGACGGGCTCTACCAGCGCGCCCGCGCCATCATCGACAACTGATCCGGCTGCGGGGCGTCTGACAATGACCGATGCGGTAGAGACCGTGCGCAAGGGGCCGGTGCTCGCCATCGCCTGGCAGGCGGGACGGATCCTCGATTTCGTCCTGTCCGTCCTCACGGTGGCGATGACGGTGCTGATGGCGCTGCTCGTCGTCGTCGCGGTGGTCATGCGCTACGTGTTCGGCGCCCCCCTCACCTATTCCTACGACCTGTCCACACTGATCTTCGCGTGGATGGTGTTCCTCGGTCTCGGCCTCGCCGAATTCGACCGCGCACACCTCGCGGTCGACGTGGTCGACGAGATGATACCGGCGCGCCTTTATCCGGTGCTGATCGTGGTCCGCCAGATCGCGCTCGCGATGCTGACGCTCGCCATGGCCAGCATCGGCTGGCAGCTGTTCCAGCGGGCGGGCATGATCATGCCCTCGCTGCGCATCTCCATCGGCTGGCTTTACGCCTCGATGCCCATCGGCTTCCTCCTGCTGTCGCTGGCCCAGATCCTCGTCATCCCCAAGGTCCTCGCGGACCGCAACGCCCGGAACGGCTGATGCTCGCACTTTCGGGAGTGGGATTCGCCGTCCTCATTGCGCTCGGCGTGCCGATCGCGCTGGTGCTGCTGGCGCTGTCGCTGATGTGGGTGGCGAGCGATCCGGCGATCATGGACGTCGCCTTCGCGCAGCGCATCATCGCCGGTACGCAGAGCTTTCCCCTGCTCGCGGTGCCGCTGTTCATCCTCACCGGCGAGTTGATGAACGTGTCGGGCATCACGCGGCGGGTGATGGACTTCGCCATGCTCCTCACGCGCCCGCTGTCGGGCGGCCTCGCCAAGACCAACGTCCTCTTGTCGACGCTGCTCGCCGGCATGTCGGGCTCGGCCAACGGCGACGCGGCGATGCAGTCCAAGATCCTGGTGCCGGAGATGACGCGGCGCGGCTATCCGGCGCCGTTCTCGGCCGCCGTCACCGCCTCCTCGGCGCTGATCGCGCCGCTGATCCCCCCCGGCATCAGCCTCATCCTGTTCGGCTTCGTCACCGACACCTCCATCGGACGCCTGTTCCTGGGCGCGGTGCTGCCGGGCTTCGTGCTGTCCGTGGCGCTGATGGTGGTGGTCCACATCCTGGCGAAGCGCGCCGGCTGGGATCCGGCCATCAAGGGCCCGCGCGAGACCCCGCTCGGCCCGGCGCTCCTCGGCGCGCTGCCGGCGATCCTGATGCCCGTCCTCATCGTGGTCGGCATCCGCGGCGGCGTCTTCACGCCGTCCGAAGCCGGCGGCGTCGCGGTCGCCTACACCGCGCTCTTCATGGCGATCTATCGCGAGGCGTCGTGGCGCGCCGTCTGGCAGGCGCTGCGCAACACCGTCGTCACCACGTCCGCCATCCTGCTGGTGCTCGCCGTCTCGGCCGCCTTCACCTGGATCCTCACCTTCGAGCGCATCCCGCAGGCGGTCGGCGAGGCGCTGCTTGCCGCCACCGCCGATCCGACCATGATGCTCATCGTCATCTCGCTGATCCTGCTCGTCGCGGGCATGCTGGTGGAAGGCACGGCGCTGATCCTGATCCTGGCGCCGATGTTCATGCCGGTGGCGCGCGAGCTCGGCATCGACCCGGTGCATTTCGGCGTCGTCTTCGTGTTCATGATCCACCTGGGCGGCATCACGCCGCCGGTCGGCACGGTGATGTTCACCACGTGCGCGGCCACCGGCGTGCCGCTGACGCGCTTCATGCGCGCCATCGTGCCGTTCCTGTTCGCCTTCCTCGCCGTGGCGGCGCTCCTCATCGTGGTGCCGGCCATCTCCACCGTGCTCGGAACGCTGTGATGGCCGAGCGGGGCAAGAAATCCGACTATCAGGTGCCGGCGGTCGACAAGGCCCTCGACATCATCGAGACGTTGGCGGACCTGCCCGACGGCATCGCCATGAGCGAGCTGACCAAGACGCTCGGCCGCTCCATGGGCGAGATCTACCGCACCATGATCGCGCTGGAGCGGCGCGGCTTCGTCGCCAAGGACGACGCGACGGACCGCTATTACCTGTCGCTGCGCCTGTTCGAACTCGCCCACCGCCATCCGCCGGTCTCGCGCCTCGTGCGCATCGCGCAGCCGATCCTGGAAGAGCTCGCCCTCACCACCAAGCAGTCCTGCCATCTGGGCGTGGCGGAAGGGGACCGACTCCTCATCCTCGCCGGCGAGATGAGCCCGCTGCCGATGAGCTATGCGGTCAAGGTCGGCGCCACCTTTCCGCTCCTGGAAACCAGCTCGGGCGTCGTCATCCTCGCCTTCGCGCCGCCCGCGCAGATCGCCGCCCGCCTCGCGGGCCTCGCGCCGGACTTCGCCCGCACCATCGAGGCGCGCTGCGCGGTGGTGCGCGAATGCGGCCAGGAAGTCATCGAAAGCCAGGTCGTCTACGGCGTCACCAACCTTTCGCTGCCGGTGCGCGACCATCGCGGCCGCGTCGTCGCCGCGCTGACGATCCCCTACCTGGAACAGCTCACCGCCAACATGGACCGCGCGCAGGCGACCGCCCACGTCGCCGCCGCCGCCGAGCGGCTGAGCCAAGCCCTCGGCCACCGCCAACAACCCGCACCCGACCCCAAGGACGCATCCAAATGACGAAACGCCGCCTCACAGGTATTGGCTGGGATCACCCCCGCGGCTTCGGCTGCCTCGTGGCGAGCAAGGCTGCCTTCGAAGCGGAAAATCCCGACATCGAGATCCACTGGGACACGCGCACGCTGAAGGAATTCGGCGACGCGGATATCGAGCCGCTGGCCGAACGCTACGACATCATCGTGCTCGACCACCCCTTCGTCGGCACCGCGCACGAGACGGGCGTCCTCGTCGACCTCAAACAGGTGGTGCCGGGCGCCGTCTCCGACATGGAGGGGAATCTTAGCGAGATCTTGCTCGAGACGTTCGAACTCGATCTGCCGCTAGAGGTGATGACGGTCGGCCTGAACGCCCAGGCCGACCCGCCCGACCCCATTCCATCTCCGCAGCAATCTTCCTGGAGCAGCCAGCGGTCGCGTATCTCAGAGATCGTCATTCAACTCAACGACGACG